>NZ_PCQC01000021.1:0-110814 GCF_002979955.1 Pseudomonas sp. MYb2
AGTGAAACGATGCATCGCCGATGGTAGTGTGGGGTTTCCCCATGTGAGAGTAGGTCATCGTCAAGATTAAATTCCGAAACCCCAATTGCGAAAGCAGTTGGGGTTTTGTTTTGCTCGTTAGAAAAGCGCTTGCTTGATTTCTATGCAACGGCGCGGGGCATGGCTATTATTCGGGCCTCATTGTGAGGCGAGACCTGCATGCTGACGTTGTTGAATCTTCTGAAGGATGGGCGTTTCCATTCTGGTCAGGATCTGGGCGAGGCCCTGGGAATAAGTCGAAGTGCAGTATGGAAGCAGCTTCAGCATCTAGAGGCTGAGCTGGGTTTGTCTATCCATAAAGTCCGGGGGCGGGGCTATCAACTGGCATCGCCATTAATGCTGCTCGACTCTCTAAAGATATCGACAATGGCACCGGATTGGCCGGTGACCGTTCTGGATTCGGTCGACTCGACTAATGCCGAAGCATTGCGTTCTATTGGTCAAGGCAGTCTGGCGCCGTTTTTGGTGCTTGCAGAGCGGCAAGTTTCTGGCCGCGGCCGCAGAGGTCGTAAGTGGGTCAGTCCGTTTGCTGAAAATCTATATTACAGCCTTGTCCTTCGAATCGATGGTGGAATGCGCCAGCTCGAAGGGTTGAGTCTTGTTGTAGGGTTGGCTGTGATGCAGGCGCTGCGAAGATTTGGCGTGGTAAATGCCGGTTTGAAATGGCCCAATGATGTTCTGGTGGGTAACAAGAAAATTGCCGGCATTCTGCTTGAACTCGTTGGCGACCCCGCCGATGTCTGTCATGTGGTGCTGGGTATCGGTATCAATGTGAATATGCAGGTTGCTGATGAGGTCGATCAGCAGTGGACATCTATTCGACTTGAGTCTGGCAGTAGCTGCGATCGTAATGCTTTGGTGGCTGAGCTGAGTAATCAGTTGGACGCCTACATTCGGTGTCATCAGGTGAGTGGTTTTTCGGTCCTTCGGGCGGAATGGGAGGCGAATCACTTGTGGCAGGAGCGATCGGTATCGTTGATTGCCGGTGCCAGTCACATAGATGGTGTGGTGCTCGGAATTGATAATCAAGGTGCTCTGCGCTTGAGGGTGAACGGCGTGGAAAGAGTATTTAGTGGTGGTGAGCTCAGCCTGAGGTTGCGTGATGATTCTTGAGCTCGACTGCGGAAACAGCTTTATAAAATGGCGCGTGCTGAATGCCACGGTCGGCGGCCTGGTCTCGGAAGGGGTCGTCGACTCTGATTTGGCGCTGCTTGAGAGTTTGCGGGCGTTTGACCGGCTTTGTCTGCGTAAATGTCGACTGGTCAGTGTAAGGACCAGTGAAGAAACCGGCGCTCTGATCGAAATTATTGAGCGGGAATTCGGTATTTCGGTGGTGTGCGCGAAATCTGCTCGCGAAATGTCAGGCGTTAGAAATGGTTACGAAGACTATGAGCGCCTTGGGCTTGATCGATGGCTGGCGATGCTGGGTGGGTTTCACCTGTCTTCGGGAAGTGCTTGCCTGGTACTGGATTTCGGTACGGCGGTAACTGCTGATTTTATCGCGGCTGATGGCGAGCATCTGGGCGGCTTTATTTGTCCTGGAATGCCGCTGATGCGAAACCAGTTGCGTACTCATACCCGAAAGATTCGTTATGGGGATTTGGCTGCTGAACGGGCGCTGTCCAGTAACGCGCCGGGGCGGACTACCGTTGAGGCGGTAGAGCGTGGGTGTTCATTGATGTTGCGAGGCTTCGTATTGACGCAGCTGGAAATGGCGCGCTCCTATTGGGGGGCTGACTTCGCTGTCTTTATAACCGGTGGTGATGCTGATCTGGTTGCAGGTGTTGTTCCTGAGGCCAGAATCGTTCCGGACCTGGTGTTTGTGGGGCTGGCTATGGCTTGTCCTTTGTCCTGAGGTTTGTATGCGTTGGTTGTTCCTCCTGCTTCTGGTTCTCAATGTTTTCTATTATGTCTGGCATCAGCAGGAGGCGCCCTTGCGGGCAAAGGATGTGACGCCTCTTAGTTTGTATCGGGGTTCGCAGCAGGATATTCGCCTACTGAGTGAGACGACCGGTGATGTACGGGAGGTGCAGGGGGCGCGGCGCCAAGAGTGCCTCTTTCTCGGGGGCTTTACTCGACAGGAGTCGATTTCAGCTCTTCAGCAGCGTTTGGCTGAAATGGGGGTTAATGGGCAGTCCTCGTCGAAGGGGGCTTTGGGGGCGGGTTATTGGCTGTCTGTTGCGCCTGAGAGCCAGCGTTTGTTGGGGAGTGTGCAATTGCAAAACCTTTCCAAGGAATTCAATGAGTTAAAACATAAAATAATGCTGTGTGAGGGGGTTGCACCTGCCGAATAGTTTGCATAGAATGGCGCCCGCTCCACAGTGAAGACCCAGACGGGGTTTCAAAGTGAAGCGGTGTCAATGCAGCTAAGCTCAGGTTTTTAAATGAGAAAATGCTTGACAGGGGCTTGGCATGATATAGAATGCCGGCCTGATTAGGAGGGGTTCCCGAGCGGCCAAAGGGATCAGACTGTAAATCTGACGTCTACGACTTCGAAGGTTCGAATCCTTCTCCCTCCACCAGATTTAAGCGTGAGCTGCAGGCTCCGCGGGTATAGTTTAGTGGTAGAACCTCAGCCTTCCAAGCTGATGATGCGGGTTCGATTCCCGCTACCCGCTCCAAGTTTGCAGGTTGTGCAAAGTGTTTCGCTCTTGTAGCTCAGTTGGTAGAGCACACCCTTGGTAAGGGTGAGGTCAGCGGTTCAAATCCGCTCAAGAGCTCCATATAACAAGGCAGATATGAAAATATCTGCCTTTGTTTTAATGGCTAATGTTGTTTGCTCAATTCTTCTGTTAAGGGTGATATCGATGGCTAAGGAAAAATTTGATCGTTCCCTGCCGCACGTCAACGTTGGGACCATTGGTCACGTTGACCACGGTAAAACCACTTTGACTGCTGCTCTGACTCGCGTTTGCTCCGAGGTTTTCGGTTCGGCAATCGTTGACTTCGACAAGATCGACAGCGCTCCGGAAGAAAAAGCACGCGGCATTACCATCAATACCGCACACGTTGAGTACAACTCGAAGATCCGTCACTACGCTCACGTTGACTGCCCAGGTCACGCTGACTATGTGAAGAACATGATCACCGGTGCTGCTCAAATGGACGGCGCTATTCTGGTTTGCTCGGCCGCTGATGGTCCGATGCCTCAAACCCGTGAGCACATCCTGCTGTCCCGTCAGGTTGGCGTTCCGTACATCGTGGTTTTCCTGAACAAGGCTGACCTGGTAGACGACGCTGAGCTGCTGGAACTGGTTGAGATGGAGGTTCGCGACCTGCTGTCCACCTACGACTTCCCGGGCGATGACACTCCAATCATCATCGGTTCGGCTCGTATGGCTCTGGAAGGCAAAGACGACAACGAGATGGGCACCACTGCCGTCAAGAAGCTGGTTGAAACTCTGGACAGCTACATCCCAGAACCAGTACGTCTGACCGACAAGCCGTTCCTGATGCCAATCGAAGACGTGTTCTCGATCTCTGGTCGCGGTACTGTTGTGACTGGTCGTATCGAGCGCGGTATCGTTCGCGTTCAGGATCCTCTGGAAATTGTTGGTCTGCGTGACACCACCGTGACTACTTGCACTGGTGTTGAAATGTTCCGCAAGCTGCTCGACGAAGGTCGTGCTGGCGAGAACTGCGGCGTACTGCTGCGTGGCACCAAGCGTGACGACGTTGAGCGTGGTCAGGTTCTGGTTAAGCCGGGTACCGTTAAGCCGCACACCAAGTTCACCGCAGAAGTTTACGTTCTGAGCAAGGAAGAAGGCGGTCGTCATACTCCGTTCTTCAAAGGCTACCGTCCACAGTTCTACTTCCGTACTACTGACGTGACTGGTAACTGCGAGCTGCCAGAAGGCGTTGAAATGGTAATGCCAGGTGACAACATTCAGATGACTGTTACCCTGATCAAAACCATCGCGATGGAAGATGGTCTGCGTTTCGCTATCCGTGAAGGCGGTCGTACCGTCGGCGCTGGCGTCGTAGCTAAAATCATCGAGTAAGTTGTTGTAATGTCTTTTTCGGGCCGGCATAATGGTCGGCCTGATTTTGTTTTAGGTCAGTAGCTCAATTGGCAGAGCGACGGTCTCCAAAACCGTAGGTTGGGGGTTCGATTCCCTCCTGACCTGCCAGATTCACTTCGTGTGTCTGGCTTTCTTTTCACAGGATCTTCATAGATGACTCCTAAAGCTGAAGCTCAAGGCTCTCGCTTCGATCTGCTCAAGTGGCTTGTAGTAGTCGCTTTGGTGGTTGTTGGCGTTGTTGGCAATCAGTATTACTCTGCTTCGCCGATCCTGTACCGTGTACTCGCATTGCTTGTCATTGCTGCTGTAGCTGCCTTTGTAGGCTTGCAAACGGCGAAGGGCAAGTCTTTCTTTGTACTGGTTAAGGAAGCTCGCACCGAAATTCGTAAAGTCGTGTGGCCAACTCGCCAAGAAACCACGCAGACCACCCTTATCGTGGTGGCTGTTGTTCTGGTTATGGCGTTGCTGTTGTGGGGTCTTGATTCCCTGCTCGGCTGGCTTGTTTCCTTGATTGTCGGCTAAGGGTGTCCCGTGGCTAAGCGTTGGTACGTTGTGCATGCTTACTCGGGTTACGAGAAGCATGTAATGCGCTCGCTCGTCGAGCGCGTAAAGCTGGCTGGCATGGAAGATGGCTTCGGCGAGATTCTGGTTCCCACTGAAGAAGTGGTTGAAATGCGTAATGGCCAGAAACGCAAAAGCGAACGAAAGTTCTTTCCAGGCTATGTGCTGGTTCAGATGGATATGAATGAGGGTACTTGGCACTTGGTCAAGGATACTCCTCGGGTGATGGGTTTTATCGGCGGTACTGCTGATAAGCCTGCGCCAATCACCGATAAAGAGGCGGAAGCAATTCTGCGTCGTGTTGCTGATGGTAGCGACAAGCCTAAGCCGAAGACTCTCTTCGAGCCAGGTGAAACGGTGCGAGTCAATGATGGTCCATTTGCTGATTTCAATGGCGTCGTTGAAGAAGTTAACTACGAAAAGAGCCGGATCCAAGTGGCAGTGCTCATTTTCGGTCGCTCTACCCCGGTAGAGTTGGAGTTCAGTCAGGTCGAAAAGGTCTAACTGGACAAGCATCCCAACCCCGCAGCCCTAGGCTGTGGGGTTTTGTCGTCACTGGGATAAACGCGCAAGTAACCGGGGAGCCTTTCGAGGCGTTCGAACCCGTAATTGGAGTGCCTCATGGCCAAGAAAATTACCGCTTACATCAAGCTGCAAGTGAAGGCCGCTCAGGCTAACCCAAGCCCACCTGTTGGTCCTGCTCTGGGTCAGCACGGCGTGAACATCATGGAATTCTGCAAGGCTTTCAACGCCCGTACTCAGGGTCTTGAAGCAGGTCTGCCGACTCCAGTGATCATCACTGTCTACAGCGACCGTAGCTTCACTTTTGAAACCAAATCCACCCCTGCTTCGGTTCTGCTGAAGAAGGCGGCCGGTCTGACCAGCGGTTCCGCTCGTCCGAACACCGTTAAGGTTGGCACTGTTACCCGTGCTCAGCTGGAAGAAATCGCGAAAACCAAAAACGCGGATCTGACTGCAGCTGATATGGATGCAGCCGTGCGTACTATCGCCGGTTCTGCTCGTAGCATGGGCCTTAACGTGGAGGGTGTGTAATGGCTAAGCTGACCAAGCGTCAAAAGGCTATCGCCGGCAAAATCGAAGCAGGCAAGGCCTACAATATTGTAGACGCTGCTGCCCTGCTGGCTGAGCTGTCGACTGTCAAGTTCAGCGAGTCGTTCGACGTTGCTGTAAATCTGGGTGTAGACCCGCGTAAATCCGACCAGGTCGTTCGTAGCGCTACTGTGCTGCCGCACGGCACTGGCAAGACTGTTCGCGTTGCTGTGTTCACCCAGGGTCCGGCTGCTGAAGCCGCTCTGGCTGCCGGCGCTGATCGCGTAGGTATGGACGACCTGGCTGCCGAAATGAAAGGCGGCGACCTGAACTATGACGTAGTGATCGCATCCCCGGATGCCATGCGCGTTGTAGGTCAGCTGGGTCAGATCCTCGGCCCACGTGGTCTGATGCCTAACCCTAAGGTTGGTACCGTAACTCCAGACGTAGCTACCGCGGTTAAAAACGCTAAAGCTGGTCAGGTTCGTTATCGCACCGACAAAAACGGCATCATTCACACTTCCGTTGGCAAGATGGGCTTCGACGCCGTCAAACTGAAGGAAAACGTTGAAGCCCTGATCGCTGATCTGAAGCGTATCAAGCCAGCTTCCTCGAAAGGTATTTACGTCAAGCGCGTTACCCTGAGCACCACTATGGGCCCAGGTCTGGTTATCGACCAGAGCTCGCTGGACGCGTAAGACAAAGGTTGGCGCGATTGTTTTCGCGCCAATTGAAAGATTGGGGTCCCTGCCTGGCGGGGGCTATCCAAGACCGTAGGCGACGCAAGTCTTAAACCATCAGCCTACGCAGATGGTGCTCCCGGTTCCTTACCGAATCAGACACCAAAACGACATTCGGTTCCGATCGAATGAAACGGTAACAAGCAGGAGTTAAACCCGTGGCAATTAATCTCGAAGACAAGAAGGCCATCGTCGCTGAAGTCAACGAGGCTGCCAAAGTCGCTCTGTCCGCTGTCGTGGTTGATGCACGTGGCGTAACAGTAGGCGCAATGACCGGACTCCGTAAAGAGGCTCGTGAAGCTGGCGTTTACGTACGTGTTGTACGTAACACCCTGCTCAAGCGCGCTGTTGCTGACACTGAATACAGTGTTCTCAACGACGTGTTCACCGGCCCGACCTTGATCGCATTCTCCAACGAACACCCGGGCGCTGCTGCTCGTCTGTTCAAAGAGTTCGCTAAAGGTCAGGACAAGTTCGAGATCAAGGCAGCTGCGTTCGAGGGCAAGTTCCTCGCAGCTAATCAGATCGACGTTCTGGCAAGCCTGCCGACCCGTGACGAAGCAATTTCCCAGCTGATGAGCGTGATTCAAGGCGCTACCAGCAAATTGGCTCGTACTCTGGCGGCACTTCGCGACCAGAAAGAAGCTGCTGCAGCCTGAGGCTGAGCGTTTCCTCTCTCGCGTATTTTTGTTTATTTCGATGGCCTCCAGGCTATCCCCCAATTCAGGAAATAAGTCATGTCTCTGACTAACGAACAAATCATCGACGCAATCGGCGAAAAATCGGTTCTGGAAATCGTTGAGCTGATCAAGGCAATGGAAGAGAAGTTCGGCGTATCCGCTGCCGCTGCTTCGGCTGGTCCAGCTGCTGCTGCCGCTGTTGTTGAAGAGCAAACCGAGTTCAACGTTGTTCTGCTGGAAGCCGGCGAGAAGAAGGTTAACGTGATCAAGGCAGTTCGTGAACTGACCGGTCTGGGCCTGAAAGAAGCCAAAGAGAAAGTAGACGGCGCTCCTCAGGTTGTAGCTGAAGGCGTTTCGAAAGAAGCTGCTGAAGACGCCAAGAAGAAGCTGGAAGAAGCAGGCGCTAAAGTCGAGCTGAAATAAGTATCGACTTTGCTCCTCCAGCCCGAGCGTCAAGCGACAGGCTGATGGCTGGTGGCTCTTGCCACCGGCCTTTTTCCGTTATTGGCAGCCGACTGGGTCGGTGCTGATAAAGGCGCTGTAACCACCCGATGCGGTGGCGCAAACCATGGGGTTTGCACGATTTTCTGGCTGCTCCCGTCGGGAGGGGCCAAACAAGCAGGTGACCAAGCTGGGGAACGCTGATGGCTTACTCATATACTGAGAAAAAACGTATCCGCAAGGACTTTAGCAAGTTGCCGGACGTCATGGATGTGCCTTACCTCCTGGCCATCCAGCTGGATTCGTATCGTGAATTCTTGCAAGCGGGAGCGACTAAAGATCAGTTCCGCGACGTGGGCCTGCATGCGGCCTTCAAATCCGTTTTCCCGATCATCAGCTACTCCGGCAATGCTGCGCTGGAGTACGTCGGTTATCGCTTGGGCGAACCGGCATTTGATGTCAAAGAATGCGTATTGCGCGGTGTAACTTTCGCCGTACCTTTGCGGGTAAAAGTGCGCCTGATCATTTTCGACAAAGAATCGTCGAACAAAGCGATCAAGGACATCAAAGAGCAAGAAGTCTACATGGGTGAAATCCCCCTGATGACTGAGAACGGTACCTTCGTAATCAACGGTACCGAGCGTGTAATCGTTTCCCAGCTGCACCGTTCCCCGGGCGTGTTCTTTGACCACGACCGCGGCAAGACGCATAGCTCCGGCAAACTGCTGTACTCCGCGCGCATCATTCCTTACCGCGGTTCGTGGCTGGACTTCGAGTTCGACCCGAAAGACTGCGTGTTCGTGCGTATCGACCGTCGTCGCAAGCTGCCGGCATCGGTACTGCTGCGCGCGCTCGGCTACACCACTGAAGAAGTGCTGGACGCTTTCTACACCACCAACGTTTTCCACCTGAGCGGCGAAACCCTCAGCCTGGAACTGATTGCTTCGCGTCTGCGTGGTGAAATTGCGGTTCTGGACATTCAGGACGAGAAGGGCAAGGTCATTGTTGAAGCGGGCCGCCGTATTACCGCGCGCCACATCAACCAGATCGAAAAAGCCGGTATCAAGACTCTGGAAGTACCTCTGGACTACGTCCTGGGCCGTACTACCGCCAAGGTCATCGTGCACCCGGCTACCGGCGAAATCCTGGCAGAGTGCAACACCGAGCTGAACACCGAGGTCCTGGCAAAAATTGCCAAGTCCGGCGTTGTTCGCATCGAAACTCTGTACACCAACGACATCGACTGCGGTCCGTTCGTTTCCGACACGCTGAAGATCGACTCCACCAGCAACCAATTGGAAGCGCTGGTCGAGATCTATCGCATGATGCGTCCAGGCGAGCCGCCAACCAAGGACGCTGCCGAAACCCTGTTCAACAACCTGTTCTTCAGCCCTGAGCGCTATGACCTGTCTGCGGTCGGCCGGATGAAGTTCAACCGTCGTATCGGTCGTACCGAGATCGAAGGTTCGGGCGTGCTGTGCAAGGAAGACATCGTCGCGGTACTGAAGACTCTGGTCGACATCCGTAACGGTAAAGGCATCGTCGATGACATCGACCACTTGGGTAACCGTCGTGTTCGCTGCGTAGGCGAAATGGCCGAGAACCAGTTCCGCGTTGGCCTGGTACGTGTTGAGCGTGCGGTCAAAGAGCGTCTGTCGATGGCTGAAAGCGAAGGCCTGATGCCGCAAGACCTGATCAACGCCAAGCCAGTGGCTGCGGCGGTGAAAGAGTTCTTCGGTTCCAGTCAGCTCTCGCAGTTCATGGACCAGAACAACCCGCTGTCCGAGATCACCCACAAGCGTCGTGTTTCTGCACTCGGCCCTGGCGGTTTGACTCGTGAGCGCGCAGGCTTTGAAGTTCGTGACGTACACCCGACTCACTACGGTCGCGTATGCCCGATTGAAACGCCGGAAGGTCCGAACATCGGCCTGATCAACTCCCTGGCTGCGTACGCTCGCACCAACCAGTACGGCTTCCTGGAAAGCCCGTACCGCGTGGTGAAAGAGGGTGTGGTCACCGACGAGATCGTGTTCCTGTCCGCCATTGAAGAAGCCGATCACGTGATCGCGCAGGCTTCGGCGACCATGAATGACCAGAAAGTCCTGATCGACGAACTGGTAGCCGTACGTCACCTGAACGAATTCACCGTCAAGGCGCCTGAAGAAGTCACCCTGATGGACGTTTCGCCGAAGCAGGTAGTTTCGGTTGCGGCGTCGCTGATTCCGTTCCTCGAGCACGACGACGCCAACCGTGCGTTGATGGGTTCGAACATGCAGCGTCAAGCTGTACCGACCCTGCGTGCTGACAAGCCGCTGGTAGGTACCGGCATGGAGCGTAACGTAGCCCGTGACTCCGGCGTTTGCGTCGTGGCTCGTCGTGGCGGCGTGATCGACTCCGTCGACGCCAGCCGTATCGTGGTTCGTGTTGCTGATGACGAAGTTGAAACCGGCGAAGCTGGTGTCGACATCTACAACCTGACCAAATACACCCGCTCGAACCAGAACACCTGCATCAACCAGCGTCCGCTGGTGAGCAAGGGTGATCGCGTTCAGCGTAGTGACATCATGGCCGACGGCCCGTCCACCGACATGGGTGAACTGGCGCTGGGTCAGAACATGCGCATCGCGTTCATGGCATGGAACGGCTTCAACTTCGAAGACTCCATCTGCCTGTCCGAGCGTGTGGTTCAGGAAGACCGTTTCACCACGATCCACATTCAGGAACTGACCTGTGTGGCGCGTGACACCAAGCTTGGGCCTGAAGAGATCACTGCAGACATCCCGAACGTGGGTGAAGCTGCACTGAACAAACTGGACGAAGCCGGTATCGTTTACGTAGGTGCTGAAGTCGGCGCAGGCGACATCCTGGTCGGTAAGGTCACTCCGAAAGGCGAGACCCAACTGACTCCGGAAGAAAAACTGCTGCGCGCAATCTTCGGTGAAAAAGCCAGCGACGTTAAAGACACCTCCCTGCGTGTACCTACCGGTACCAAAGGTACTGTCATCGACGTACAGGTCTTCACCCGCGACGGCGTTGAGCGTGATGCTCGTGCACTGTCGATCGAGAAGTCCCAGCTGGACGAGATCCGCAAGGATCTGAACGAAGAGTTCCGTATCGTTGAAGGCGCTACTTTCGAACGTCTGCGCTCTGCTCTGGTAGGCCACAAGGCTGAAGGCGGCGCTGGTCTGAAGAAAGGTCAGGACATCACCGACGAAGTTCTCGACGGTCTTGAGCATGGTCAGTGGTTCAAACTGCGCATGGCTGAAGATGCTCTGAACGAGCAGCTCGAGAAGGCTCAGGCCTATATCGTTGATCGTCGCCGTCTGCTGGACGACAAGTTCGAAGACAAGAAGCGCAAACTGCAGCAGGGCGATGACCTGGCTCCAGGCGTGCTGAAAATCGTCAAGGTTTACCTGGCAATCCGTCGTCGCATCCAGCCGGGCGACAAGATGGCCGGTCGTCACGGTAACAAAGGTGTGGTCTCCGTGATCATGCCGGTTGAAGACATGCCGCACGATGCCAATGGCACCCCGGTCGACGTCGTTCTCAACCCACTGGGCGTACCTTCGCGTATGAACGTTGGTCAGATCCTTGAAACCCACCTGGGCCTCGCGGCCAAAGGTCTGGGCGAGAAGATCAACCGGATGGTCGAAGAGCAGCGTAAAGTTGCTGAGCTGCGCACCTTCCTGGACGAGATCTACAACCAGATCGGCGGTCGCAACGAAGATCTGGACAGCTTCTCCGATCAGGAAATCCTGGATCTGGCGAAGAACCTGCGTGGCGGTGTTCCAATGGCCACCCCAGTGTTCGACGGCGCCAAGGAAAGCGAAATCAAGGCCATGCTGAAACTGGCAGACCTGCCGGAAAGCGGCCAGATGCAGCTGACTGACGGCCGTACCGGCAACAAGTTCGAGCGTCCAGTTACCGTTGGCTACATGTACATGCTGAAGCTGAACCACTTGGTAGACGACAAGATGCACGCGCGTTCTACCGGTTCGTACAGCCTGGTTACCCAGCAGCCGCTGGGTGGTAAGGCGCAGTTCGGTGGTCAGCGTTTCGGGGAGATGGAGGTCTGGGCACTGGAAGCATACGGTGCTGCTTACACTCTGCAAGAAATGCTCACAGTGAAGTCGGACGATGTGAACGGCCGTACCAAGATGTACAAAAACATCGTGGATGGCGATCACCGTATGGAGCCGGGCATGCCCGAGTCCTTCAACGTGTTGATCAAGGAAATTCGTTCCCTCGGCATCGATATCGATCTGGAAACCGAATAACACGTGACGCGAATCGAGAGCGGGGCAGGATTGCCCGCTCTCTGCTCCGCCAGGAGGAAAGGCCTTGAAAGACCTACTGAATTTGCTGAAAAACCAGGGTCAAGTCGAAGAGTTCGACGCCATCCGTATCGGATTGGCCTCGCCTGAGATGATCCGCTCATGGTCGTTCGGTGAAGTTAAAAAGCCGGAAACCATCAACTACCGTACGTTCAAACCTGAGCGTGACGGCCTGTTCTGCGCCAAGATCTTTGGCCCGGTAAAGGATTACGAGTGCCTGTGCGGTAAGTACAAGCGCTTGAAGCACCGTGGTGTGATCTGCGAGAAGTGCGGCGTTGAAGTTGCACTGGCCAAGGTTCGTCGTGAGCGCATGGCGCACATCGAACTGGCTTCGCCAGTTGCCCACATCTGGTTCCTGAAATCGCTGCCGTCCCGTATCGGCTTGCTGATGGACATGACCCTGCGTGATATCGAACGCGTTCTCTACTTCGAGAGCTATGTCGTTATCGATCCAGGCATGACCACCCTTGAAAAAGGTCAGCTGCTGAACGACGAGCAGTACTTCGAAGCGCTGGAAGAGTTCGGTGACGACTTCGACGCCCGCATGGGTGCTGAAGCTGTCCGTGAACTGCTGCACGCTATCGACCTGGAACACGAGATTGGCCGTCTGCGCGAAGAAATTCCGCAAACCAACTCCGAAACCAAGATCAAGAAGCTGTCCAAGCGTCTGAAGTTGATGGAAGCCTTCCAGGGTTCCGGCAACCTGCCGGAGTGGATGGTGCTGACCGTTCTGCCGGTTCTGCCGCCAGATCTGCGTCCACTGGTCCCGCTGGACGGCGGTCGCTTCGCGACTTCCGACCTCAACGATCTGTATCGTCGAGTGATCAACCGTAACAACCGTTTGAAGCGCCTGCTGGATCTGTCCGCTCCGGACATCATCGTGCGCAACGAAAAGCGTATGTTGCAGGAAGCTGTCGATGCTCTGCTCGACAACGGTCGTCGTGGCCGCGCTATCACCGGTTCGAACAAGCGTCCTCTGAAATCCCTGGCCGACATGATCAAGGGTAAGCAAGGTCGTTTCCGTCAGAACTTGCTCGGTAAGCGTGTTGACTACTCCGGTCGTTCGGTAATTACCGTAGGCCCGACCCTGCGTCTGCACCAGTGCGGTCTGCCGAAGAAGATGGCTCTCGAGCTGTTCAAACCGTTCATTTTCGGCAAGCTGGAAATGCGTGGTCTCGCGACCACCATCAAAGCGGCCAAGAAAATGGTCGAGCGCGAACTGCCAGAGGTTTGGGACGTTCTCGCTGAAGTGATTCGCGAACACCCGGTTCTTCTCAACCGTGCACCGACCCTTCACCGTCTGGGTATCCAGGCGTTTGAACCGGTACTGATCGAAGGTAAGGCTATCCAGCTGCACCCGCTGGTCTGCGCCGCGTACAACGCCGACTTCGACGGCGACCAAATGGCCGTGCACGTACCGCTGACACTGGAAGCCCAGTTGGAAGCGCGCGCGTTGATGATGTCGACCAACAACATTCTGTCGCCAGCCAACGGTGAGCCAATCATCGTTCCGTCGCAGGACGTTGTATTGGGTCTGTACTACATGACTCGTGAAGCGATCAACGCCAAAGGCGAAGGCCGTGTGTTCGCGGATCTGCAGGAAGTTGACCGTGTGTTCCGTGCCGGCGAAGCCGCACTGCACGCCAAGGTTAAGGTTCGTATCAACGAAACCGTCAATGACCGTGACGGCAACAGCGTGAGCGGTACCCGTATCGTCGACACCACTGTCGGCCGTGCGCTGCTGTTCCAGGTTGTGCCAAAAGGTCTGTCGTACGACGTCGTCAACCTGCCGATGAAGAAAAAGGCGATCTCCAAGCTGATCAACCAGTGCTACCGCGTGGTTGGTTTGAAAGAGACCGTGATCTTCGCTGACCAGTTGATGTACACCGGTTTCGCTTACTCGACCATCTCCGGCGTTTCCATCGGTGTTAACGACTTCGTTATCCCGGATGAGAAAGCCCGCATCATCGGTGCTGCCACCGACGAAGTGAAAGAGATCGAGAGCCAGTACGCCTCCGGCCTGGTAACCCAGGGCGAGAAGTACAACAAAGTGATCGACCTTTGGTCGAAAGCGAACGACGAAGTTTCCAAGGCAATGATGGCCAACCTCTCGAAAGAGAAGGTTATCGACCGTCACGGCGTTGAAGTCGATCAAGAGTCTTTCAACTCGATGTACATGATGGCTGACTCGGGTGCGCGGGGTTCCGCAGCACAGATTCGTCAGCTGGCCGGTATGCGTGGTCTGATGGCCAAGCCGGACGGTTCCATCATTGAAACGCCGATTACTGCGAACTTCCGTGAAGGTTTGAGCGTACTTCAGTACTTCATCTCCACTCACGGTGCTCGTAAAGGTCTGGCGGATACCGCGTTGAAAACTGCGAACTCCGGTTACTTGACTCGTCGTCTGGTAGACGTGGCGCAGGATCTGGTTGTAACCGAGATCGATTGCGGCACCGAACACGGTCTGCTGATGACTCCGCACATTGAAGGCGGTGACGTTGTAGAGCCGTTGGGTGAACGCGTATTGGGTCGTGTTATTGCCCGTGACGTATTCAAGCCAGGTACCGAGGACGTTATCGTTCCTGCCGGCACTCTGGTAGACGAGAAGTGGGTCGAGTTCATCGAGCTGAACAGCATCGACGAAGTGATCGTGCGTTCGCCGATCAGCTGCGAAACCCGCTATGGCATTTGCGCCAAGTGCTACGGTCGTGACTTGGCTCGTGGTCACCAGGTGAACATCGGTGAAGCGGTCGGCGTTATCGCTGCCCAGTCCATCGGTGAGCCTGGTACCCAGCTGACGATGCGTACGTTCCACATCGGTGGTGCGGCAAGCCGTACTTCCGCAGCCGACAGCGTTCAGGTGAAGAATGGCGGTACCGTCCGTCTGCACAACCTGAAACACGTTGAGCGAGTGGATGGTCACCTGGTGGCTGTGTCCCGTTCCGGTGAGCTGGCCATCGCTGATGACTTCGGTCGTGAGCGCGAGCGTTACAAGCTGCCGTACGGTGCTGTGATTTCGGTTAAAGAGGGTGACAAGGTCGACGCTGGCGCAATCGTGGCCAAGTGGGATCCGCACACTCACCCGATCGTTACCGAAATGAAAGGTACCGTGACCTACGTGGGCATGGAAGAAGGCATCACGATCAAGCGTCAGACTGACGAATTGACCGGTATGACCAACATTGAAGTACTCGACGCGAAAGATCGTCCAGCTGCGGGCAAGGAAATCCGTCCAGCAGTGAAGATGGTCGACGACAACGGCAAGGATCTGTTGCTGCCAGGCACTGACGTTATCGCTCAGTACTTCCTGCCAGCCAACGCCCTGGTCGGTGTTGCGGACGGTGCGAAGATCGCGATCGGTGATGTTATCGCGCGTATCCCGCAAGAAACTTCGAAGACCCGCGACATCACCGGTGGTCTGCCGCGTGTTGCCGACTTGTTCGAAGCTCGTCGTCCGAAAGAAGCGTCGATTCTGGCTGAAGTCAGCGGCACCATCGCGTTCGGTAAAGAAACCAAAGGCAAGCGCCGTCTGGTTATTACCCCGAACGATGGTAGCGATCCGTATGAAGAGCTGATTCCGAAGTGGCGTCACCTGAACGTGTTCGAGGGTGAGCAGGTCAACCGCGGCGAAGTTATCTCCGACGGCCCGAGCGATCCGCACGACATCCTGCGTCTGCTGGGTGTGAGCGCGCTGGCCAAGTACATCGTTAACGAGATCCAGGACGTTTACCGTCTGCAAGGCGTGAAGATCAACGACAAGCACATCGAGACCATCCTGCGTCAGATGTTGCGTAAAGTTGAAATCGCTGAATCCGGCGATTCCAGTTTCATCAAGGGCGACCAGATGGAACTGACTCACGTACTGGTAGAGAACGAGCGTCTGGGCGGCGAAGACAAGTTCGTCTCCAAGTACACTCGCGTTCTGCTGGGTATCACCAAGGCGTCGTTGTCCACCGAATCGTTCATCTCGGCGGCTTCCTTCCAGGAAACCACCCGCGTACTGACCGAAGCGGCAGTCACCGGCAAGCGCGATTACCTGCGCGGCCTGAAAGAAAACGTTGTCGTGGGTCGTCTGATCCCGGCAGGTACCGGCCTGGCATATCACAGCGAGCGCAAGCGTCGTCGTGAAGCAGACAAGCCGTTGCGCGTAAGCGCCAGTGAAGTGGAAGCTGCACTGACCGAAGCGCTGAACTCGAGCGGTAACTGAGTTCTGCGATAAATGAGCGTAAGGCCCTGATCGCTCCGTTCATCGAATCGAGACAATTTGTCGAGGTTCGGGGGGCGGGGAGGTCGGGGCCTTGCCTTGACTGGGGACAAGATCCTCTTTAGACTCTTGATCCCCTAAATTTGGCGGGAATTCGTTCCTGCCATTTTGCTTTTCTTGCAAGACAATAGCGTCGCAAGACAACAGTGGAGCTAGTAGATGGCAACTATCAACCAGCTGGTACGTCAGCCGCGTAAGCGTATCGTCGAGAAATCCGACGTACCTGCGCTGCAGAACTGCCCGCAACGTCGTGGCGTGTGCACCCGTGTGTACACCACTACGCCGAAAAAACCTAACTCGGCACTGCGTAAAGTATGCCGTGTGCGCCTGACCAACGGTTTCGAGGTTTCCTCGTACATCGGTGGTGAAGGTCACAACCTGCAAGAGCACAGCGTGGTACTGATTCGTGGCGGTCGTGTAAAAGACTTGCCAGGTGTTCGTTACCACACCGTTCGCGGCTCCTTGGATACTTCCGGCGTTAAAGGTCGTAACCAGGGTCGTTCGAAGTACGGTACCAAGCGTCCGAAGTAATCGGCCGTTTTGCAGATTTTCATTTTATTGAGTCGATAAGAGTAAGGTCGGGCACGCATCCATTGGATCTGTCCCGAGCTAACCTGAAGACCGCTTGAGGGCTTATCATGCCAAGACGTCGCGTAGCAGCAAAGCGTGAGATTCTGGACGATCCGAAATACGGAAGCCAGATCCTCGCCAAATTCATGAACCACGTTATGGAAAGCGGCAAGAAAGCCGTTGCCGAGCGTATCGTTTATGGTGCCCTGGAAACCGTTGCGACCCGTAAGGCTGGCACCGATCCCCTGGAACTCTTCGAAAAAGCACTCGACGCCATCGCTCCGCTGGTCGAAGTGAAGTCGCGCCGCGTTGGTGGTGCTACTTACCAGGTTCCGGTCGAGGTTCGTCCTTCCCGTCGTAACGCTCTGGCAATGCGCTGGTTGGTAGACTTCGCACGTAAGCGTGGCGAGAAGTCTATGGCTCTGCGTTTGGCTGGCGAACTGCTGGATGCTGCTGAAGGTAAAGGTGCTGCTGTTAAGAAGCGTGAAGACGTGCACCGTATGGCTGAAGCTAACAAAGCTTTCTCGCACTACCGCTTCTAATTTTAGCTTCACTAATTTTGCGAGGGCTTTATGGCTCGTACTACTCCGATTAGCCGCTACCGTAACATCGGTATCGTCGCTCACGTGGATGCTGGCAAAACCACCACCACCGAGCGCGTCCTTTTTTACACCGGCAAAAGTCACAAAATGGGCGAGGTGCATGATGGCGCCGCGACCACAGACTGGATGGTGCAGGAGCAGGAGCGTGGTATTACCATTACTTCTGCTGCTATCACCGCCTTCTGGAAAGGTTCCGAGAAGCAGTACAAGGACGAGCATCGCTTTAACGTAATCGATACCCCGGGCCACGTTGACTTCACTATTGAAGTTGAGCGTTCCCTGCGCGTACTCGACGGCGCTGTCGTTGTGTTCTGCGGTACTTCGGGTGTTGAGCCTCAGTCGGAAACCGTATGGCGTCAAGCCAACAAATACGGCGTTCCACGTCTTGTTTATGTAAACAAGATGGACCGTGCTGGTGCCAACTTCCTGCGCGTGATCGGCCAGATCAAGCAACGTCTGGGTCACACTCCGGTGCCGATCCAGTTGGCTATCGGTTCCGAAGACAACTTCCAGGGTCAGATCGATCTGATCAACATGGAAGCTGTGTACTGGAACGATGCTGACAAAGGTATGGTGCCTGTTCGCAAGCCTATCCCTGCAGAACTGCAGGAGCTGGCTGACGAGTGGCGTAACAACATGGTTGAGGCTGCTGCCGAAGCCAGTGAAGAGCTGATGAACAAGTACCTCGAAGGTGAAGAGCTCACCAACGTGGAAATCAAGGCTGCTCTGCGTCAGCGTACTATCGCTGGTGAGATCGTCTTGGCTGTTTGCGGTTCCTCCTTCAAGAACAAGGGTGTTCCCTTGGTTCTCGACGCCGTTATCGACTACCTGCCTGCTCCAACCGACATTCCTGCTATCAAGGGTACCAACCCTGATAACGAGGAAGAAGAGATGGAGCGTCATGCAGACGACAATGAGCCGTTCTCGGCTCTGGCGTTCAAGATCGCTACCGACCCATTCGTGGGTACTTTGACTTTCGTCCGCGTTTACTCGGGCGTGTTGGCCTCCGGCGACGGCGTGATCAACTCGGTTAAAGGCAAAAAAGAGCGCGTGGGTCGTATGGTGCAAATGCACGCAAACGCCCGTGAAGAGATCAAGGAAGTACGCGCTGGCGACATCGCGGCCCTGATCGGCATGAAGGACGTCACCACTGGTGAAACCCTCTGCAACGCTGACAAGCCAATCATTCTGGTTCGCATGGACTTCCCGGAGCCGGTTATTTCGGTTGCCGTAGAGCCTAAGACCAAGGATGACCAGGAAAAAATGGGTATCGCACTGGGCAAGCTGGCCCAGGAAGACCCGTCTTTCCGCGTTAAAACTGATGAAGAGACTGGTCAAACGATCATCTCCGGCATGGGCGAGCTGCACCTGGACATCCTGGTTGACCGGATGCGCCGTGAGTTCAACGTCGAAGCCAACATCGGCAAGCCTCAGGTTTCGTATCGTGAGCGCATCACGAAGAACTGTGAAATCGAAGGCAAGTTCGTTCGTCAGTCCGGCGGTCGTGGTCAGTTCGGTCACTGCTGGATCCGTTTTGCTCCTGCTGACGAAGGTCAGGAAGGTCTGCAATTCGTGAACGAAGTAGTAGGTGGTGTGGTTCCTAAGGAATACATCCCGGCTATCCAGAAGGGTATCGAAGAGCAGATGAAGAACGGCGTTGTTGCCGGCTATCCGCTGATCGGCCTGAAGGCTACCGTGTTCGATGGTTCTTACCACGACGTCGACTCCAACGAGATGGCGTTTAAAGTGGCTGCCTCCATGGCGACCAAGCAACTGGCCCAGAAGGGCGGTGGTGAGTTGCTTGAGCCGATCATGGCTGTAGAGGTTGTTACGCCTGAAGACTATATGGGTGATGTGATGGGCGACCTTAACCGTCGTCGCGGCATGATCCAGGGTATGGAAGACACAGTGTCCGGCAAGGTTATCCGTGCCGAGGTTCCACTGGGTGAGATGTTCGGTTATGCGACCGACGTTCGTTCCATGTCTCAGGGTCGCGCAAGCTACTCTATGGAATTCAAAAAATACGATACGGCTCCGTCGCACATCGTCGAATCCGTAACCAAAAAACAAGGCTGATTCAGCCCCTTTAGGCTAGGAGTTAATTGTCGTGGCTAAAGAAAAATTTGATCGTTCCCTACCGCACGTCAACGTTGGCACCATCGGTCACGTTGACCACGGTAAAACCACTCTGACTGCTGCTCTGACTCGCGTTTGCTCCGAAGTTTTCGGTTCGGCAATCGTTGACTTCGACAAGATCGACAGCGCACCGGAAGAGAAAGCTCGCGGTATCACCATCAACACCGCACACGTTGAGTACAACTCGAAGATCCGTCACTACGCTCACGTTGACTGCCCAGGTCACGCTGACTATGTGAAGAACATGATCACCGGTGCTGCTCAAATGGACGGCGCTATTCTGGTTTGCTCGGCCGCTGATGGTCCGATGCCTCAAACCCGTGAGCACATCCTGCTGTCCCGTCAGGTTGGCGTTCCGTACATCGTGGTTTTCCTGAACAAGGCTGACCTGGTAGACGACGCTGAGCTGCTGGAACTGGTTGAGATGGAAGTTCGCGACCTGCTGTCCACCTACGACTTCCCGGGCGATGACACTCCAATCATCATCGGTTCGGCTCGTATGGCTCTGGAAGGCAAAGACGACAACGAGATGGGCACCACTGCCGTCAAGAAGCTGGTTGAAACTCTGGACAGCTACATCCCAGAACCAGTACGTCTGACCGACAAGCCGTTCCTGATGCCAATCGAAGACGTATTCTCGATCTCTGGTCGCGGTACTGTTGTGACTGGTCGTATCGAGCGCGGTATCGTTCGTGTTCAGGATCCTCTGGAAATCGTTGGTCTGCGTGACACCACCGTGACTACTTGCACCGGTGTTGAAATGTTCCGCAAGCTGCTCGACGAAGGTCGTGCTGGCGAGAACTGCGGCGTACTGCTGCGTGGCACCAAGCGTGACGACGTTGAGCGTGGTCAGGTTCTGGTTAAGCCGGGTACCGTTAAGCCGCACACCAAGTTCACCGCAGAAGTTTACGTTCTGAGCAAGGAAGAAGGCGGTCGTCATACTCCGTTCTTCAAAGGCTACCGTCCACAGTTCTACTTCCGTACTACTGACGTGACTGGTAACTGCGAGCTGCCAGAAGGCGTTGAAATGGTAATGCCAGGTGACAACATTCAGATGACTGTTACCCTGATCAAAACCATCGCGATGGAAGATGGTCTGCGTTTCGCTATCCGTGAAGGCGGTCGTACCGTCGGCGCTGGCGTCGTAGCCAAAATCATCGAGTAATCTCTTTTATAGAGTTTGCTTGTTGACTTGAGAAAGCCCCCGCTCAGCGGGGGCTTTTTTATTGGGTTGACACCTATCTGGGGCGTCTATAGAATTGCGCCTCCTTTTAACGGGCGTATTGCGCTCGGTGGGAATAGCAGCCGGAGTCTGAAATCCAATGCAAAATCAGCAAATCCGTATCAGGTTGAAGGCTTTTGACCATCGCCTGATCGACCAATCAACCCAGGAAATCGTGGAAACCGCGAAACGTACTGGTGCTCAAGTGCGTGGTCCAATTCCACTGCCTACCCGTAAAGAGCGGTTCACCGTTCTGGTTTCTCCGCACGTCAACAAAGACGCGCGCGACCAGTACGAAATCCGCACTCATAAGCGCGTTCTGGACATCGTCCAGCCAACGGATAAAACCGTTGATGCTCTTATGAAGCTTGATCTTGCGGCCGGTGTGGAAGTGCAGATCAGCCTCGGCTAAGACTCGGTCTTAGTCGTGTAACGCTCTGAAATGGGCGGCCATAGCGGGTGAAAGCCCCGTACACTCATGAGGTTTACAACATGACTATTGGTGTAGTCGGTCGTAAATGCGGTATGACCCGTATTTTCACCGAAGAAGGTGTCTCCATTCCGGTCACGGTCATTGAGATCGAACCGAATCGCGTCACCCAGTTCAAAACTGAAGAGACCGATGGCTATCGTGCAGTGCAAGTCACTGTCGGCGAGCGTCGTGCTTCGCGTGTAACAGCAGCTCAGGCTGGCCACTTCGCTAAAGCGAACGTTGCCGCTGGTCGCACCACCATGGAATTCCGTCTTGAAGAAGGCGAGTACCAGGCTGGCGATCTGATCAACGCTGAAATCTTCGCCGCTGGTCAACTGGTTGATGTAACCGGTCAGTCCAAGGGTAAGGGCTTTCAGGGTACGATCAAGCGTTGGAATTTCCGCGGGCAAGATAACACCCACGGTAACTCCGTATCCCACCGCGTCCCAGGCTCTATCGGCCAGTGCCAGACTCCTGGTCGTGTATTCAAGGGCAAAAAAATGTCCGGTCATATGGGCGCTGAGCGCGTGACCGTGCAGTCCCTGGAAGTAGTGCGCGTGGACGCTGAACGCAATCTGTTGTTGGTCAAGGGTGCTGTTCCTGGCGCTACTGGCGGCAACCTGGTTGTACGTCCAGCAGCCAAGGCTCGCGGTTAAGGGGAAGCTGACATGCAATTAAATGTAAATGACGCTCAAGCGATCGAAGTTTCCGAACTGACATTTGGCGGCGAATTCAACGAGACGCTGGTTCACCAAGCAGTCGTGGCCTACATGGCCGGCGGCCGTCAAGGTACCAAGCAGCAAAAGACCCGTTCCGACGTTCGTGGTGGCGGTAAGCGCCCATGGCGTCAGAAAGGTACTGGCCGTGCTCGTGCCGGTACTATCCGTAGCCCAATCTGGCGTGGCGGCGGTACCACTTTTGCAGCGCGTCCACAGGATCACTCCCAGAAGCTGAACAAGAAGATGTATCGCGCAGCGATGCGCTCCATTCTTGCTGAGCTGGTGCGTACTGATCGTCTGGTCGTGGTTCAGGATTTCGCTGTTGAAACTCCGAAAACCAAAGATCTGCTGGGCAAGCTGAACAACATGAGCCTGACCGACGTTTTGATCGTGTCGGACGCTGTTGATCAGAACCTGTACCTGGCTGCTCGTAACCTGCCGCACGTTGATGTACGTGACGTTCAAGGTTCCGATCCAGTTAGTCTGATCGCATACGACAAGGTGTTGATCACCGTGTCGGCCGTGAAGAAATTCGAGGAGCTGCTGGGATGAACCAGGAACGCGTATTTAAAGTTCTGCTTGGCCCGCACGTTTCCGAGAAGGCTACGGTTCTGGCAGACAAGAAAGGCCAGTTCGTTTTCAAGGTTGCTACTGATGCAACCAAGCTGGAAATCAAGAAGGCCGTCGAAAGCCTGTTCAGCGTGAAAGTAGAGCGCGTCACTACCCTGAACGTTCTGGGTAAGAGCAAGCGCACTGCTCGCGGTCTGGGCAAGCGTAATGACTGGAAGAAGGCAGTTATCTCCCTTCAGCCAGGCCAAGATCTCGATTTCAGCAGCAGTGCTGAGTAAGGAAGGGGTGCATCATGGCAATCGTTAAATGCAAACCGACTTCCCCTGGCCGCCGTTTTGTGGTCAAGGTGGTCAACCAGGAGCTGCATAAAGGCGCTCCTCACGCACCGCTGCTCGAGAAAAAATCGAAGACTGGTGGTCGTAACAACAATGGCCGTATTACCACGCGTCACATCGGTGGTGGTCATAAGCAGCATTATCGTATGGTCGATTTCCGTCGCAACGACAAAGATGGCATCGTCGCCACTGTCGAGCGTATCGAATACGATCCAAACCGTACTGCTCACATCGCACTGCTCTGCTACGCAGACGGCGAGCGCCGCTACATCATCGCCCCTAAAGGCGTGAGTGCTGGCGACCAGCTGATCGCAGGCGCTCTGGCTCCAATCAAGCCAGGCAACGCTCTGCAACTGCGCAACATTCCAGTCGGTTCTACCGTACACGGCATCGAACTGAAGCCAGGTAAAGGCGCACAGATCGCTCGTTCCGCTGGTGCTTCGGCTCAGTTGATCGCTCGTGAAGGCGTGTACGTTACCCTGCGTCTGCGTTCCGGTGAAATGCGTAAAGTCCTGGCTGAATGCCGTGCGACCCTGGGCGAAGTCTCGAACTCCGAGCACAGCCTGCGTTCGCTGGGTAAAGCTGGTGCCAAGCGCTGGCGTGGCGTTCGCCCAACCGTTCGTGGTGTTGCCATGAACCCGGTTGACCACCCACATGGTGGTGGTGAAGGTCGTACCTCTGGTGGTCGTCATCCGGTATCGCCATGGGGCTTCCCGACTAAGGGCGCGAAGACTCGTGGTAATAAGCGTACCGACAAAATGATCGTCCGTCGTCGCAAGTAAATAGAGGGATACGACAGTGCCACGTTCTCTGAAAAAAGGTCCTTTTATTGATCTTCACCTACTGAAGAAGATCGAAGTGGCGGCGGAAAAGAACGATCGCAAACCAATTAAGACTTGGTCGCGTCGTTCGATGATCCTGCCACAAATGGTCGGTCTGACCATCGCAGTACACAACGGTCGTCAGCACGTCCCGGTTCTCGTTAACGAAGACATGGTCGGCCACAAACTGGGCGAGTTCGCCGGTACCCGCAACTATCGCGGGCACGTGGCTGACAAGAAAGCCAAGCGTTAAGGGGTAAGGAAATGGAAGTAGCCGCTAAGTTGTCGGGCGCTCGAATCTCCGCCCAGAAAGCCCGCTTGGTCGCCGACCAGATCCGCGGGAAGAAGGTGGGCGAAGCGCTCAACTTGTTGGCTTTCAGCAGTAAGAAAGCCGCCGAGATCATGAAGAAAGTGCTGGAGTCGGCCGTAGCCAACGCCGAGCATAACGAAGGCGCAGACGTTGATGACCTTAAGGTCAGCACCGTTTTCGTCAACGAAGGGCGTTCGCTGAAGCGCATCATGCCACGTGCCAAAGGCCGTGCTGATCGCATCGTCAAGCGGTCTTGCCATATCACTGTCAAGGTTGCTGACAAGTAACGGAGTCGAAGAGATGGGTCAGAAAGTACATCCCATTGGCATTCGCCTGGGAATCGTCAAGGAGCACACCTCCGTCTGGTACGCAGACGGTCGGACTTATGCGGACTACTTGTTCGCAGATCTGAAAGTGCGTGAGTATCTCCAAGACAAACTAAAAAGCGCGTCCGTAAGCCGTATCGATATCCATCGTCCGGCCCAAACTGCACGTATCACCATCCACACCGCTCGTCCAGGTATCGTTATCGGGAAGAAAGGTGAAGATGTTGAGAAACTGCGTCAGGACCTGACCAAGCAAATGGGTGTGCCTGTGCACATCAATATCGAAGAGATCCGCAAGCCGGAACTCGACGGTATGCTGGTTGCGCAGAGCGTAGCTCAGCAGCTGGAGCGTCGTGTAATGTTCCGTCGCGCTATGAAGCGCGCCGTTCAGAACGCCATGCGCATTGGTGCCAAAGGCATCAAAATCCAAGTGAGCGGTCGTCTCGGCGGTGCTGAAATCGCACGTACTGAATGGTATCGCGAAGGTCGTGTGCCATTGCACACCCTGCGTGCCGACATCGACTATGCCAACTACGAAGCTCACACCACTTACGGTGTGATCGGTGTAAAGGTTTGGATCTTCAAAGGCGAAGTAATTGGTGGTCGCCAAGAAGAGCTGAAACCACAAGCACCAGCGCCTCGTAAAAAAGCTGCTAAGTAAGGGGTACGCCAAATGTTGCAACCTAAGCGTACGAAGTTCCGCAAGCAGATGACAGGCCACAACCGTGGTCTGGCTCAGCGCGGTAGCAAAGTCAGCTTCGGCGAGTTCGCGCTGAAGTCTGTAGCTCGTGGTCGTCTCACCGCTCGTCAGATCGAGTCAGCGCGTCGTGCTCTGACCCGTCACGTTAAACGTGGCGGCAAGATCTGGATCCGTGTATTCCCGGACAAGCCTATTTCCAAGAAGCCACTCGAAGTTCGGATGGGTAAAGGTAAGGGTAGTGTGGAGTACTGGGTTGCCCAGATTCAGCCAGGTAAAGTCCTGTATGAAATCGAGGGTGTTTCTGAAGAGCTGGCGCGTGAGGCTTTTGCCCTGGCTGCTGCAAAGCTGCCGCTCGCCACCGCCTTTGTTAAACGGACGGTGATGTGATGAAAGCGAATGAACTTCGTGAAAAATCCGCACAGCAGCTGAACGAGCAACTGCTCGGCTTGCTGCGCGACCAGTTCAATCTGCGTATGCAGAAAGCAACTGGCCAGTTGGGGCAGTCTCATCTGCTCTCGCAAGTTAAGCGTGACATCGCTCGCGTGAAGACTGTGCTCAACCAGCAGGCAGGTAAGTGATCATGGCTGAAGCCGAAAAAACTGTCCGTACGCTGACTGGCCGTGTTGTCAGCGACAAGATGGACAAAACCATCACCGTACTGATCGAGCGTCGCGTAAAGCACCCGATCTACGGTAAATACGTTAAGCGTTCGACTAAGCTGCACGCGCACGACGAAACCAATCAGTGCCACATCGGCGACAAAGTCACTATTCGTGAAACTCGTCCTTTGGCCAAGACCAAGTCTTGGGCGCTGGTTGATGTTCTCGAACGCGCTGTGGAAGTCTAAGGACTAGGGGTCGGAGAAATTATATGATTCAGACTCAATCCATGCTCGATGTGGCCGATAACAGCGGCGCTCGCCGTGTTATGTGCATCAAGGTGCTGGGTGGCTCCCATCGTCGTTACGCTGGTATCGGTGACATCATCAAAGTTACCGTGAAGGAAGCAATTCCTCGCGGTAAAGTGAAAAAAGGCCAAGTGATGACTGCTGTTGTGGTCCGCACTCGTCACGGCGTACGTCGTGCTGATGGCTCCATTATCCGCTTTGATGGCAACGCTGCTGTTCTTCTGAACAACAAGCAAGAGCCGATCGGCACCCGTATCTTTGGGCCAGTGACCCGTGAACTTCGTACTGAGAAGTTCATGAAGATCGTCTCGCTCGCCCCAGAAGTGCTGTAAGGAGATCCGACATGCAAAAGATTCGTCGTGACGACGAGATCATCGTGATCGCCGGCAAAGACAAAGGTAAGCGCGGTAAGGTGCTTAAGGTTCTCGCAAATAACCGTCTGGTTATTGGCGGTCTGAACCTGGTTAAGCGTCATACCAAGCCTAACCCGATGTCGGGCGTACAAGGCGGTATCGTCGAAAAAGAAGCTCCACTGGACGCTTCTAACGTCGCCATTTTCAACGGCGAAACCAACAAGGCTGACCGCGTTGGTTTCAAAGTAGAAGACGGCAAGAAAATTCGTGTCTTCAAGTCGACCCAAAAAGCGGTTGATGCTTGAACACTGCTAGGTAGAAGACCATGGCACGACTAAAAGAGATTTACTGGAAGGAAATCGCACCGAAACTTAAGGAAGAACTTAAGCTTTCGAACGTGATGGAAGTTCCACGCGTTACAAAAATCACCCTGAACATGGGTCTGGGCGAAGCTGTCGGTGACAAAAAAGTCATCGAGCATGCTGTTGCTGACCTGGAAAAGATCACCGGCCAAAAAGTCGTTGTGACCTACGCTCGTAAATCCATCGCTGGCTTCAAAGTCCGTGAAGGATGGCCGATCGGCGTCAAGGTGACTCTGCGCCGTGAGCGTATGTATGAGTTCCTGGATCGTCTGCTGTCGATCTCCCTGCCTCGGGTTCGCGACTTCCGCGGCCTGAATGCCAAGTCCTTCGATGGTCGTGGTAACTACAGCATGGGCGTGAAAGAGCAGATCATTTTCCCGGAAATCGACTACGACAAGATCGATGCTCTCCGCGGTCTGGACATTACCCTGACCACCACTGCCAAGAACGATGATGAAGGCCGCGCTCTGCTGCGTGCTTTCAAATTCCCGTTCCGCAACTGATTGGAGTAGGAAAATGGCCAAGAAGAGCATGAAAAACCGTGAGCTGAAACGTCAGCTCACCGTTGCCAAGTACGCCACCAAGCGTGCAGCGCTGAAAGCTATCATCGTCGATCTGAACGCAAGTCCAGAAGCGCGTTGGGAAGCTACCGTAGCTCTGCAGAAGCAACCACGTGACGCAAGTGCTTCGCGCATGCGTAACCGTTGCCGCCTGACTGGTCGTCCGCACGGCGTTTACCGCAAGTTCGGCCTTGGCCGTAACAAGCTGCGTGAAGCTGCAATGCGTGGTGACGTACCAGGTCTGGTTAAAGCCAGCTGGTAATTGCTGTCAAAGTCTCGATGTTCGGGTTCGCAAGAACCTGACCATCGGTGGCCTTGAATCTGAATCAAGCCCCTTTTGGGGCTTGATTCATTTCTGGGGTGTGTCTAGAATGACCGGCTCGCCTGAGCCCGTGTTTTTCATGCCCGGAAGTTCTCGGCGACAAGTAGTAGCCGCAAGGCTAATTTTTCTGTATTAGGAGCGTCTAGCCCATGAGTATGCAGGACCCGTTAGCGGACATGCTAACTCGAATCCGTAATGCCCAGATGGCTGAAAAGTCTGTCGTAAGCATGCCGTCTTCCACGTTGAAGGCTGCTGTAGCAAAAGTCCTGAAGGACGAAGGTTACATCGCGGATTTTCAGATCACCACCGACGCTAAGCCGTCGCTGTCCATCTCGCTGAAGTACTTCGAAGGCCGTCCGGTTATCGAAGAAGTGAAGCGCGTTAGTCGTCCAGGCCTGCGTCAGTACAAGTCCGTTGAAGATCTGCCGAAAGTTCGTGGCGGTCTTGGCGTGTCTATCGTCTCCACCAACAAAGGTGTGATGACGGATCGTGCTGCGCGCGCTGCCGGTGTCGGCGGCGAAGTTCTTTGCACTGTGTTCTAAGGGGGGATAAGCATGTCTCGCGTCGCTAAGAACCCCGTTAAGCTGCCAGCCGGTGTCGAAGTAAAATTCGCAGGCCAACAGCTTTCGGTGAAGGGTGCCAAGGGCACTCTTGAACTGAACATCCATTCGTCCGTTGAGATTGTTGAAGAAGCTGGTGAGCTGCGTTTCGCTGCTCGCAATGGCGATCAACAAACTCGCGCAATGGCCGGTACCACGCGTGCGTTGGTAAACAACATGGTCCAAGGCGTAAGCCAAGGCTTCGAGCGCAAGCTCCAGCTGGTCGGTGTTGGTTACAAAGCGCAAGCAAAAGGCACGGTTCTGAACCTTGCCCTTGGCTTCTCGCACCCAGTGGATTACGAACTGCCGGAAGGCATCACCGCTGAGACCCCTAGCCAGACCGATATCCTGATCAAGGGCATCGACAAGCAGCTGGTAGGTCAAGTGGCCGCTGAGATCCGCGACTTCCGTCCACCAGAGCCGTACAAAGGCAAAGGTGTGCGCTACGCGGACGAAGTCGTCCGTCGTAAAGAAGCCAAGAAGAAGTAGGGCATAGCAAATGACCGACAAAAAAGTTACTCGACTGCGTCGCGCTCGCAAAGCACGCCTGAAAATGCACGAACTCGAAGTCGTGCGTCTCTGCGTGTTCCGCTCGTCGCAGCACATCTACGCCCAGGTCATCTCGGCCGACGGCAACAAAGTCCTGGCAAGTGCCTCGACTTTGGATAAAGAACTGCGTGATGGCGCCACTGGCAACATCGACGCGGCCACAAAGGTTGGCCAGCTGGTCGCTACGCGTGCTAAGGCCGCTGGCGTCTCGCAAGTGGCTTTCGACCGCTCTGGCTTCAAGTACCACGGCCGCGTTAAAGCGCTGGCTGATGCTGCTCGTGAAGCTGGGCTGGAGTTCTAAGTTATGTCAAATAACGACCAAAAGCGCGACGAAGGCTACATTGAGAAGCTGGTTCAAGTTAACCGCGTAGCCAAAACCGTTAAAGGCGGCCGTATCTTCACTTTCACCGCGTTGACCGTGGTTGGTGATGGTAAAGGGCGTGTTGGCTTCGGCCGTGGCAAGTCACGTGAAGTGCCTGCTGCGATCCAGAAGGCAATGGAAGCTGCTCGCCGTAACATGATTCAAGTTGACCTGAACGGCACCACCCTGCAGTACGCAATGAAGTCCGGTCACGGCGCTTCGAAGGTGTACATGCAGCCTGCCTCTGAAGGTACCGGTATCATCGCTGGCGGCGCTATGCGTGCTGTCCTC
The DNA here is from genome assembly GCF_002979955.1 of Pseudomonas sp. MYb2. NCBI lineage: Bacteria > Pseudomonadati > Pseudomonadota > Gammaproteobacteria > Pseudomonadales > Pseudomonadaceae > Pseudomonas > Pseudomonas sp. MYb2. The sequence goes on from NZ_PCQC01000021.1 coordinate 29,219, forward strand.
GAAGTTGCTGGCGTTCAGAACGTTCTGGCCAAGTGCTACGGCTCGACTAACCCGGTAAACGTGGTTCACGCCACTTTCAAGGGTCTGAAGGCTATGCAATCTCCTGAGTCCATCGCTGCCAAGCGTGGTCTGACTGTCAAGGAGATCTTCTGATCATGGCTACCGTTAAAGTAACGCTGATCAAAAGCATGACCGGCCGCATCCCTAACCACAAATTGTGCGTTAAGGGTCTGGGTCTGCGTCGCATCGGTCACACTGTAGAAGTCCAGGATACTCCCGAGAATCGCGGGATGATCAATAAGGCTTACTACATGCTGCGTGTCGAGGGTTAATCGATGAAACTCAATGATCTGAGTCCAGCGCCGGGTTCCCGTCGCGAAAAGCATCGTCCGGGCCGTGGTATCGGTAGCGGTTTGGGTAAGACTGGTGGCCGTGGTCACAAAGGTCAGACCTCCCGTTCCGGTGGCACCATCGCTCCAGGCTTTGAAGGCGGTCAACAGCCGCTGCATCGTCGCCTGCCGAAGTTCGGTTTCGTTTCCCTGAAAGCCATGGACCGCGCAGAAGTGCGTCTGTCCGAGCTGGCTAAAGTGGAAGGCGACATCGTCACCGTGCAGTCCCTGAAAGATGCCAACGTGATCAACGTCAACGTACAGCGTGTGAAAATCATGCTGTCCGGTGAAGTGGCTCGCGCTGTCACTATCGGCAAGGGAATCGGCGCCACCAAAGGTGCGCGTGCGGCTATCGAAGCAGCTGGCGGCAAGTTCGAGGAATAAATGGCTAAGCAAGGTGCTCTCTCTGCGCTCGGCAAAGGCGGTATGTCTGAACTCTGGGCTCGTCTGCGTTTTCTGTTCCTGGCGATTATCGTCTACCGAATAGGCGCACACATCCCGGTTCCAGGTATCAACCCGGACCGACTCGCAGACCTGTTTCGACAGAATGAGGGGACCATTCTTAGCTTGTTCAACATGTTCTCCGGCGGTGCGCTGGAACGGATGAGCATCTTTGCGTTGGGGATCATGCCGTACATTTCGGCATCGATCATCATGCAACTGATGACCGCCGTCAGCCCGCAGCTGGAGCAGTTGAAGAAGGAAGGTGAAGCTGGCCGTCGCAAGATCAGCCAGTACACCCGCTACGGCACCGTCGTCCTCGCTCTCGTTCAGGCTATTGGCATGTCCATTGGCCTGGCGGGGCAGGGCGTTGCGTTCACTGGTGACTTTGGCTTCCATTTCGTCGCGGTATCCACTTTTGTGGCTGGTGCGATGTTCATGATGTGGCTGGGTGAGCAGATTACTGAGCGTGGTGTAGGTAACGGTATCTCGATGTTGATTTTTTCGGGTATCGTCGCCGGTCTTCCGAGAGCAATCGGGCAGTCTTTCGAGTCTGCGCGTCAGGGTGATATCAACATCTTCGCCTTGGTTGCCATCGGTTTGCTGGCAGTAGCGATTATCGGTTTTGTGGTGTTCATTGAGCGTGGTCAGCGTCGTATCGCTGTTCACTACGCCAAGCGTCAGCAGGGCCGCAAGGTTTTTGCTGCGCAGACAAGCCACTTGCCGCTGAAAGTGAACATGGCTGGTGTTATTCCGGCTATTTTCGCGAGCAGCATTTTGCTGTTCCCGGCTTCGCTGGGTGCCTGGTTCGGTCAGTCTGAAGGTATGGGCTGGTTGCAGGACATCTCGCAGTCGATCGCTCCTGGTCAGCCGTTGAATATTCTGCTGTTTAGTGCAGGGATTATTTTCTTCTGCTTCTTCTATACGGCGTTGATGTTCAATCCGAAAGACGTAGCGGAAAACCTGAAGAAGTCCGGTGCCTTTATTCCGGGCATCCGTCCAGGTGAGCAGTCTGCGCGCTACATTGATGGCGTTCTGACCCGCTTGACCATGTTCGGTGCTCTATACATGACGGCCGTATGCCTGTTGCCCCAGTTCCTGGTGGTTGCAGCAAACGTTCCGTTCTACCTTGGCGGGACCTCGTTGCTGATCGTGGTCGTGGTTGTGATGGACTTCATGTCCCAAGTACAATCGCACCTCGTTTCGCACCAGTACGAATCCCTGATGAAGAAAGCCAACCTGAAGGGTTACGGCAGCGGCATGTTGCGCTGAGTACCCATAAGGTTCGAGGAGTTGGTGATGAAAGTTCGTGCATCGGTGAAAAAGCTGTGCCGTAACTGCAAGATTATTCGCCGCGAAGGTGTTGTTCGAGTAATTTGCAGCGCGGAACCGCGTCACAAACAGCGCCAAGGCTGAGTGTGATCCGCTTGAAGCCCGGCAGCTAGTGCGCTGCCGGGTTGATTATTTGTTATTACAGCGATATTATCTCGCGCCCTATTTCTTGGCTTCCGGGGCGTAGGTAGCTGTCAATTGGAGTCCCACTGAATGGCCCGTATTGCAGGCGTTAACATTCCAGATAACAAGCACACTGTTATCTCGCTGACCTACATCTATGGTGTTGGTCGCACTACTGCGCAGAAAATTTGCGCAGAGACTGGGGTAAACCCAGCCGCAAAGATCAAAGATCTGAGCGACGAGCAGATTGAGCAATTGCGTGGCGAAGTGGCGAAGTTCACCACTGAAGGTGACCTGCGTCGCGAAATCAACATGAAAATCAAGCGTTTGATGGACCTCGGTTGCTACCGTGGTCTGCGTCATCGTCGTGGTCTTCCAGTACGCGGTCAGCGTACCAAGACTAACGCGCGTACCCGTAAAGGTCCGCGTAAGCCGATCCGCAAGTAATCGCCCACGCGAATCGACAGGAAATTAATCATGGCAAAACCTGCTGCTCGTCCTCGTAAAAAAGTTAAAAAGACAGTGGTTGATGGCATCGCCCACATCCATGCTTCTTTTAACAACACCATCGTGACCATCACCGACCGTCAAGGTAACGCGCTTTCTTGGGCTACCTCCGGTGGTTCGGGTTTCCGCGGTTCCCGCAAGTCCACTCCGTTTGCTGCTCAAGTAGCTGCTGAACGTGCTGGTCAAGCTGCGCTGGAATATGGCCTGAAAAACCTCGACGTTAACGTCAAAGGTCCAGGTCCAGGTCGTGAGTCCGCTGTCCGTGCATTGAACGGCTGTGGCTATAAGATCGCCAGCATCACCGACGTGACGCCAATCCCGCACAACGGGTGCCGTCCGCCGAAGAAGCGCCGCGTGTAATCCAGGAGATTGTAAAGAATGGCTCGTTACATTGGTCCAAAATGCAAACTCGCTCGTCGCGAAGGCACCGATCTCTTCCTGAAGAGCGGCGTGCGCGCGATCGAATCGAAGTGCAACATTGAAGCAGCACCTGGTATCCACGGCCAACGCCGCGGTCGCCAGTCCGACTACGGCACCCAACTGCGTGAAAAGCAGAAGGTCCGTCGTATCTACGGCGTTCTCGAGCGTCAGTTCAGCGGCTACTACAAAGAAGCTGCTGGCAAGAAAGGTGCAACCGGTGAAAACCTGCTGCAACTGCTCGAATGCCGTCTGGACAACGTTGTATACCGTATGGGCTTTGGTTCGACTCGTGCCGAATCCCGCCAGCTGGTATCGCACAAGTCGATCAGCGTTAACGGTCAGACCGTAAACGTTCCGTCGTATCAGGTTCGTGCTGGTGACGTGGTTGCAGTTCGCGAGAAAGCAAAAAACCAACTTCGCATTGTCCAAGCTCTCGATCTGTGTGCCCAACGTGGCCGCGTAGAATGGGTAGAAGTAGACACTGAGAAGAAGTCGGGCGTTTTCAAGAACGTTCCTGCTCGCAGTGATCTGTCCGCCGACATCAACGAAAGCCTGATTGTCGAGCTCTACTCCAAGTAAGGGCTAGAAAATAGGTGCATCCATGCAGATTTCGGTAAATGAGTTCCTGACACCCCGCCATATTGATGTGCAGGTTGTCAGTCCAACCCGCGCCAAGATCACTCTCGAGCCTCTCGAGCGTGGTTTTGGCCACACCCTGGGCAACGCGCTGCGCCGCATCCTGTTGTCCTCAATGCCCGGCTGCGCAGTAGTCGAGGCCGAGATTGACGGTGTGCTCCACGAGTACAGCGCCATCGAAGGTGTACAGGAAGACGTAATTGAAATCCTGTTGAACCTTAAAGGTCTGGCCATCAAGCTGCACGGTCGTGACGAAGTTACGCTGACCTTGTCGAAGAAGGGTTCGGGGGTGGTTACCGCTGCCGATATTCAGCTGGATCATGATGTCGAGATCGTTAATCCCGATCACGTAATCGCTAACCTGGCGTCTAACGGCGCCCTGAACATGAAGCTCACCGTAGCTCGTGGTCGTGGTTATGAACCAGCCGACTCGCGTCAGAGCGATGAAGACGAAAGCCGCAGCATCGGTCGCTTGCAGCTTGACTCTTCGTTCAGCCCGGTTCGCCGTATCGCATACGTGGTGGAAAACGCCCGTGTCGAGCAGCGTACTAACCTGGACAAGCTGGTTATTGATCTGGAAACCAACGGTACTCTGGATCCTGAAGAGGCTATTCGCCGCGCTGCAACCATTCTGCAACAGCAGTTGGCTGCGTTCGTCGACCTCAAAGGTGACAGTGAGCCAGTGGTTGTCGAGCAGGAAGACGAGATCGATCCGATCCTGCTTCGCCCGGTTGACGATCTGGAACTGACTGTACGTTCGGCTAACTGCCTTAAGGCGGAAAACATCTACTACATCGGTGACCTGATTCAGCGTACCGAAGTAGAGCTGTTGAAGACTCCGAACCTGGGCAAGAAATCCTTGACTGAAATCAAGGACGTTCTGGCCTCCCGCGGTCTGTCCCTCGGCATGCGCCTCGACAACTGGCCGCCTGCAAGTCTTAAGAAGGACGACAAGGCGACTGCCTGATCGTCGTAATCACCGAACGTAGTGTTTGGTAAGGAATGAACCATGCGTCATCGTAAAAGTGGTCGTCACCTGAGCCGCACCAGCTCGCACCGCAAGGCCATGTTTCAAAACATGGCGGTGTCGCTGTTCGAGCACGAGCTGATCAAAACTACTCTGCCAAAAGCCAAAGAACTGCGTCGCGTTGCTGAGCCGCTGATCACTCTGGCCAAGACAGACAGCCTGGCTAACCGCCGTCTGGCTTTCGACCGTACTCGTTCGAAAGCTATCGTTGGTAAGCTCTTCAACGACCTGGGCAAGCGTTACGCTACCCGTGAGGGTGGCTACCTGCGCATCCTCAAGTGCGGTTTCCGCGCTGGCGACAACGCGCCTATGGCGTACGTCGAGTTGGTTGATCGTGCTACTGCTGGCGAAGCTGTATCCGCCGAGTAAGACGTCAGTCTGAAACAAAGAACCGGGCCTAGTGCCCGGTTTTTTGTGCCTGCAAGAAAATTCGCTTTACGTACAAGCTTCTGACACAGGTCAGCTGGCACTATGGCTTGGGAATCATAATTAGTAATTTTCTATCGATAAGCACAAGTTAATGAATTTGTGGCTGTCACATTGATGATCAATACTTCCTAGCAAGCCGATTAGCCGGCAGTTTCAAGACTGACAGAGGAAGAAGACCGTATGAGCCAGATCAAAACGCTTACGACCGCCAGTGGCGCACCTGTCGCTGACAACCAGAATTCTCGTTCCGCCGGCCCCCGTGGCCCGCTGCTGCTCGACGACTTTCATCTGATCGAGAAGCTCGCTCACTTCAACCGTGAAAACATTCCGGAGCGTCGCGTGCACGCTAAAGGCTCGGGCGCCTACGGGACATTCACCGTGACCCGTGACATCACCGAGTACACCAGCGCCAAATTGTTTGCCGCGGTCGGTAAACAAACCCCGACGTTTCTGCGCTTTTCTACCGTGGGTGGCGAGCGTGGTTCGGCCGATACCGAACGTGATCCGCGCGGTTTTGCTCTGAAGTTTTATACCGAAGAAGGTAATTGGGACATCGTTGGCAACAACACGCCCGTGTTCTTCATTCGCGATCCACTGAAATTCCCTGACTTTATCCATACGCAAAAACGCCTGCCGCAAAGCAACCTGAAAAGCGCGCAGATGATGTGGGACTTCTGGTCACATTCGCCTGAAGCGCTGCATCAAGTGACCATTCTGTTCTCCGATCGCGGTATTCCTGACGGCTACCGTCACATGCACGGCTTCGGCAGCCACACTTACAGCCTTGTCAGCGCAAAAGGTGAGCGTCACTGGGTGAAGTGGCACTACAAAACCAAGCAAGGCATCAAGAATCTTTCGCCCTCCGACGCTGCACGCCTGGCGGGTACTGATCCGGACTACGCCCAGCGCGATCTGTTCGAGGCGATCGAGCGCGGTGACTTCCCGAAATGGCGCGTGTGCATTCAGATCATGACCGAAGCGCAAGCGGCGGCGCACTGCGAGAACCCGTTCGACGTGACCAAAACCTGGTCGCAGAAAGAATTCCCGTTGATCGAAGTCGGTGAGTTGGAACTGAACCGCAACCCGCTCAACTATTTCGCCGAAGTCGAACAGGCAGCTTTCGGCCCGAGCAACATGGTGCCAGGCGTTGGTCTGTCGCCGGATCGCATGCTGCAAGGTCGCGTCTTCGCTTACGCCGACGCCCATCGCTACCGTGTTGGTACCAATCACCAGCAATTGCCGGTGAACGCGCCACGCAGCCCGGTCAACACCTATCAGCGTGATGGCTCGATGGCGTTCGGCAACAACGGCGGCGCAGCGCCCAACTACGAGCCGAACAGCTACATCGAATCGCCCAAACAAGCTCCGCATTATGCTGAGCCTGCGCTGGCCTTGAGCGGCGCGGCTGATCGTTACGATCACCGCGAAGACACCGATTACTACAGCCATGCCGGTGCGCTGTTCCGCTTGATGAGCGACGAACAGAAGGCGCTGCTGGTGAATAACATCGCCGGCGCCATGGCTGGCGTTTCGAGCGATGTGATTGACCGTCAGTTGCAGCATTTCTACAAAGCCGATCCGGCGTATGGAGAAGCAATCGCAAAGCTGCTCAACGTACAGCTTAACGAAGTCTAAACGAGAAGCAGAACCGCCCTCATTTGGGCGGTTTTTGCGTTATTTAGGCTGCTTTTCTAAGAATATCTTCGCTTTTATTGCGTGTGACGGGTGACCTTCCAGTCAGGTTGGTTCAAACTACAGACTTTCAAGTAGGGAGATGTAGGGCGATGCAAGGCCACCCAGACGTAATCGATTACCTCAACACGTTGCTGACCGGCGAACTGGCCGCGCGTGATCAATATTTCGTTCATTCGCGGATGTATGAGGACTGGGGGTTCACCAAACTCTACGAGCGAATCAACCACGAGATGGAAGAAGAAGCAGGTCACGCTGATGCATTGATGCGTCGGATTCTGATGCTCGAAGGCACCCCGCGCATGCGCCCGGATGATCTGGATGTCGGCACCACTGTGCCGGAGATGCTCGAAGCCGATCTGCGCCTTGAGTACAAAGTACGCGCCGCACTGTGCAAAGGCATCGAGCTGTGCGAGCAGCACAAAGACTATGTCAGCCGCGAGATCCTGCGCGTGCAGTTGAACGACACCGAAGAAGATCACACCTACTGGCTGGAAAAGCAGTTGGGTCTGATCAAGCTGATCGGTCTCGAGAATTACCTGCAATCTCACACTTCCTGATTGCAAAACGATACAAAAAAGCCCCTGTCACTGATGAAGTGACAGGGGCTTTTTCATGTCCGGCATTTAAGCCCGATCACGGATCAGCAATGGCTTGAGGTAATGGCCGGTGTGAGATTGCTTCATGTCGGCGACTTCCTCTGGCGTACCTGTGGCAATGATTTGCCCACCCTTTGAACCGCCCTCAGGGCCGAGATCCACCAGCCAGTCGGCCGTCTTGATCACGTCGAGGTTGTGTTCGATCACCACCACGGTGTTGCCGTGGTCGCGCAGGCGATGCAATACATCGAGCAATTGCTGGATATCCGCAAAATGCAGGCCGGTGGTCGGCTCATCGAGGATGTACAGGGTCTTGCCGGTGTCACGCTTGGACAGTTCACGAGACAACTTGACCCGCTGTGCTTCACCACCGGACAACGTCGTCGCCGACTGCCCGAGCTTGATGTACGACAGGCCGACGTCCATCAACGTTTGCAGCTTGCGCGCCAGCGCCGGCACCGCGTCGAAGAACACCCGGGCTTCCTCGATGGTCATTTCGAGGGTTTCGTGGATGCTCTTGCCCTTGTATTTGATTTCAAGGGTTTCGCGGTTGTAACGCTTGCTCTTGCACACGTCGCACGGCACGTAGATGTCCGGCAGGAAGTGCATCTCGACTTTGATCAGGCCATCGCCCTGACACGCTTCGCAACGGCCACCCTTGACGTTGAACGAGAAACGCCCCGGGCCGTAGCCGCGGGAGCGTGATTCCGGTACGCCAGCGAACAGCTCGCGGATGGGGGTGAACAGACCGGTATATGTCGCAGGGTTGGAGCGCGGTGTACGACCGATAGGGCTCTGGTCGATGTCGACGACTTTGTCGAGATGTTCCAGGCCTTTGATGCTGTCGTGTGCTGCCGCTTCCAGTGTCGTCGCGCCATTGAGTGCGGTGGCGCTCAGCGGGAACAGCGTATTGTTGATCAGCGTCGATTTGCCCGAGCCGGACACGCCGGTCACGCATGTGAGCAAGCCAATCGGGATTTCCAGATCGACATTGCGCAGGTTGTTGCCGCGTGCGCCCTTGAGCGACAGCGTCAGCTTCTTGTTGCGCGGCGTGCGTTTGGCCGGCACTTCAATCTTCACCCGACCTGACAGGTATTTACCGGTCAGGGAGTCCGGGTGTGCCATGACTTCGGCCGGCGTACCTTCGGCAACGATCTGCCCGCCATGCACACCGGCACCCGGACCGATATCCACCACGTAGTCGGCCAGGCGAATCGCGTCCTCGTCGTGCTCGACCACAATCACCGTGTTGCCGATATCGCGAAGGTGCTTGAGCGTGCCGAGCAACCGGTCGTTGTCACGTTGGTGCAAGCCAATGGACGGCTCGTCGAGGATGTACAAGACACCGACAAGACCCGCACCGATCTGGCTGGCCAGACGAATCCGCTGCGCCTCGCCACCGGACAGCGTGTCAGCGCTGCGATCCAGCGACAGGTAATCCAGACCAACGTTGACCAGGAACTGCAGACGCTCGCGGATTTCCTTGAGGATCTTGTCGGCAATTTCACCGCGACGACCAGTCATCTTCAGCTCGCCGAAGTAAACGCAGGCATCGCCGATCGGCAGGTTGGTTACCGCAGGCAGGGTCTTCTCGCCTACCCATACATGTCGCGCTTCACGACGCAAACGCGTACCACGGCAATCCGGGCACGACTGAGTGCTGAGGAACTTGGCCAACTCTTCACGCACGCTCGCCGATTCGGTTTCGCGGTAGCGACGCTCCAGGTTCGGCACGATGCCTTCGAACGGGTGCGAGCGTTTGACGATATCGCCACGGTCGTTCAAATACTTGAAGTCGACATTCTGTGAACCGCTGCCGTGCAGGATCTGTTTCTGCTGCTCGGCGGTCAGTTCATTGAACGGTTTTTCCAGGCTGAACTTGTAGTGCGATGCCAGCGAGCCGAGCATCTGGAAGTAATAGACGTTGCGCCTGTCCCAGCCACGTATCGCGCCCTCGGCCAGGGTCAGCTCGCCGTTGACCAGACGTTTGATGTCGAAGAACTGCTTCACGCCCAGGCCATCGCACGTCGGGCAGGCGCCGGCCGGGTTGTTGAAGGAAAACAGCTTGGGTTCCAGCTCGCTGATCGCGTGGCCGCAAATCGGGCAGGCGAAGCGCGCGGAGAAGATCATTTCTTCGCCCGGCTCATCGTCCATCGGTGCGACCAGGGCGATGCCGTCCGCCAGTTTCAGCGCGGTCTCGAAAGACTCGGCCAGACGCTGCTGCAGATCGGCGCGCACTTTGAAGCGGTCGACGATCACGTCAATCGAGTGCTTCTTCTGTTTATCCAGTTTCGGCAGCTCGTCGAGCTCGCAGATGCGGCCATTGATCCGGGCGCGGACGAAACCTTGCGCGCGCAACTCTTCGAAGACCGACAGGTGTTCGCCTTTACGCTCGCGGATCACCGGGGCCAGCAACATCAGTTTGCTGCCTTCGGGCTGCGCCAGCACCAGGTCGACCATCTGGCTGACGGTCTGCGCCTCCAGTGGAATGTCGTGATCCGGGCAGCGCGGCGTGCCGACGCGAGCATAGAGCAGGCGCAGGTAGTCGTAGATTTCGGTGATGGTGCCGACCGTGGAGCGCGGGTTGTGCGAGGTCGACTTCTGTTCGATGGAGATTGCCGGCGACAGGCCTTCGATGGTGTCGACGTCGGGCTTTTCCATCATCGACAGGAACTGGCGGGCATAGGCCGACAGCGATTCGACATAGCGGCGCTGACCTTCGGCGTACAGTGTGTCGAAAGCCAGGGACGACTTGCCGGATCCGGACAGGCCGGTGATGACGATCAGTTTGTCCCGTGGCAGGGTCAGGTCGATGTTCTTCAGGTTGTGGGTACGGGCCCCACGTATCAGGATCTTGTCCAAAGTGGCCTCGCTCGGCGGGCGTCGAAAACGTAGGAGTATACGGGCAAATACTGGATGGATGCACACTATCAAACGAAGGGTTTTTTGCCTTGGATGAAGAGAGTTTCATCTATACGCGTCAAAGCGTCGCGATCTACCCCGTCTTTCGATGGGACTGGTAGAATCGCCGCCGGTTCACACGAGGTTTTTCCATGCACGATCCCCACAGCGAACGCATGAGTGGCAGCGAGACCCGCGCGGCGAGCGGTCTGGCCCTGGTGTTCGCCTTCCGTATGCTGGGCATGTTCATGGTGTTGCCGGTGCTGGCGACCTACGGCATGGATCTGGCGGGAGCGACCCCGGCCCTGATCGGCTTGGCCATCGGCGCCTACGGCCTGACCCAGGCAATTTTCCAGATTCCGTTCGGGGTTATTTCCGACCGCATCGGCCGTCGTCCGGTGATTTACCTCGGGCTGATCGTCTTCGCTCTGGGCAGTGTTCTGGCTTCACAGGCTGATTCTATCTGGGGCGTGATCGCCGGACGGATCCTGCAAGGTGCCGGCGCCATTTCCGCGGCGGTGATGGCTCTGCTTTCCGACCTTACCCGCGAGCAGCACCGCACCAAAGCCATGGCGATGATCGGCATGACCATTGGCCTGTCGTTCGCCGTGGCCATGGTCGTCGGACCATTGCTGACCCGCGCGTTTGGTCTGTCGGGGTTGTTCCTTGCCACCGGTGGCATGGCGCTGGTGGGCATCGTCATTGTGATGTTCATGGTGCCGAAATCGACCGGTCCGCTGACTCACCGTGAATCTGGTGTAGCGCGTCAGGCCTTGATGCCGACGCTCAAGCACCCCGATCTGCTGCGCCTCGATTTAGGTATCTTTGTGTTGCACGCGATGCTGATGTCGAGCTTCGTCGCGCTGCCTCTGGCACTGGTGGAAAAAGCCGGTTTGCCCAAGGAACAGCACTGGTGGGTCTATCTCACCGCGCTGCTGATTTCGTTCTTCGCCATGATCCCGTTCATCATCTATGGCGAGAAGAAACGCAAAATGAAACGAGTTTTGCTCGGCGCCGTGACGACGCTGATGCTGACTGAGCTATTCTTCTGGCAGTTCGGCGACAGCCTGCGGGCTCTGGTGATCGGTACGGTGGTGTTCTTCACCGCGTTCAATCTGCTGGAGGCCTCATTGCCGTCGCTGATCAGCAAGGTTTCACCGGCAGGCGGGAAGGGCACGGCCATGGGCGTGTATTCCACCAGCCAGTTCCTCGGTTCGGCACTCGGCGGGATACTCGGCGGCTGGCTGTTTCAGCATGGCGGTCTGTCGGTTGTGTTCCTTGGATGCGCGGGTCTGGCTGCCATCTGGCTGGCCTTTGCTGTTACCATGCGTGAACCTCCCTACGTGACGAGCCTGCGCTTGCCGTTGTCGCCCGAGGCGATCCGCGAAGCGGGTCTGGTCGAGCGCCTCAAGGCCCTCGTAGGGGTAACCGATGCAGTGATAGTTGCTGACGAAGCGGCTGTTTACATCAAACTGGACAAAGAATTAGTGGATCGCGACACCCTCGAACGCCTGGTGAACAACCCGGCCGGGGCTGCTTGCGAAGCCTAGGAGAACGTTATGGCCCGTGGGGTTAACAAAGTCATATTGGTCGGCACTTGCGGCCAGGATCCCGAAGTTCGCTACCTGCCTAACGGTAACGCCGTGACCAACCTGAGTCTGGCAACCAGCGAACAGTGGACCGACAAGCAAACCGGTCAGAAGGTCGAGAAGACCGAGTGGCACCGTGTTTCGATGTTCGGCAAAGTCGCCGAAATCGCCGGCGAATACCTGCGTAAAGGTTCGCAGGTCTACATCGAAGGCAAGCTGCAGACCCGCGAGTGGGAAAAAGACGGTATCAAGCGTTACACCACCGAAATCGTGGTCGACATGCAAGGCACCATGCAACTGCTCGGCGGCCGTCCACAACAGGGCGACCAACAAGGTGGCGGCAACAACTATCAGCAGTCGGCTCCGGCTCCGCGCCAGCAGGCTCCGCGTCCTCAGCAGTCGGCTCCACAACAGCGTTCGGCCCCGGCTCCACAGCAGGCCGCACCGCAACCGGCTCCGGATTTCGACAGCTTCGATGACGATATTCCGTTCTGATTCGCTGTTGTAACCGCCGCAAATAAAAAGGCCCGTCGCTTAAACGACGGGCCTTTTTTGTATGCAAAAATCTGTTGTTACCTCAAATCCCTGTGGGAGCTGTGGTTCAGTCGAGGATCAGGTGCGGCAGGAAGCGGCTCGAATCCTTGGTGATCAGACTGTTGTCTTCCCGCACCCCAATCCCCGCCGCCTGATCGCCAATCACCCATGAGCCGATCAGCGTGTAGCTGTCGCCAAACTTCGGCAGCGGCGCAAACTTCTGCAGGATAAACGGCGCGTCGGTGTACGGCCCGTCCTCTTTGACGATCAGACCGTCAGCCGTCTGCAGTTCAATGTTGGCGCCCTCGCGGGAAAAGTACGGCTTGCGTACCCAGCCCTTTGGCACTGCACTGGCCGGATCTGGATCAAGATGCGCCGCCAGCAGATTCGGATGCCCCTTGTGCATTTCCCACAGTAACGGCAACACGCCTTTGTTCGACAGGATCGCCTTCCATGCCGGTTCGAAAAACTGCGTGTCGCACTCGGCAATCGCCGCGCCGAACGGTTCGTGGAAAATGAATTCCCAGGCATGCAGCTTGAACAGATGCGGGATCCATCGATCTTGCAGATCAACAAAGCGACCTTCAGCCGTAAGGCCGATGTCTTCAATGTCGATGTGTCGCGATTCGATACCGACTTTTTCGGCGATCAAGCGCAGGTAATCCGTGGTGCCTTTGTCCTCGACCGAGTCTTTCATCGACGCAAAGTAAAACGGCCGCTTCAGTTGCAACTCGGCAAAGGCCTGGTGCAGTTTGGTGTCGATGCTGTTGAACTGGTCGGCATGGCGCGGCAGCGTGCCGCGTTCGATGCATTGCTCAAGCCAACCCCACTGGAACGCCGCCGCTTCGTAGAGGCTGGTCGGCGTGTCGTAGTTGAGCTCCAGCAGTTTCGCCGGGCCGTTACCGCTGTAGGAAAAGTCCATGCGCCCGTACAGATGCGGATGACCTTCCAGCCAGGAGGTGCGGATCATGTCGTAGTACGACGCCGGGATGCTCAAGCGGTCGAGCAACTCTTCGCTGCGCACGACGCGGTCGACCAGGTCCATGCACATCTCGTGCAGTTCGGTGGTCGGATCCTCGAGATCGTTTTCGATCTGCGCCAGCGAGAACTGGTAGTAGGCGCTTTCGTCCCAGTACGGTTCGTCATCGATGGTATGGAACATGAAGCCGAGACTCTCGGCGGTGTGTTTCCAGTCGGGGCGCTCGGCGCAGTGGATCTTTTTCATGATCAGCTGCTCGAACGGCCGGAACTGCTGCCCCAGCCACCCCATCCGCTGCGGGCAATGGACTGGCTGCCGAAACCGCCACGGGAAGTCGAGGAGGCGACGTTCACCGGTTTGCTCTTGCTGCTCTCATAGTCAGGCTGGCTGCGCGTGACCGGAGCAGATTCGACTTTGCGGTACTGCGTCGAGGTGTTGTAGGTCTGGCGTGTGTCGCGATCACGATAAACCGTGCGATTGGAGTTGTTACTCATCGCGTTGCCGATCAGCCATCCCGTGAGCAGGCCGCTGGTCGAGCTAGCGGAAGAATGAGTCGTGGCCTGTGCGGCTTGTGCGGCGTTGACGTCACCGGCGGGCATCTGCGCATCGGCAATCGCATCGAGATTCTGTGGCGCTTCAGCGTTCTGGCTGATTTTGAAGCCACCCAGTTTCGGCACGAATTTGCCGGACGAATTTTTCTGGCACCAGTCGGCGGCAAAGTCTGCGTCGCACTCGGCCTTGTCATCGTACGCCGGGGCGATACGACGGTGCTCGGTCAGGGCGGCGACGTAGGCGTTCGAGCAGACATCGGCGGCGACTTCGGCATCGACACACTGCTCGACACTCTGGAAGCTGCGTGGCTGATCGACTGCTACCGCTTCGCCGGAGATGGCCAGGGCCACCGAGGCGGCGAGGGACAACTGAACGTATTTACTGCGTTTCATCGAGGGCTTCCTGCCGGTCAGTTGGACGGTGTCATGCAGGCGGCATTGAGCATGCCGACGCTGATCGCCACCGCAGCGACATAAATGCCGGAAGCCACTTCACCGTTGGCGATGCGCTGGGACGTGCCTTTGAGGACCAAGCCTGTGGCGAGAAATGCCAGCAGTTGTACAACGGCCGCAATCACCGCCCAAAGCACGAAGTCGACGACATTGACCGAGAAGGCGATCACGTTACTGGCCGGAATCGCAAAACCGATGATCGCGCCGGACAGCGCAATCGCCGCGGCGCTGTTGCCGGAACGGATCAGCTCGAATTCCTTGTGCGGGGTGATGCGTGTGTAGACGAATTGAAACAGCATGAACAGCAGCACGGCGCCGATCAGGTAAACGACGAAACCGACCAGTGCGGTCTTGTTCAGGGAAACGGCCAGCACTTCCAGCATGAAAAACTTCCTTTTTAAATGGTGCTCAAATCAGTCGTGTACAGCGAGATACCCAGAGAGGTGCTCAAGCTGACGGTGCCTTCTTCGTCCTGTTCGACGGAGAACAGCAGCAATTCGCGGCGATCGGTCAGGCCAGTGTCGCGGGCGTAAAGCATCGAGTGGTGTTCGATGGTGTAGCTTTCGTCCGGGTTGACCACTTGCTCGGTCATCGGTACGAGTTCGGTCTGACCTTGCTCGGTGCCCCATTCGCGGGTGAACCCGACACCGTCGTGGGTGTAAGCCGGGAGGCCGATCGGGCTGCTTGGACCCGCCAGGCGCTGCAGTTCGGCGTCACTGTTGACGGTCACGTAACTGAGGTAGTTGAACAGGGTGACCGATTCGATCTGGTCGTCGCCGGTGACGTGGATCTGCAGCCAGAAATCCTCGTCGTTCATGTAATAGCGGTGCAGTTTGTTGGACTGGCCGAGGTCGACCCAGCCGTGGCTCCAGATCGCCTGATCGAAGGGCACGCGCACCGTGGTCGAACCGTCGAGCAACAGCGCCAGCGTTGTATCGAACCTGACGGCCTTGCCTTGGGCCATGCCGAGTGGACCGCTGACAACGGTCGGTGTTGGCGCAGCGGTCTGCCAGTTGCTGGTGCCCAGCAAGTCTTTAAACCATCCCATGGGTACGTTCCTTGAAGCGGGTGGAAGTGTTCGTTGGCGAAAAAGCGTGGCTAGTGTACCGGGCTGCGCGATCAACAACACGCCACAAAACAAGTAGGAGTGAGCCTGCTCGCGATTGCGCCGGTTCAGACAACACTGAGGTTGAATGTTCCGGCCTCATCGCGAGCAGGCTCACTCCTACAAGGGTTTTGTGCAAACGCTTACTGAGCAGACTTTTGCTTCAGGCGCTCAAGAATCGCATTGGCGCTGCCTTCGTTCGGCGTGATGCCGGCGTCGCGCAGTTTGCGATCCAGGTCGTTGCCGGTCGAGGCGTCGGCCAGTTCATCAGCTGCACTCAGCTCGGCGGCGCGTTGCTGCTGCTTGGCCTGCAGGCGATTCAGAGTGCCGACGGCGGTTTCCAGTTTGCCATTGGCGCCGCCGCTGGCAATCGATGCGCTGACCTGGGCTTTCTGCACGCTTTCACGGGCCTTGGCCATGTCCACTTGCTGGCGCAGGCTCTTGATCCGCGCCTCGGCCTTGCTGATGTCTTTGCGCATGTTTTCGGCGTAGGTGCCGAACTCGTCGCTCTGTTTTTTCTCGGCGTCGAGGTCGTTGGTCAGGGTAGAAATCGCTTCGGCCACTTCCAGCGCGAGGTCTTCACGACCGGCGTTCAGGGCCGAAACAGCCTTGGCTTCGAGATCCTTGATCTTGGCGTCGTACTCGCTCACGCGGTCAGCAGCCAGTTTGTGCTTGGCCATGATGGTGACCAGTTCACGGCGGGCGTTCGACAGTGCGGTATCGGCGTCGCGGATTTCCTGGTCGAGGATGCGCAGGGCCTGTTGGTCGACGATTGCTTCGCCGACTTCATTGGCGCCGCCGCGCAGTGCGGTGAACAACTTGCTCCAGATGGACTGAGTCATTGGATATTCCCTGTTGATTACTTGAAGAAGTGTTCGAAGGCTTCACTCGCGCGCTGCACGTTGTCGACCAGGGTTTTCACCTCGGTGACGACGTTGGTCAGGCTCGAGTCGGCGCTGAGGGCGCCAAACATGTTGTAAACGGTCTGCCCGTTCGGCATCGACTCGATACCGATCGAGGACAGCGGGAACATTTCCCGGCTGCGCAACACGGCGTCGTTGAAAGTCGCTACGTCCGAGATCGAATCGATGTCCACCAGCACGGTGTCGACGATGATCTGCTGGCCAGCCAAGGCGATGTGAATCGGCAGACCGCCGAATTCGTTCATTTCCAGCTTGATGCTGGGTTCGGAGCTCTGGATCAGCGACAGCGTGATCTCTTGCGAAGCCACCTCGTCCAGGGCCTTGAGGGCGTTGAAGAGGCTATCGATGGTCCAGTTGTTGCCTGCGCTCATGTAATTCTCCGACATGAAAGAGCCAGCCAGAATCGGTTGGCGTAGCTGTTGCTCCATTTGCTTGAGCAAGCTTCGGTTTTCGGGAAGCACCCAAGTTTCGTGTTTCACATAACCGGCAGCGGCCAGGCCTGCGCGCATCTGCTTCATATAGAAGCTCGACGGTTTTTTCGCCGACGGTTTCGCGCGCTCTCCCTTCGGGCTTTCTGATTTCGATGTGGGGGAACGGCTTTTCATGGCAATGGCTCGGTTATGAACATCTCACGCGTGAGCCACACTACAACCAAATCAAAGTGCCATCAATGGCTCACGCGTGAGATTTTTATGACAGACGAAAAAAGGCCCGCTGGAAGGCGGGCCCGGATAGTTTGCAAGGTATGACTCAGTGAGGTTTTGCGAGGAATTCGTCGGTGGACACCACGCTGGCGTAGGCAAAACCCAAGGCTGACATGAACGCTGCGTGAACATGCGCCGCCGGCACGGTAAGGCCATTGAACTCCAGGTCGCGGCTGGCGCAGGCGTCGTGAATCACCGTAACGCTGTAGCCCAGATCCGCCGCTGCACGGGTGATACCGTCGACGCACATGTGGCTCATGCTGCCGACCACCACCAGTTCCTTGATGCCTTTCTCGTTGAGGATCGCTTGTAGTTCGGTTTCGCGGAATGAATTGACGAAGTGTTTGAGCACGACAGGTTCATCGGCGCGGTTGAGCACTTTGGGATGCAGCTTGGCGCCTTCAGAACCCGGGGTGAAAAACGGTGCGTCGGGGGAGGTGAATTCGTGGCGGATATGCACCACCGAATCGCCTGACTCACGAAACGCTGCGATCAGCCGCGCGGCGTTGTCGGCGGCGGCATCAGCACCGGCCAGCGGCCACTTGCCTTGGGGGAAGTAGTCGTTCTGGATATCGACTACGATGAGCGCTTGCTTGGCCATGGGTGTGTCCTCGATGGATTGGCTGGAAGTGGCTTCAGTATTGACGCTGACCAGCGAATCGAGGATTGGCCGCACCGACAATAAGCAGGGGAAAACTGACAATGGGCGTAGAAAGGGCCGCTGTCGCTGAACTGGGCATATTGATTTACCCCGGTGCGCAGATGGCGGCGGTGCATGGCCTGACCGATCTGTTCGCGGTGGCCAACCGGATTGCCGCCGAGTATCAGGCTGCGCAACTGCCGCTGCTGCGGGTCAGTCACTGGCAGATCGAAGGGGTTCAATCGCCCGAGCGGATTTATGACAGTCGTCCGGGCAGTGACAGCCATCTGCTCGCGGTGCTGATTCCGCCGTCTATCGGTGGTTTTTCTGCGGCGCAAATGCCGAGCGGTCTGTTGCAGTGGCTGCGCGATCAGCATGCTCGTGGGGCGACGCTTGGTGGCGTCTGCGTAGGCTCGCTGATGTTGGCTGAAAGCGGTCTGCTCGACGGCCGTAGCGCCACTACGCACTGGACGTCGGCCAAGGCTTTTGCCGAGCGTTATCCGAAGATCAAACTCAAGGCTGATACGCCCATTGTCGATGACGGGGATCTGATCACCACCGCTGGATTGATGGCGTGGTCAGAATTGGGCTTGCGTCTGGTTGATCGTCTGCTTGGGCCGAGCATCGCCACCGCCACTGCGCGATTTCTGGTGATCGAGCACAGCGACAGCGCGAGCGAGTGCGGGAGTAATTTCGCACCGATTCTGAGCCATGGTGACGCGCCGATACTCAAGGTTCAACATTGGCTGCAAAGCACTGGCGCGACGGATGTTTCGCTGACGACAATGGCCGAGCGGGCGGGGCTGGAGGAGCGCACATTCCTGCGCCGTTTTCGCGCGGCGACGGGGTTGAAGCCGACCGAGTATTGTCAGCACTTGCGGGTGGGCAAGGCGCGGGAAATGCTCGAGTTCTCCAATGGCACCATCGATCACATTGCCTGGACGGTCGGCTATCAGGATCCAGGAGCGTTTCGCGCGATCTTCAAGAAAATCACCGGGCTGGCGCCGAGTGATTATCGGGCGCGGTTTGGATTATCCCGTTAGTCAGAAACAACCCAGTACCTGTGGGAGCGGGCTTGCCCGCGATTCGATCTCACAGTCGGACGAGTCGGTGACTGAACCACCGCTATCGCTGGCAAGCCAGCTCCCACAAGGTTCTCCGGCGGTTTATGGATCGTGCAATTTGCCGGGGTTTTGCGGGCCGTCGTGCAGTTTGAAACAGGCGTGATGCCAGCACCTTTCGGGCAAGTTTCTGATTGGTCTATGATTTTCCTAGAGCAGTCGTTGGCCTGATCTCTGCACCTCTCACCGCTACAGTCATCGAACCGATGGAAGGGGGACGCATGACCCCGACACCCCGCAAAAAAATCGTCGTCGCCCACTCGGTGCGTGCCGACGCGCCGCAGCATGAAGTGCAAACCAACAAGGCGCTGGCCCGCTGGCTGGCGCAGATTATCGGGTTGAAATTCGGTGGCAGTTACGACCCGGAAAAACATCGCGGCCGTGATCTGTATCTGCTGCCCACGCAAACCATCGTCGGCGCTGCCCAGGCCCAGGCGCTGGGCATCAAGGGCCCGGAAGATCTGTGGGGCGGCTTTGTCGAACATGACTTCATTTGCACCAAAGCCATCAGCCACGGTCTGCGCAGCCATTTGGCCACAGCGCCACAAGGCTGGTCGCCGCTGTTCAGCGAACGCACGCGCAATGTGGTCCTCGACGGTCTCAGCGTGTTTGCTCTGGAAGATGCACGGCCCGCTGCCGAGCACTTGCTGTACAGCGGGCCGATTCGTCTGAAGCCGATTCACGCCTGCGCCGGTCGCGGTCAGGAAGTTATAAAGAGTCTGGACGCCTTCGACGAAGTCCTCGCCCGTCCCGACATTGAAAAATACTTCAGTGAGGGCGTAGTGCTGGAGCAGGACTTGAGCGACGTGGTCACTCACAGCGTCGGCCAGTCATTCATCGGCGACAAAGTGTTGAGTTATTGTGGTGATCAATACTTGACCAAAGACGCCCACGATGAAGAGGTTTATGGCGGCTCGAACCTGCTGGTGGTGCAGGGTGGCTATGACGATCTGCTGGCGCTGGATTTACCGGACGATGTGCGCCTGGCCATCGAACAGGCGCAGATTTTCGACAGTGCCGCCGACGAAGCCTACCCACGTTTCTACGCCTCGCGCCGCAACTACGACATCGCCCAAGGGCTGGACAACAACGGCAAAACCCGCAGCGGTGTACTCGAACAATCCTGGCGCATGGGTGGCGCCAGCAGCGCTGAAGTCGCCGCGCTGCAAAGTTTCGTCAACGACCCGGGGATGCGCGCGATTCGCGTGTCTTCGGTGGAAACCTACATCGATCAACCGCTGCCGGCGAATGCCATCGAGGTGTATCGCGGCCCGGCCGAAAACAGTGAATTTCTCCTCAAATACGTAACGGTCAAATCCTATGACGGCTAGAAGCGAAAGCATTCAAATCGACATTGATGATGAACAGATGAGCGGGACCTTTCTCAGTCCCAAATCGAAAGTCCCGGGAGTGTTGTTTGTCCACGGTTGGGGCGGTAGCCAGGAGCGCGATCTGGAGCGAGCCAAAGGTATCGCCGGTCTCGGTTGTGTATGTCTGACGTTCGACTTGCGCGGGCATACCGGCGGCACCGGAATTCCGCTGACCCGCGTCACCCGCGAAGACAACTTGCGCGATCTGCTCGCGGCGTACGACCGCTTGCTGGCGCATCCGGCGCTCGATACCTCGGCAATCGCCGTGGTCGGCACCAGTTATGGCGGTTACCTGGCATCGATCCTTACGTCATTGCGCCCGGTGCGCTGGCTGGCGTTGCGCGTGCCAGCGCTGTATCGCGATGAGCAATGGCACACGCCCAAACGTGAGCTGGACAAGGCCGATTTGCGTGATTATCGAAGCACGCTGGTGCGCGCCGACAGCAACCGTGCGCTGCATGCGTGTTCGCAGTTCACCGGGGATGTGTTGCTGGTGGAGTCGGAAACCGATGACTACGTGCCCCACGCGGCGATCATGAGTTACCGCGCGGCATGCCAGCAGACCCATTCACTGACGCACCGGATTATCGACGGCGCCGATCATGCGCTGAGCGAGCCGGTGTCGCAGCAGGCGTATACCTCGATTCTGGTGGACTGGATTACCGAGATGGTTGTTGGTGAGCGGTTGAGCATTATCCAATCCTGAAGATCAAGAGATCGCAGCCTGCGGCAGCTCCTACAGGGAAAATGCATTCCAACTGTAGGAGCTGCCGCAGGCTGCGATCTTTTGATCTTAATGCCTCGGTTTCTTCTCTATTCGCAGCGCCTTGGCCTTGGCCTCAACCACCAAATACATCACCACTGTTATCAACAACGGCAATAGAAAATAAATCGCCCGATACGCCAGTAACCCCGCCACCAGACTGCCGCGCGAAGCTTCGTGTTGCAGCAACGCCACAAACACCGCTTCCAGCACGCCAAGACCTGCCGGAATGTGGGTGATGACCCCGGCAATCGCACTGATCAACAGCACCCCCAGCACCAACGGGTAGTCGAGCTTGCTCGGCAGCAAGGTGAAAATCACCGCCGCCATCAACGACCAGTTCAATGCGCCCAGCAACAGTTGCAATACCGCCATGCGCAGCGACGGCAGATTGATCTCCACACCGCGAATCGACCATTCGCGGCGCTTGGAAAACTGGCACGCCGCAAGATAGCCCGCGCTGATCAGCAGCAGTAAAACGCCGATGCCTTGCAGCGCGGTGCTGCTGACTTTCCACCCCGGCGGCATGCTCACCAGACCGCTGCTGAACACCACGCCGGCAATGGTCATGTAGCCAAACCAATTGGTCGCCAGGCTCAGGCCGAGGATCTTGGCGATGTTGCTTTTGCTCACCCCAAGGCGCGAGTAGAGCCGATAACGCATGGCAATGCCGCCGACCCACGCGCTCAGGTTCAAATTGAATGCGTAGCTGATGATCCCCACCGGCAGGATCTGTTTCCAGGTCAGATCCTGGCGAATGTAGGTGCGTCCGATCAGGTCGAAGCTGGCGTACACCAGAAAGCTCAACAACGTCAGGCTGGCCGCGATGATCAGCGTGCGCACTTTTAAGTCGGCGAGGGTCTGCAGCACTTCGGCCCATTCAATGCGCGTGGCGAACATCGTCAGCAACACGATCAGTGCGAGAAAAAACAGCAGCGTCAGCGGGCGTTTCCAGCGACTCCATTTCGAGTGCGTCGCAGGCGTCGAATGCTGGGCGGAATGCACCTCGGAATGGCTCATGAGCGGTCACCTCGAAACGGCTTGAGCCTTGGTTTGTGCGCCGGCAGCCAACCGGCCATTGCCGGGAAGTGCCGCAGAAAGTGGAAGACCAGAAACCCCACGGTCATGTGCCAGATCCGCCCGCGTGGCGACTTGCTCGCATCCATGGCCTTGCAGTGATTCTGGCTGAGGTCTTCGAGGCGCTCGAACAAGTGCTGATTGAAGGCGCGGTCGCGAATCAGCACGTTGGCTTCCAGGTTCAGCGACAAGCTCAACGGGTCGAGGTTGCTCGAACCGACGGTGCTCCATTCGTCATCGACAAGCGCGACTTTGCCGTGCAGCGGGCGCGCACAATATTCGTCAATCTGCACTCCGGCCTTGAGCAAATAATCGTAGGTCATGCGCGCCGCGAGTTTGGCCACCAGCATGTCTGGCTGCCCTTGCAGAATCAGTCGCACCTCGACACCACGTCGCGCCGCATTGCGGATTTCCCGCAGCAAGCGGTAACCGGGGAAGAAATACGCGTTGGCGATCACCACGCGGCGTTTGGCGCGGCGCAGCACTTGCAGATAAACGTCTTCGATATCGGTGCTGTGCTGGTCGTTGTCGCGGAACACCAGACGTACCTGACCGTCATGGTCGTCGAAAGCCATTTCGGCGCGGCGCTGGCGGCGGCGCTGCCACCAGAACCGCGCGCGGCCCGGGCGACCACTTTGCAGCAGGGCGAAATGGTGGATGTCGGCCACCGCCGGGCCCTGAACTTCCACCGAGTAATCCTGCTTGGCTTCGGGGCCGAAATCGGCCAGGTGATCGCCGGAAAAATTGATTCCACCGATGAACGCGACCATGCCATCGACCACGACGATTTTACGATGCAGACGGCGAAACCAATTGGTGCGGATGCCCAGCCGTTTGGGGGCCGGATCGAAGATCTGCAAATGCACGCCGGCCGCACTCAGCGCGGTGAGATAGCCGGTGGTCAGCTCGCCGCAGCCAAAGCCGTCGAGGCTGACGGTGGTGCGCACGCCGCGCTTCGCCGCATCAATCAGAATCTCCTGCAGTTCGGCGCCGACCTTGTCTTCGAAAACGATGAAGGTCTCCAGGAGGATTTCACTTTTCGCCGCGCGCATGGCCTCGAACACGCGAGGGAAATACTCCTCACCGTTTTCCAGCAGCTGCACATGATTGTTGCCCTGCCAGCGATATTCGACATCGACTTGGCCGGGCTCGCGTATCGGTGGGGTGATAGCTATCGGTTCCACGGCGGATTTCTCCAGCGGCGCGCTGTTCATAGTTCGATCTCCACCGATAACGGTGCGTGGTCGGAAAGGTGGGACCAGGGCCGGTTGGCAAGGACTTTCGGCTGACTGGCTTTAAGGTTGCGCACGTAGATGCGGTCGAGGCGCAGGGTCGGCAAACGTGCGGGGAAACTGCGTGCCGGTTTGCCGTGATGCTCGGCGAAGACTTCGCGCAGGCCACAAGGTGTGAGCAGCGCATCGGCGCGTTGGCGCCAGTCGTTGAAGTCGCCAGCGACGATCACTGGCGCGTCGTCCGGCAACTCGGCGAGGCGTTCGCCGAGCAGCTTCAATTGGGCGTTGCGATGGCTTTCGCGCAGGCCCAGATGCACGCAGATCGCATGGATTTCTGTGCCGTCACCGGGCAAGCGCAGCACGCAATGCAACAGGCCACGGTTCTCGTGGCCGCTGATCGACACGTCGAGGTTGTCGTGGCGGATGATCTGGAATTTTGACAGCAAGGCATTGCCGTGATCGCCCTCCGGGTACACCGCGTTGCGCCCGTAAGCGAACTGCGGCCAGAGGCTGTCGGCAAGGAATTCGTACTGCGGCATCGTCGGCCAGTTGCTGTAGCGCTTGGGATGGTGCTCGTGGGTGCCGTGAACTTCCTGTAAAAACACCACGTCGGCGGCGACGCTGCGCACCGCTTCGCGCAATTCCGGAAGAATGAAGCGCCGGTTTAGCGCAGTGAAGCCCTTGTGGGTGTTGACCGTCAGCACGGTGAACGTACGTACCGAAGGCGCGACCACCGAGCCTTCATCAGTGAAACCGACCGGTTCCGGAATACTCATGCCAGCACTCCTTGCGCAGCGGGTTCGCCGGGGACGGTGGCGAGGTCTCTGTCCAGTTCGAAACGTTGCAAAAGATCGCGGGCGTCGTACGGCGCGCGGACTTTGATGTCGTTGTCGAAATAGCAGAATACTTCGCGGGATTTGCGTGGGCGCGGCTTCAGGCGTGGCGCAATCAAATGCGCATCTTTCGGTTGTTCGCCGTGATGCCAGGCGTCGATGCGCTCGGCCCAGCGTTTAAGGGCTGGCGCGGTGTAGCCGCTGGCGTAAAGCTCTTCGGCACCGTGCAAGCGCAGGTAGACGAAGTCGCTGGTGAGGTCTTCGCGGTAGGGCCATTTGTTTGCGGTGTCGGCGATTACCAGTGCGGTGTTGTAGCGCTTCAGCAGTCGGACGAAATCGGGATCAAGGAAGCTGTCATTGCGGATCTCTACGGCATGGCGCAGCGGCTTTTTGCGCCAGGCTTTCATGCTCGCGTGACCGTGCAGGTGCGAGTCATGTTGATGGGCGAGGGCAGCGGCCGCTTCGGTGTCGTGGGGCAATAGCGCGAGGAAATGCTCAAAGCGCTCAGGCTCGAATTTGAAGTTTGGCGGGAATTGCCAAAGGATCGGCCCGAGCTTTTCCTTGAGTTCCAGAATCCCCGAGGCGAAGAAATTCGCCAGCGGTTTCTCGATGTCACGCAAGCGGCGGATGTGGGTGATGAAGCGCGGCGCCTTGACGCTGAAGACGAAGTCGTCAGGCGTTTCGGCGTACCACTGTGCATAACGTTCGGGTCGTTGCAGGGCGTAGAACGATCCATTGATTTCGATGCTGTTGACCGCCCGCGACGCAAATTGCAATTCGCGCTTTTGCGCCAGTCCCTTGGGGTAAAAGTCCCCGCGCCACGGTGCGTAGCGCCAGCCGGAAATACCGATGTGAATCGTCGCCATGCCGCCCTCCCGTCGAAAGTCCTCGTGTTGCCGGTATCTTTTGATGACTGCGGGCGGGCCGGGAAAGTTTCGATGGCGTTACGGACGGTCACGTCCAAGGCGAAGATCAAAAGCGCTCCCCCTCACCCCAACCCTCTCCCCCAAGGGGGCGAGGGGGAAGGGAGCAGATCTTCAGTGTATTCAGGACTTGAGTTCGACTCCGGATTTGTTGATCGTTCCCACGCTCCGCGTGGGAACGCCTCAATGGACGCTCCGCGTCCGCTTTTGGGGCGCAGAGCGTCCCTAGTCGCATTCCCACGCAGAGCGTGGGAATGATCTGGGTTCGCGGTGGTGCTCTGTGAGGGTGCTCTTGAACTTGCTGGGCAATTACCGATCAGTTCCTTACAGGTTCAGCCACGGGAGATCGGAGTTTTGCTCAAGTTCAGGATCGCCATTCTGCTGGGAGCACTGTTGTTTCTCGGCGCCAGTGAAATCGACGCCGCCGCATTGCCGGGCATCCCGGCCGCCACCGAGGAGGCGGCAAAGCCTGAGCCCATCGTGCAGGGCGGTCTGCTCGGTGCGATCAGTTCGAGCATCGACGACGTCCAGGACAAACTCGACATCAACGAACACCTGGTCGACGCCTGGCGCCTGCGCGCCGATCGCGCCGCCGATGAAGTCGACAAACTGGTCAATCAACCGTCGAACCGCTCGGGCTGGAGCGTCGCCGGGGATTTCCTTAGTCTCTCTGGAACTTGGCTCGGCAGTTTTGCGCTGCTCACCGTACTCGGCAGTTTGTTGGCCAACCGTATGCGTGGAGGTCGCTGGTTGCGCACCCGTCAGCGCAGTCAGGATCTGATCGGCTACTTGTTGCCGTACACCGTGCCGGCGCTGATCTGCCTGCCGCTGACGCTTTACGTCAGCCACTTTCTGCCAGCTTCGGTCGGACGTGCGCTGGCGCTGTGTCTGGCCTACGCGACCAGCAGCGGCATCTTTTCCACGTCGATGTTGTTGTGCGTGGTGGTGATGTTCAATGTCGGGCACAAACGGCCCGCTGCACGCATCATCCGCAATTATTGTCCGCGACCATTGTTCCTGATCGGCTTCCTCGCCGCCCTCAGCGATGCGCTGACCAGCCCGCAAATCGCCCGTCAACTGGGCGGCAATATCACCAGCAGCGTCGCCGTGTTTACCGGCCTGATCGCCTCGGTGATTTTCGGACTGTTGGTGATTCGTCTGCGCCGTCCAGTGGCCCATCTGATTCGCAACCGTTCGCTGGCTCAACGTTTGAAACAGCCCTCCTTGCAGGAGTCACTGCGGATTTTTTCCGGACTGTGGTATTGGCCGATTGTGTTGATGGTGCTGGTCTCGGCGGTGAATCTGATCGGCATCGGCGAGGACAATCAAAAAGCCCTGCGCTGCGCGTTGTTCACCACGGTGCTGCTGATCGGCACGGTGTTTCTCAGCACGATTCTGCAGCACTTGTTCAAGTCACGAAAAGCCGAGGCGATCCAGCGCAGCAGCGCCTATAAGGAACGCTTCCTGAGCCTGTTGCATGCCTTGCTACGGATCGTCATCGCGGTTGCCTTCATCGATATCCTCGGACGGATCTGGGGCGTGTCGCTGCTTGATTTCGCCCAGAGCAGTACAGTCGGGCGAGCAATCAGTAACGCGCTGAGCAGCATTGGTCTGATCTTTCTGGTGACGTGGCTGTTGTGGGTGGTGCTCGACACGGCGATTCAGGAAGCACTGAAGCCACCAGTCAGCAAGCGCGGCGCTCGCCAGCCAAGTACGCGGGTGAAAACCATCCTGCCGCTGCTGCGCAACGCGATCAAAATCATCCTCGTGGTGATCTGTGCGATCACCACCATGGCCAATCTGGGGATCAACGTTGCGCCACTGCTGGCCGGGGCCGGGGTGGTCGGTCTGGCCATCGGTTTCGGTTCGCAGCAACTGGTGCAGGACGTGATCACCGGGTTGTTCATCATCATCGAAGACACCTTGTCGATTGGCGATTGGGTGGTACTCGATTCGGGCCATGCCGGCACGGTCGAAGGGCTGACCATTCGTACCCTGCGTCTGCGTGACGGTAAAGGTTTTGTGCACTCGGTACCGTTCGGCCAGATCAAGGCTGTGACCAACCAATCGCGGCAGTTTGCCTTTGCGTTTTTCTCTGTGCAGTTCACTTACGACACGGATGTGGACAAGGCCATCGAGCTGATTCGTGAGACCGGCGATTCGATCCGCGAAGACCCGTTCCTCAAGTACAACCTGCAAGGGCCGCTGGATGTGTTTGGCGTGGACAGGATGGATTTGAACGGCGTGGTGCTCACGGCGCAATTCCGCACCGTGTCGGGTGGGCAGTATGCGGTGAGCCGGGCGTTCAATCAGCGTTTGAAGAAGCTTGTGGATAACACCGAGACGGTGCATTTCGCGCAGACTTATCCACAGCAGGTTTTGTTGCCGAAGCGTTCGCAGGGGAGTGAGGTGGTGGTGAGCGAGGTGCCACATGAATCGAGGACTTAATATCGGGTTTTGTGTTGGTAATACTGGCGTCATCGCGAGCAGGCTCACTCCTACCTTTGGAATGCGTTCCCCTGTAGGAGTGAGCCTGCTCGCGATAGCACCAGAACAGCCGACATCAATGCCGGATCAATTTGCTGCGCACCTGCTCCATCGCGATCTGATCCAGCACCAGCCAAAATTGCGGCTTACCGGCAATCTCCGCCGCCGCCGGCAAACCATCCCGATACACCAACCGATTACTCACCAGCGCCGGCACTTTCACCCCCGGCAACAACGTCCCGGCGAGGTTCAGCGGATCAGCCCCGCACACCGCAACCAGACTGCCGTCCTGTGGCCGCCGACGTACTTCGCGTAAAAGTGGAATCGCCTCCGGCAAGGCAAACTGTTCCCCCGCCAAGCCACTGACAAACCGTCCACCACGAATCTCGCCGCGCGCTTCCAGTCGATGAAACGTGCGCAGCAATTCCCGCCAACTTGGCAACCAGTCCGCCTCACGCTCCAGCAAGCGCCAGAACACCACGCCATAGCGGCGCAGCAAGGTCATGGCGACATGTTCCAGGGTTTCGCTGTTATCCACAGCTGCCCCGCGCCGCAGCAAGGCCCAGCGCCCGGCATCATCCATGCCGCCTACAAACGCGCCGCGCCCGCGACGACTGCTGCGCTGCTGGCGTTTGCTCGCCGGGGTGATCAGCGCACGCAGGCCAGCGAAGCTGTCGGCATTCACCAGCCCGGCACCGACCAGTTCCTGCAGAGCGATTTCCAGCTCGGTGCGCAGCAGATGCGCCTCATGAATCAACTCATCGAAAAACAGCGCGCCGTGCTGACTCAACGCTTCAAAGACCTTCTGGGTTTTCGGCGACAGTTCGCTCACGGACGTCTGTTCGGCCAGCGCACTCCACAAGCCAACCTGACTGCGCGGCAGCAACACGATGGGCGTACTGCGCAACGCCGTGCCGCTGATTTTTTGCCGGGCACTGAGGCGCGTCCACACCAGTTTGCCGTTGCGGCACAGCTCATCCAGCCAGCTCGGCGAATAGTCCTTGAGCCGCGCCGGCAGAATGTCGCTGTCCCACGCCGAAGCTGCCGCTGCGTAGCCTTCGAACTGGCTGACAATCGCCGGCAACACCGCGCCGCCCTGGCCCCGCGTCGAAGGCGAGAGATGCTGCCAGTCGAACAGAAATCGCATGAAATCCTGCAAAGCCACCGGTTCGATTTCCCGGCGCAGACGCTTGACCGTGTAGCGATGAATACGCGCGAGCAGGTGACGTTCGCACCATTCTTCGATGTTCAGTTTCGGCGTGAATTGACCGCGCAGGACATAGCCTTCGCGCTCGAGTTGGGCGAGCGCTTGGTTGACTTGAGTGGTTGGCAGCCCCAGCGGTTCGGCGATAGCGGTTAACGGCAACGGGCCGAAAGCACCGAGCCGTGCGCGGATCACTTCGACCAATGCCTCATCGTACGTCCAGGTTTCATCGAATCCCGGCAAGGCCTCCAGCCCGGGTTGCAATTTAGCCTGTGGATAAAGTGCTTGCAGGCAGGTCAGGCGCTCGCGGGCCAGCCATAAACAATGCTCGGAATCGATCTGCAAACGGCAGGCGCGGCCGCTGCTGGCCAAGGTTTCCAGCCATTTGCGCCAGCCTTCGTTCGCTTGCACCTCATCCTCGCTGATGCACGCCAGACTCATCAGCGCCTCATGCATTTCATCCACAGCGTTCGGCGTCGGCCAGGCTTCTTCGCGCACGGCGTTTATCGCGTCTGCATCCAGCGCACCGAGATCATCAGTCGATTGCGGATCGCTCCAGCGGCGGTTGATCACCGCTTGAGTGCGACGTTCTTCCAGCGGTGCATCGTCGAGAAAAGCGTACGGCCGAGCACTGAGAATTTCCGCCGCGAGCGGTGAGGGCGCTGGCAGATCGCGGCTGATCAAACGCACCTCGCCACGCTCCATGCGCCGCAGCAGATTGAGCCAGCCTTCGCTGTCCATCGCCTCGTGCAGGCAGTCGTCGAGGGTTTGCTCGATCAATGGATGCTCGGGAATTTCGCGTTCGCCGGCGAGGTTTTCCAGGCAGGCGATCTGATCGGGAAACACGCTGGCAATCAGGTCTTCGCTTTTCATCCGCTGCAACTGCGGCGCGACTTTGCGCCCGCCGGTAAAGCGCGGCAATGCCAGCGCCACACCGGCGTTCCAGCGCCAACGCACGCCGAACAGCGGCGCATCGAGCACCGCTTGAATGAGGATCTGCTCGGCGCTGTTGCTGTGCAGGTAGCGCCAGATCTCATCGAGTTCAAAGCTGTGGCTGGTGGACAGCGACAGGACGATCGCGTCTTCACTGGCAGCGGCCTGCAATTCGAAGTTGAAGGTGCGGCAGAAGCGCTTGCGCAGGGCCAAACCCCAAGCGCGGTTGACGCGACTGCCGAACGGCGAATGAATGATCAGTTGCGTGCCGCCGGACTCGTCGAAAAACCGTTCCATCAGCAAAGTATCTTGCGAGGGCAGGGCGCCGAGGGTCTGCCTGGCGCGGGCGAGGTATTCGACCAGTTGCTCGGCGCTGGCGCGGTTGAGACCGAGGGTCTGTGTCAGCCAGTCGAGCGCTGGTTGCAAGTCTCCGGGGCTGGCGCCGAGCAGTTCGTCGAGTTGCGCTTGCAGGCGTGCCACGGCGAACGACAGTTCATCGCTGCGCCCCGGCGCTTCGCCGAGCCAGAAGGGAATGGTCGGCGGCTGGCCGTGGGCATCCTCGACTCGAACCTTGCCGGTTTCCACACGCAGGATGCGGTAGGAGGTATTGCCGAGCTGGAACACATCGCCGGCAATGCTTTCCACGGCGAAGTCTTCGTTGACGCTGCCGATGTTCAGGCCTTGCGGCTCAAGCATCACGCTGTAATCGGCGTTGTCGGGAATGGTGCCGCCGCTGGTCACGGCAGCGAGTTTCGCGCCACGGCGGCCACGCAAGGTGCGGCTGACGGCGTCGCGATGCAGATAAGCGCTGCGGATGCCCTGACGACCGTTGTAGCCTTCGGCGAGCATGCTCAGCAGCGCTTGATAATGTTTTGCATCGAGATCGCGATAGGGCGAGGCCTGGCGGAACATCGCCAGCAAATCGTCTTCTGGCCATTCCTGACAACTGACTTCGGCGATGATCTGCTGCGCGAGCACATCCAGCGGCGCGACAGGAATGTGCAGGGTATCGAGTTCGCCACGGCGCACGCAGTCGAGCAGGGCGGCACATTCGATCAGGTCGTCGCGGGTGGTGGCGAACAGCCGACCTTTCGGCGTGCCACCGACCTGGTGACCGGAACGGCCGACGCGTTGCAGAAACCCGGCGATGGAGCGCGGCGAAGCGATCTGACAGACCAGATCGACTTCACCGATATCGATACCCAGTTCCAGCGAGGCGGTGGCGATCAACACCTGCAACTCGCCACGCTTGAGGCGTTGCTCGGCGTCGAGGCGAAACTCCTTGGCCAGACTGCCGTGGTGCGCGGCTACCGCATGCTTGCCGAGGCGTTCGCTGAGGTGTCGGCTCAGGCGTTCGGCCAGGCGCCGGGTGTTGACGAAAATCAGCGTGGTGCGATGCTCGCGGGCCAGTTCGGCGAGGCGGTCGTAGACCCGCTCCCAAACGTCGTTGGCCATGACTGCCGACAACGGCACGGGCGGGACTTCGATGCCAAGATCCCGGGGGCGGGCGTGACCAATGTCGATGATTTCGCAGGGGCGACCATGACCGACCAGAAATTGCGCCACGGCTTCAACCGGTTTTTGCGTGGCGGACAGGCCGATGCGGGTCAGCGGTTCGGCGCACAAGGCCTGCAGGCGTTCAAGGCTCAGGGCCAAGTGACTGCCGCGTTTGCCGGCGGCCATCGCGTGGATTTCGTCGATGATAACTGTGCGCGTGGTGCCGAGCATTTTTCGCCCGGAGTCGGAACCGAGCAGCA
Source organism: Pseudomonas sp. MYb2 (assembly GCF_002979955.1). Taxonomy (NCBI): domain Bacteria; kingdom Pseudomonadati; phylum Pseudomonadota; class Gammaproteobacteria; order Pseudomonadales; family Pseudomonadaceae; genus Pseudomonas; species Pseudomonas sp. MYb2. Next base: position 60,893 of record NZ_PCQC01000021.1, read on the forward strand.
CGTACAGCGATTCCGGGGTGGTCACCAAAATGTGCGGCGCGTTTTTGCGCATGGCCGCGCGTTCTTTTTGCGGGGTGTCACCGGTGCGCACGGCGGTGGTGATGTGTACTTGCGGCAGGTTCATCTGCCGCAACTGTTCGGTGATCCCGGCCAGCGGGTTTTGCAGGTTGATGCGGATGTCGTTGGACAGCGCTTTCAGCGGCGAGACATAAACGACGAGCGTTTCATCGGGCAGGCTGTCGGGGTTTGCCAGGCCTCGGTGGACGAGGTCGTCGAGCACGGCGAGGAACGCGGTCAGGGTTTTTCCCGAGCCGGTGGGTGCGGCGATCAGTGTCGAGCGGCGCTGGCGGATCAACGGCCATGCGCGGGCCTGGGCGGCGGTGACCGTCGGGAAGGTCTTGCTGAACCAGGCGCTGACGGCGGGGTGAAAGCCTGCCAGGGCCGCGTTCGTGGGGATGGGCAGATTCATGGCTTAAGTTATGCGGGCGCAGGGGGGAAGATGCAAGTACCGTTCGGGCCTCATCGCGAGCAGGCTCACTCCTGCAGGGGAATGCATTTCAATTGTAGGAGTGAGCCTGCTCGCGATGGCGCCAGTCGAAGCGCTACAAATATCCGGGATGTACACTTTACGGATGACGGTTGCGCACTAAACCCGCAAAATGCAACGATTCCGGCAATTATCGGCGACGGTTCCACAAGGTCTGTCGCTAAAGCCATCGTTCCAACCAGACTGGGCCTGCTGACTCTATGCGAATGCGCCTTATGTTACTGGGCGGCGGAAATGCCCTTGGGCAGGCGCTGATTCGCCTCGGTGCAGAGGAAGACATCGGTTTCCTCGCCCCCCGCCCGCCCGAAAACGGCTGGGATGCCGCGAGCCTGACCCAATTGCTCGACGACACCCGTCCCGATGCGTTGATCAACCTCGCCTACTATTTCGACTGGTTCCAGGCCGAGACCGTCAGCGAAACCCGGATGGCCGGGCAGGAACGTGCAATCGAACGTCTGGCCGAACTGTGCCAGCACCACAACATTGTCCTCGTGCAGCCCTCCAGCTATCGGGTGTTCGACGGCTCGCGTGCGACTGCTTACAGCGAAAAAGACGAACCGGTGCCGCTCGGTCTGCGCGGTCAGGCCTTGTGGCGTATCGAACAGAGCGTTCGCGCGACGTGCCCGCAGCACGTGTTGCTGCGTTTCGGCTGGCTGCTCGATGACAGCGCCGACGGCACCCTCGGGCGTTTCCTCGCCCGCGCCGAGCATCCGGAAGAATTGCTCCTGGCCGATGACCGCCGCGGTAATCCGACCCCGGTCGACGACGCTGCGCGGGTAATCATTTCGGTGCTCAAGCAACTCGATTGCGCCGCGCCGCTGTGGGGCACTTATCACTACGCCGGCCACGAAGCGACCACCCCGCTGGCGCTGGGCCAGGCGATTCTGACCGAAGCGCGCAGCCTGCACGCCCTGGCCATCGAAGCGCCGACCGCACAGGCTCACGCCGCGCGCCCGGACGCAGCCGAAGAGCCGCAACACGCAGTGCTGGCCTGCAAGAAAATTCTGCACACTTTCGGGATCAAGCCGCGCGCCTGGCGTGCTGCGCTCCCGGCTTTACTGGATAGGTTTTATCGCCATGGCTGAAGGCCCTGTTTTAATCACCGGCGGCGCCGGTTTCATCGGCTCGCACCTGACCGACGCCTTGCTTGCCAAGGGCCATTCGGTGCGCATTCTCGATGACCTGTCGACTGGCAAACGCGCCAACCTGCCGCTGGACAATCCCAAGGTCGAGCTGATTGTTGGCGATGTCGCCGACGCCGCACTGGTCGCGCAAGCGATGCAGGGTTGCAGCGCTGTGGCGCACTTGGCCGCCGTGGCCTCGGTACAGGCCTCGGTGGATGATCCGGTAAAAACCCACCAGAGCAATTTCATCGGCACGCTGAATGTCTGCGAAGCGATGCGCCAGACCGGGGTCAAACGCGTGCTGTACGCCTCCAGCGCGGCGGTGTATGGCAACAACGGTGAAGGCCAGTCGATCGACGAAGACACGCCGAAAGCGCCGCTGACGCCGTATGCCTCGGACAAACTGGCCGGTGAGCACTACTTCGATTTCTATCGTCGCCAGCATGGTCTGGAACCGGCGATCTTCCGTTTCTTCAACATCTTCGGCCCACGTCAGGATCCGTCCTCGCCGTACTCCGGGGTGATCAGTATTTTCAGCGAGCGCGCACAAAAAGGACTGCCGATCACCGTGTTTGGTGACGGCGAGCAGACGCGGGATTTCCTCTACGTCGAGGATCTGGTCGATGTGCTGGTACAGGCGATTGAAAAGCCTGAAGTGGACGTCGGTGCGGTGAACGTCGGCTGGAATCAGTCGATGAGCCTCAAGCAGATGCTCGAAGCCCTGCAAGCGGTGGTCGGTGAATTGCCGCCCATCAGTTATGGGCCGGCGCGTTCCGGCGATATCCGTCACTCGCGGGCGGACAACGCTCGCTTGCTGGAGCGCTTCAAGCTGCCAGAGCAGACGCCGATGAGTGTGGGTTTGGCGCGGTTGCTCGGTCGCTACTGAAAAGCCCCCTCACCCTAACCCTCTCCCTGAGGGAGAGGGGACTGATCGAGGTGTACTTTCGAGTTACGCCGACGTGAAATACCGAGTCGAACTCAGGTTTTGAAGACACCACAAATCGGCTCCCTTTTCCCTCTGTCATTGGGAGAGGGTGCTCACCGAGGCGTTCGGATGAGATACACCGAACTGAGGTATCGAGTCGAACTCGGATTTGAAAAGCACACAAATCGGCTCCCTTTCCCCCTCTCCCTGAGGGAGAGGGCTGGGGTGAGGGGGAGATCCAACTCACGCCACAGGTTTCCAGCAGACATGAAAAAGGCGCCCTTTGACAGGCGCCTTTTTCACGGCCGGAATTTGTCGCCATTCCTGTGGCGAGGGGATGTTATCCCCCGATCAACTGCGTACGGTCGCCGTCAGTTCTAAGCCTGCTCACCACCAAGCCTCATTCACCACCACGTGAACGTTCGGTAAAAATCAGCTTAGAACTTATAGCCCAGACCGACCATGTAGATGAACGGATCGACATCGACGTTCACCCTTGCGCGGGTGCCCGGAGCGACGGCGTTGTTTTCCACAGTGGCGCGGGTATCGATGTCGATGTAGCGCACTTGGGCGTTGAGCATGATGTTGTCGGTCAGCATGTAATCCGCACCGACCTGCCAGGCCAGACCCCAGGAGTTTTTCGCCTTGAAGTTGCTGAAGCCTGCAGTCTGCGCTTCGCTGCCGACGTGCTCGTCATAGATCCAGGTGTAGTTGATACCGCCGCCAACGTAAGGCTGGAAGGCCGACTTCGAATCCAGCGGGTAGTAGACGACGCTGAGGGTCGGCGGCAAGTGCTTCAGTGTGCCGAGCTTGCCGTTCGCGGCTGGGAGGGCAGTGCCCTTGAGCTTGACGTCATGCTCGAACGGCGTCGCCGCGAGCAATTCGAGGCCGACGTGATCGGTGAGCATGTAGGCGAAGTTCAGACCCAGTTGGGTATCGCTGCTCATGGTCGCCTTGCCGCCGAGATTGGTGCCACTCAACGGACCCTGATCGACCTTGACGCTGGAGCTGTCAGCCTTCGGGTTGACGGTGATTGCACCGGCGCGGATGAGGATGTCACCGGCCTCGTGGGCGTGGGCGAGCGGGGCTGCGAGCGCGAGGGCAAACAGCGAAGCACTGAGCAAGGACTTGTTCATGGGGGCTCCGAAAGGACGTTAGAAATGTCTGATGTCCTATGGTACGAAGCCAACTGATACGGTCTTTTGACGCAGCTCAATGAAACAGTGAAGGGGGCGGGTTTCTGTGGAACCTTTGCCGACCCCATCGCGAGCAAGCTCGCTCCCACCCTGGAATGTGATCACCTGTGGGAGCGAGCCTGCTCGCGAAGACGATGGATCAATCAACACAAAACCGCCGGATTCACTCCGGCAGCTCATACACATAAATCTTGTCCGCATCCATCTGATACCCGGCATCCGCCAGTTCGCTGCTTGATGCCTTGACCTGCAACGGTCCCTCGACCCAGTACGGCTGATACAGCTCATCAAGCTTCACGCCCAACTCGCTTTTGACATGCACGATCTGGTTCGACGGTGGTGGCGGCACGTGGATGCAGGCGCCGAAATACGGCACCAGCAAAAAGTCCGTGGTGCGTCCTTCTTCGTTGACTTCCAGTGGCACGATGTAGCCCGGCAAACGAATGGTCTGCCCGTCGAGTGACTGCACCACCGGCGCATTCGGCAGATCCTGCTTCGCCGCTGGCGCGGACTCGGCAGACAACGCATCGCCCATCTTCGACAGGTCGTGCAGCGGCGTCATGTTCGGTACTTCCGGCGCGGCGTCCGGCGGAATCATTTCCGACCACGTCAGGTCTTTCGGCGCCGCTGCCCACACGGGCAGGGCGACCAGCAACAGCAGCGCAAGTGCAGCGCGGGGCATGGTGAACATCCTCATAAACGGATCGACAGGCCATCGGCCAAGGATTGGCGATAAGCGCGCCAGGCCGGCACGCTGCCCATCAGCAGCGCGGCCGCCAGAATGCCACCGAGCAGCGTCCATTCATACTCGCTCGGCCACGCCAGCGGCAGATACAAACCGTAATTGGCCTGCACGTAACCCTGCGCGGCGGCGATGCCGATGTACAGCAACGCCAGACCTGCGATGACGCCGGTCAGTGCCAGCGCGAACGCCTCCAGCACCAGCAGGCTCGCGATGTGCCACGGCCGCGCTCCGACCGAGCGCAGAATCGCCATCTCGCGGCGACGTTCGTTGAGGCTGGTGAGAATCGCCGTGAGCATGCCGATCAATCCGGTCAGCACGACGAACAACGACACCACGAACAACGCTTTTTCAGCGGTGCTCATCAGGCTCCACAACTCCTGCAACGCCACCCCCGGCAGGATCGCCAGCATCGGTTCGCCACGGAATTCATTGATTTCGCGTTGCAGTGCAAACGTGGAAATCTTGCTGTTGAGGCCGAGCATGAACGCGGTGATCGCTTGCGGCGTCAGGTCCATGTTGCGCGCCTGATCTGCGCTGATCCGCCCGTTGCCTCGGGCCGGCACGCCGTTGTGCCAGTCGATGTGAATCGCCTCCATGCCACCGAGGCTGATGTGCAGTGTGCGGTCGACCGGGGTGCCGGTGCGCTTGAGGATGCCGACCACGGTGAACGGTTTGTCATCGTGCTTGACCAGACTGATCGCCGCCACGCCGTGGGCCAGCACCAGTTTGTCGCCGAGTTTGTAATGCAGCGCATCGGCCACTTCCGCGCCGAGCACCACTTCAAACGGATCGGTGGCAAACGCGCGACCGTCGGCGAGTGCCAGATGTTGCTGGCGACCGTACTGGTAATGCTCGAAATAGGCTTCGGTGGTGCCCATCACCCGGTAGCCGCGATGGGAATCGCCGAGGGACATCGGGATCGCCCACTTCACTTTCGGGTTGTTGGCAAAGTGTTCGAAGCTGTCCCAGCGGATGTTGTTGGTGGCGTTGCCGATGCGGAACACCGAGTACAGCAACAGGTTTACCGAACCGGAGCGAGCGCCGACGATCAGGTCGGTGCCGCTGATGGTGCTGGCGAAACTGGCTTTGGCCTCGGTGCGCACCCGTTCTACGGCGAGCAGCAGGCAGACCGACAGGGCGATGGCGAATGCCGTGAGCAAAGCGGTGAAGCGGCGGTTGGCCAGGCTGGCCATGGCCAGACGAAACAGATACATCTCAGACCTCGGCAGACGTGGCGGCGCGATTGAGTTCGGCCAGGGACAGATGACGGTCGAACAGCGGCGCCAGGCTCTGGTCGTGGCTGACGAACAACAGGCTGGAACCGGCTTCGCGGCATTCGGCGAACAATAGGCGAATGAAGTTTTCCCGGGCGTCGTAGTCAAGGGCCGAGGTCGGTTCGTCGGCGATAACCAGCTCAGGCTGACCGATCAAGGCGCGGGCAGCGGCGACGCGTTGTTGTTGGCCGATGGACAGCGAGTCAGCGCGACGGCTGAGTAGGCTTTCATCCTTCAGGCCCAAGTGGGCGAGGAGGGTGGCAGCGGCTTGGTCGACGCTGCCGTGGCGCTGTTTCGCCCGTTGCGCGCGCAGTTTCGAGAAGTGACACGGCAACTCGACATTCTCGCGTACCGAGAGAAACGGCAGCAGGTTGAACTGCTGGAAGATGTAGCCGGTGTGATCGACGCGGAAGGTGTCGCGGGCGCCGGCGGAGAGTTCGGTGAGTTCCTGGCCGAGCAGGCGAATGCTGCCGCGACCGGGCTTCTGCACGCCGCCGAGCAGGCCGAGCAGGGTGGTCTTGCCGCTGCCGCTGGGGCCTTTGAGGAACAGGGTTTCGCCGGCTTCCAGACGAAACGCCGGGATGTCCAGCAACGGCGGGTGGCCGGGCCAGTTGAAGCCCAGGTCGGACAGTTCGATGAGTGCTTGGGTCATGGCACCAGTTTCAAAGTTGTAGACAGAACCCCTGTAGGAGCTGCCGAAGGCTGCGATCTTTTGATCTTGGCTTTTACAATCAAAAGATCGCAGCCTCGTTTCACTCGACAGCTCCTACAGGAGATTTACGGAGTGATCAGAATTTCAGCGCGGCAGCCTTGGCCGTCACTTCGGTACCTTGCTGGCCGTTCGTGCTGATCAGTTGTACCTGAATTTTCTGCGTGGCCGGGAAGGTCTTGAAGACGTTCGCCAGATCCAGGGTCTTCAACGCACCTGGTGTGGTACAGCTGAATTGGTAATGCGCATGGATTTCGCTGTGGTCGTGGTGATGCTCGTGGCCGTCCTTGTCCGCTTCATCGTCGTCATGGTCGTCGGCATCCGGCTTGTCACCGAACAGCGGGCTCTCCAGTTCCTGGCTGATCACTGTGCAGCCGGCAGCAGACGGCAGGCTGAACAGGGTCAGCGGCTTTTCCAGTTGCGCACGGGCGGCAGCGACTTTGGCCTTGTCGGCATCCGTGGTGGCGGCGTGTTCGAAACCGACGAGGTTCATTGCCGGGCTTTCCAGCTCAAGCTCCAGGGTCTGGCCATCAAGCGCGGCATTCAGACGGCCGACGCCATGTTCATGCGCGCCAAGGCTGCCGTGTTCATGATCGTGATCGTGGTCATGCTCATCAGCCGCGTGGGCGATGGCCAGCGGCAACAGGGCAAACGGCAAAGCGAGCAGCAGACGACGCATGGAGGTCTCCGGGAAGTAAAGTGAAGAGTTTGTTATGTAATCTTATAACGAAAGTCCGCAGAGTTTGCCCGTGCGCTTGGCGTTGCACAAGTCCCGTGGGAGCATGCAGGTCATAAATGTGCGGGAGCGAACTCAATGTTGCGGATACGCGGAACCGTCGGCGACGTGCCGGTGGACTTGACGGTGGAACTGGATGACAACGACTGGGCCAGGCTCGGTTCGGCGCTGAATGCGCAGGCACCGATCACCCAACCTGAGGTCGCCGCGTCGGCGCCAGCGGCGAAACCGCTGAATCAGGACGACGCGTTGTGGCAGGTGGCCAAGGATCTGTTGCGCAAGGCCGGGCAACTCAGCGGGCCGGATCTGCTTGATCAGCTTGAAGGACTGACGGGCAGCGCGGCGGCGGGCAAGCGCTTGCTGGTACGCCTGCGCCACAGTTCGGACGTTAAAGTGGTGAGCGGCGGGGATACGCCGCTCTACAGCTGGATCGAGTGAACCGCAAAAGATCGCAGCCTGCGGCAGCTCCTGCAAGGGTGTACACGATCCCAATGTAGGAGCTGCCGCAGGCTGCGATCTTTTGATCTTAATAAAGCGCAGCAAACATCTTGCGGCGGTACACCGTCACCAGCGGATGATCATTGCCCAGCAACTCGAACACCTGCAGCAAGGTTTTGTGCGGCAGACCTTCGCCATAGTTGCGGTTGCGGATGAACAGCTTCAGTAGTGCATCCAGCGCCGCTTCGTACTGCTGACGCGCCAGTTGCTGGATCGCCAGTTGATACACCGCTTCATCGTCCTGTGGATCTTTCGCCAGCCGCGCTTTCAGGTCGGCGGCATCCGGCAGATCACGCGCCAGGCCAAGGAATTTGATCTGCGCCTTGGCGCCGGCCAGTGCGGCTTTGTGCTCATCACTCTTGACCGCATCCAGCACGGTTTGCGCTTCGCCCAGTTCGCCGCGTTCAGTCAGGCAACGGGCATAGAGAATCAGCGCCTTGGCATTGGTGTTGTCTTCATTGAGCATCACCACCAGCGCCGCTTCGGCATCGGCGTAACGACCGTCATCGAACAACGCCTGAGCCTGCTCGAACGGATCGGCTGCGGCCGGTGGTGGCATCTGCACATGTGGCTCAAGCAGGGCGCGCACGGCGGATTCCGGTTGTGCACCGGCAAAACCGTCGACCGGTTGACCGTCCTTGAACAGCACCACGGTCGGCAGGCTGCGAATGCCGAAGCGGGCGACGATGTCCTGCTCGATGTCGCAGTTGACCTTGGCCAGCAGCAATTCGCCCTGATAGCTCTCGGCAATGCCTTGCAGCATCGGCATCAGCGCCTTGCACGGCGCACACCATTCGGCCCAGAAATCCACCAGCACCGGTTTGTTGAAGGAAGCCTCGATCACCGACTGGTCGAAATCGGCCGTCGTGGCGTCGAAGATGTACGGCGTTTGCTCACTCATGGGGGATCTCGTCAAAGCGTTAATGAACGCACTATAAGCGGTGGCGCAAAAGATCGCAGCCTTCGGCAGCTCCTACAGGTTCAGTGTCCGCCCGCAATATGGACGACAAAACCGATCACTGTAGGAGCTGCCGAAGGCTGCGATCTTTTAACGATTTCAATCACGCCGCGCGTGGTACAGGCTGACATGCCGAAATTCCTCAGGCTCCGCCAGATCCGGCAACGTCATCGCCTCAAGCATTTCAATGCGCTCATACAACGGATGCCGAAAATCCCGAACCCGAGAATCCGCCACCAACGCCTCTCGCCCACGGCTTAAAAACGCATCGAGTAACGGCAGATTCGCCCGGTCATACAACACGTCAGCCACCAAAATCAGATCGAACCGGTCGGCCTCGGCAAAGAAATCCGTCGAATAGCTCATCTCGACATTATTCAGCGCGGCATTCGCCCGGCACGCGGAAATAGCCAGCGGATCGAGATCGCAGGCTACCACCTCCAGCGCCCCGGCCTTAACCGCCGCGATCCCGGCAATCCCGGAACCCGCGCCGAAATCCAGCACACGCTTGCCGCGCACCCACTCCGGGAACTCGTCCAGATAGCGCGCCACCGCCAGACCGCTGGCCCAGCAGAAACCCCAATAGGGTGGCTCGTGCAGAATTCGCTGGATTTCGTCCTGACTGAATTGGCGATCCATGTTGTCGCCATCGATCAACCACAGCTGCAATTCGGTGTCCGGCAACGCACAGACCTTGAGTCTGGCGTCGCCGAGCAGTTCACCTAACGCCTGTTGCAGGTCGAGCGGTGCCGTCATGGTGCTTTGACAAATTGCAGTTGGCCCAGCGCCTGAGTGGTCGGCTGGGTGATGGTTTGCGATGGCAGATGCAGGATCAACTGGCCGGACTGGCTGGCGCGACCGCGCAACTCAACCCGCGCACCGGCCGGGAAGGCGTCCGGGTTGAAACGCAGGCGGAACGGTAGAACCTGGTTGTTGCCGATCAGGCTGGAACTGGCGAGCAATTGTTGCGGGCGATCCTTTGCATCGATCACCAGCAACGCCAGCTCGACTTCGGCACCGGCCGGCACGCCCTGAAGGGTGCCACTCAATTCGCGTTGATAGGCGGGCAGCGGGCCAAGCTCGGCGGCCTCTTTGGCTTTTTTCTGCGCCTGTTGCGGCGCGGGGCCTGGCGTCGGCGGCTGAGGCTTGGGTGCATCGCTGCCACAGGCCACCAGCAGGCTGAAAAGACTGAGCAAAACGAGCGGACGTAACGGCATTGGATGCTCCAGCAAAATGAAATCCATGGATCAAACGATCATGCCGTTCTGTATACCGCAAAGCCTATGGCTTGTCTTGCCACCGGGATGCGCTACCATGGCCCTCCCTTTTTTTGTTGCCAGCCACCATGCACTGTCCCTTCTGCGGTGCCAACGACACCAAGGTCATCGACTCGCGTCTGGTCGCCGAGGGCGAACAGGTGCGCCGCCGGCGTGAATGCCTGGCCTGCGGCGAACGTTTCACGACGTTCGAGACGGCCGAACTGGTGTTGCCGCGCCTGATCAAAACCGACGGCAGCCGCCAACCGTTCGACGAAGAAAAACTCCGTGCCGGCATGCAACGCGCCCTGGAGAAACGTCCGGTGAGCGTCGAGCGCCTCGAATCCTCTCTGGTTCACATCAAGCACAAGCTGCGCGCCACCGGCGAGCGCGAGGTCAAATCCCTCGTGGTCGGCGAACTGGTCATGGCCGAGCTGCAAAAGCTTGATGAAGTCGCCTACATCCGTTTCGCTTCGGTGTACAAGCGCTTCCAGGACCTCAACGAATTCCGCGAAGAAATCGACCGCCTCGCCCGCGAACCGGTGAAAGAATGACCACCGTCGCCGAGCAGGCCATCCTCGACGCCCACTTCATGGCGCGTGCGCTGGAACTGGCGCGCAAAGGTCACTACACCACCCATCCCAATCCTCGGGTGGGTTGTGTGGTGGTGCGCGACGGGCAGATTGTCGGCGAAGGCTGGCATCAACGTGCCGGCGAACCGCACGCTGAAGTCCATGCGTTGCGCGCCGCCGGTGAGCTAGCCCGAGGCGCGACCGCTTATGTGACCCTCGAGCCGTGCAGCCACCATGGCCGCACGCCGCCGTGCGCCGATGCGCTGGTGAATGCTGGCGTAGGCCGCGTGGTCGCAGCGATGCGTGACCCTAATCCGCAGGTTGCCGGACGTGGATTGCAGCGCCTGGCCGATGCCGGCATCGCCACTGAAAGCGGTGTACTGGAAGCTGAAGCGCGCAAGCTCAATCAAGGTTTTCTGAAACGCATGGAACACGGCTTGCCGTTCGTGCGGGTCAAGTTGGCCATGAGCCTCGACGGTCGTACAGCGATGGAAAACGGCGAGAGCCAATGGATCACCGGCCCGGCCGCACGTTCAGCCGTACAGCGTCTGCGCGCTGAGGCCGCCGTGGTGCTGACCGGTGCCGACACGGTACTGGCCGATGGCGCGCGTTTGACTGTGCGGGCCGATGAATTGGGTCTGGATACCGAACAAACCGCATTGGTCATGAGCCGTCCGCCGCTACGCGTATTGATCGACGGCCGCCTACGGGTGCCGCTGGATGCGCCGTTCTTCAAGGCCGGCCCGGCGTTGGTCGCCACCTGTGTCGCGATCGAAGAGCAATACGCTCACGGTCCCGAGTGCCTGATCGTGCCGGGTGAGGACGGGCAGGTCGATCTGCATCAATTGCTGATCGAACTGGCCGGTCGCGGCGTCAACGAAGTGCTGGTCGAGGCGGGCCCACGTCTGGCCGGCGCCTTTGCTCAGTTGGGTCTGGTCGATGAGTTCGTGATCTTCATCGCCGGCAAGTTTCTCGGTTCCACGGCGCGTCCATTGCTGGACTGGCCGCTGGCCCATATGAAGGATGCGCCGGAGCTGAAAATCACTGAAATTCGCGCGGTGGGCGATGACTGGCGAGTCACTGCCAACCCTGTCCTTTCGGCGAGCGTATAATTCCCGGCCATCGCGTTAGCGCTGGCTCAGTTCTCAAGGAGAACCCCATGTTTACCGGCATCATCGAATCCATCGGCAGTATCCGCGCATTGACCCCAAAGGGCGGTGATGTGCGGGTCCACGTCGCCACCGGCAAGCTCGACCTGAGCGACGTCAAACTCGGCGACAGCATCGCGGTCAACGGCGTCTGCCTGACTGCCGTTGAACTGCCAGGCGACGGCTTTGCCGCCGACGTCAGCCGTGAAACCCTCGACTGCACCGCCATGAATGACCTGAAAAGCGGCAGCCCGGTCAATCTGGAAAAAGCCCTGACCCCGACCACCCGTCTCGGCGGGCACCTGGTCAGCGGTCACGTCGACGGCGTCGGCGAAATCGTCGCGCGCAGCGACAATGCCCGCGCCGTGGAATTTCGCATCCGCGCGCCGAAAGACCTGGCCAAGTACATTGCCCACAAAGGCTCGATCACTGTCGACGGCACCAGCCTGACCGTGAACGCCGTCGATGGCGCCGAGTTCATGCTGACGATCATTCCGCACACCCTGAGCGAAACCATCATGGCGTCGTACACGCCAGGTCGCCGGGTGAACCTGGAAGTCGATTTGCTGGCACGTTATCTGGAGCGTCTGCTTTTGGGCGACAAGGCCGCAGAGTCGACATCCGGCGGCACGATCACTGAAAGCTTTCTGGCCCAAAACGGCTACCTCAAATCCTGAAGCTCTAAATTCGAAAGAAGGGGGGTGCCTTGTGGCGCTCAATAGCATCGAAGAACTGGTTGAAGACATCCGCCAAGGCAAGATGGTCATCCTCATGGATGACGAAGACCGCGAGAACGAAGGCGACCTGATCATGGCCGCCGAGTGCTGCCAGGCCGAACACATCAATTTCATGGCCAAGCACGCCCGTGGCCTGATCTGCATGCCGATGAGCCGCGAGCGCTGCGAACTGTTGAAGCTGCCGCTGATGGCGCCGCGCAATGGTTCCGGTTTCGGCACCAAATTCACCGTTTCGATCGAAGCGGCCGAAGGCGTGACCACCGGCATCTCCGCCGCCGACCGTGCGCGCACCGTGCAAGCGGCGGCGGCCAAGGATGCCAAGGCTGAAGACATCGTCAGCCCGGGCCACATCTTCCCGCTGATGGCGCAGGCCGGCGGCACCCTCGCGCGCGCGGGCCACACCGAAGCCGCTTGCGACCTCGCACGCATGGCCGGTTTCGAGCCGAGCGGGGTGATCTGCGAAGTGATGAACGACGACGGCACCATGTCCCGTCGCGCCGAACTGGAAGCTTTCGCCGCTGAACACAACATCAAGATCGGCACCATTGCCGACCTGATTCACTACCGGATGATCCACGAACGTACCGTTCAGCGGATTGCCGAGCAGCCGCTGGACAGCGAACTGGGCCAATTCAACCTGGTGACCTATCGTGATTCCGTGGAAGGCGACGTGCACATGGCGCTGACCCTGGGCACTGTTTGCGCCGAAGAGCCAACGCTGGTTCGCGTGCACAATATGGATCCGCTGCGTGACTTGCTGATGGTCAAGCAACCCGGCCGCTGGAGCCTGCGCGCCGCCATGGCGGCGGTTGCCGAGGCCGGTAGCGGTGTGGTGCTGTTGCTCGGGCACCCGCTCGATGGCGACGTGCTGCTGGCGCACATCCGCGAAACCGGTGATCAGCCGGCGCCGAAAAAACCGACCACCTACAGCATCGTCGGTGCCGGTTCGCAGATCCTGCGAGACCTCGGTGTACGCAAAATGCGCTTGATGTCTGCGCCAATGAAATTTAATGCGATATCCGGTTTCGATCTGGAAGTTGTAGAATACGTGCCCTCCGAATAATGACCGGTTGTTTCCGGACTCCGATTCGCGGCAAATAAATCACTGAGGGACGCGTAGCAGACGCGTCCCGGCTCTTTAAGAGAACTGACGAATGACCCTGAAGACCATCGAAGGTACCTTCATCGCCCCTAAAGGCCGCTACGCTTTGGTAGTGGGCCGTTTCAACAGCTTCGTGGTTGAAAGCCTGGTCAGCGGTGCAGTTGATGCCCTGGTTCGCCACGGCGTGAGCGAAAGCGACATCACCATCATCCGCGCACCTGGCGCCTTCGAAATCCCGCTGGTAGCGCAGAAAGTCGCCCAGAAAGGTGAATTCGCAGCCATCATCGCCCTCGGCGCGGTCATTCGTGGCGGTACTCCGCACTTCGAATACGTGGCAGGCGAGTGCACCAAGGGTCTGGCCCAGGTGTCCATGGAGTTCGGCGTGCCGGTCGCTTTCGGCGTCCTGACCGTTGATTCCATCGAGCAAGCCATCGAACGTTCCGGCACCAAGGCCGGTAACAAAGGTGCCGAAGCTGCCCTGTCCGCTCTGGAAATGGTCAGCCTGCTGGCGCAGTTGGAGGCCAAGTGATTAGCGACGAAAGCGATCGTTTCAACCCGCGCGAGCCGCGTCCAACCGACGCCGGCAAGCCTTCGAAAAGTGAAAAGCGCCGCGCTGCCCGTCAGTTGGCGACTCAAGCGTTGTACCAGCGCCACATGGCCAGTACTTCGCTGAACGAAATCGAAGCGCAGTTCCGCGTCGATAACGATTTCACCTTCGCCGATGCCAGCTACTTCCACGACATCCTGCACGGTGTTCCGGCCAGTCTGACCGAGATCGACACTGCGCTGGCGCCGTGCCTGGACCTGACCATCGAAGAGCTCGACCCGGTTGAACTGTGCGTACTGCGCCTGTCGACCTGGGAACTGCTCAAGCGCGTTGACGTGCCGTACCGCGTTGTGATCAACGAAGGTATCGAGCTGGCGAAAGTCTACGGTTCGACCGACGGTCACAAGTTCGTCAACGGCGTGCTCGACAAGCTGGCGCCGCGCCTGCGTGAAGCTGAAGTGAAGGCGTTCAAGCGCTGAAACGCGCTTGAAACCTCAATGGGCGAGTTCGAGCTGATCCGCAATTTCTTCGCCGCCGCGCCTTGTGCGCAGGGCGGCGAAGGCGTTGCTCTGGGGATCGGCGATGACTGCGCCTTGCTCGCTGTTCCCCCCGGGGAACAGTTGGCGATTTCCACCGATACGCTGGTGGCCGGTGTGCATTTCGCCGACCCCTGCGATCCGTTTCTGCTCGGTCAGCGCTCGCTGGCCGTCGCGGTCAGCGATCTGGCCGCCATGGGCGCCACGCCCGTTGCCTTTACCCTTGCCCTGACTGTGCCGACGGTGACTGCCGATTGGTTGCAGGCCTATGCCCACGGTTTGAACCGCATGGCGCAGAACTGCGGCGTTGCGTTGGTGGGCGGCGATACCACGCGCGGGCCGTTGAGCCTGACGGTGACCGTGTTTGGTCGCGTGCCTGCGGGCCTGGCGTTGACCCGTAGCGGTGCGCAGCCGGGTGACTTGCTATGTGTCGGCGGTGAGCTGGGCAATGCCGCTGGCGCACTGCCGCTGGTGCTGGGGCAGCGTGGCGCCGAAGCGCCTATCGCCCAACCGCTGCTCGATCATTACTGGTCGCCGCAGCCGCAACTCGCCCTCGGTCAGGCCCTGCGCGGCAAAGCCACGTCGGCGCTGGATATCTCCGATGGCCTGCTCGCCGATTGCGGTCATATCGCGCTGGCATCACAGGTGCGGCTTGAGATTGAACGCGAGCGCGTACCGCTGTCGGATGCATTAGTGGCGTTTCTCGGTCAGCGTGGCGCCGAGCGTGCAGCGCTGAGCGGCGGCGATGATTACGTGCTGGCGTTCACCCTGCCGTCCGTCGAGTTGCCGGCGCTGCTGGCCAATGGCTGGCCGATCCATGTGATCGGTCGTGTGGCAGAAGGTCAGGGCGTGATTCTGCTGGATCGCGAAGGGCACGACATCACCCCGACAATCCGGGGCTATCAACATTTTCAGGAGACACCGTGACAGATCACCCGAAACAGGTTCCGGCCGAATTCGTTCCGCCGTCGGTCTGGCGCAATCCCTGGCATTTCCTCGCGTTCGGCTTTGGCTCCGGCACCTTGCCGAAAGCGCCGGGCACGTGGGGCTCGTTAGTTGCGCTACCCTTTATTCCGTTGTGGCAGATGTTGCCCGACTGGGGTTACTGGTTGATGCTCGGGATCACCATGCTGTTCGGCTTCTGGCTGTGCGGCAAGGTCGCCGACGATCTGCGGGTACACGACCACGAAGGCATCGTCTGGGACGAAATGGTCGGGATGTGGATCACCCTCTGGCTGGTGCCGGAAGGCTGGTACTGGTTGCTCGCGGGTTTTCTGGTGTTCCGTTTCTTCGACATTCTCAAACCATGGCCAATTCGCTGGATCGACCGGCATGTGCATGGCGGCGTCGGCATCATGCTCGACGACGTGCTGGCCGGCGTATTTGCCTGGCTGGCGATGCAGGGGCTGGTGTGGGTTTTCGCCTGATTCCAAGGGATGTCAGGGGTAAGTGAGGAGACTAGGGATGGCTCGACGCTGGTTGGCGGTGATGTTTTTTGCTTTGCTGGGCACGGTGGCCAGTGCGCAGGAAGCTGTGCCGACGCCTGCGGTCATCCATCTGGCCAGCGAAGACTGGGAAGACTACACCGCCGCCGACGGCCATGGCCTCGGTTGGGACGTGTTGCGCAAGGTGTTCGAACCGGCCGGCGTGAAGCTGGACATTCGCACGGTGCCGTACACCCGTTCGATCGGTCTGGTGCAGTTGAAGGAAGTCGATGCGCTGGTCGGCTCCTATCGCGACGAAGCCGAGCAAGTCCTGTATCCGCACTGGAATTTTGATTCCGACCACATTTACGCACTGGGTCTGGCGAGCGACCCATCGCCGACTCAGGCGACGCTGGGCAAGTATCGACTGGCCTGGGTGCGTGGCTATCGTTACGAAAACTACCTGCCGAACATCAAGCGTTACAACCAGATCGAGCGTCGTACCGGCATTCTGTCGATGCTCAAGCAGGGGCGGGCGGATTACTACATTGATGCGTTGACCGAGATTGAAGCCGTGGTGAAAACCGCAGCCGATCCAGCGCAGTATCGCTATTCACACCTGGCCGAGCTGCCGCTGTTTCTCGGCTTTGCCGACACTCCGCAGGCGCGAGCGCTGATGGCGCTGTATGACCAGCGTATGGAGCAGTTGGTGAAGAGCGGCGAGTTGAAACCGATCTTCGAGAAGTGGAAACAGCCGTATCCGTTCGGATCGGACTGAAGGCCTGCACAAATCCCCTGTAGGAGCTGCGGCACGCTGCGATCTTTTGATCTTGATCCTAAAAGCCGGATCAAAAGATCGCAGCCTCGTTTCACTCGACAGCTCCTACAAGGATCCATGTCGACCGGGTTGTTATCAAACTTTTTGATCGTTATGCCCGATAATTCAGCCTAAGCGTCTGCAGGAACCTGCTGTTACAATGCCCGCCTGCGAATTTTCAGACTCTTTAGATCAGGAGCACACCGGTGCCTGTCGTCTTTGTCGCCGCTTCCAAGCTGCCAACACCTTTTGCGCAATTCACCATGCACGGTTTTCTCGATGAAGCCACCGGCCGCGAGCACGTCGTGCTGAGCCTGGGTGAAATTGCCGACGGTGCCCCGGTACTCGGCCGGTTGCACTCCGAATGCCTGACGGGCGATGCCTTGTTCAGCCAGCGCTGCGACTGCGGTTCGCAACTGGAAGGCGCGCTGAAAGCCATCGCCCGCGAAGGCCGAGGCGTGTTGCTGTACCTGCGCCAGGAAGGTCGTGGCATCGGTCTGCTGAACAAGATTCGCGCTTATGAATTGCAGGACGGCGGCGCCGACACCGTTGAAGCCAACGAGCGTCTGGGCTTTGCCGCCGACCAGCGCGACTACGCCATGTGCCTGCCGATGCTTGAGCATCTGGGCGTGAAATCCCTGCGCCTGATGACCAACAACCCGCGCAAGGTCAAAGCCTTGACCGACATGGGCATCACCGTGGCGGAGCGCGTGCCGTTGCACACTGGCCACAACCCGCACAACAAACTGTACCTGGCGACCAAGGCCAGCAAGCTCGACCACATGATGGGCAACGAGCACCAGGGCGAGGTTGATCGCGCGTGACCCGTGGTCAGGTGCGGCGCCGATTGTCGGTCGATTGGTGGAAATACCTGGCGCTGGCGCTGGTGCCGCTGTTCGTGCTCAACGCGCTGTTTGGTCAGGGCAAAGGAATTCTGCCAGTACTGGCGATGCCGTTCTTTATCGCCGGTGTGGCATCGATGTTTGTCAGCCTGAAGTTTTTCGGCCGTTACAAACATGCGCTGATCGCCACGCAGAAAGCCCTCGATACCCCGGATGAACCGGCCGCGTGGATTGCCCTCGCTGCGCGTCGTCGTGCGGCTTTTCTGGCGGCAGCCTTGCCTGCGTGGATCGGCGCACTGGCGGTGTTCGTCGGTCTCGAAGCAGTGCCACTGATGCTGCTGGCACTGTCCACGGCGGTGCTGTTTTATCTCTACCGTATCCCGCGTCAACTCGGCTGATGCGTCGTCTCTGGCTGGCGGTTCTGCTGCTGGCCGTCTCGGCTCCGGTTCTGGCCGGCCTGCGGGTGGTCAGCCTCGCACCGTCGCTTTCTGAAATCGTTGTCGAGCTTGATTCGGCGGATTTGCTGGTGGGCGTGCTGGATGCCGGTGAGCGTCCGGCTGAAACTGCCAGCGTCCCCTCTGTCGGCCGCTATGGCCAACTCGACATGGAACAACTGCTGAGCCTCAAGCCTGATTTATTGTTGCTGTGGCCCGGCAGTGTCGGCCCTGCGCAGCGTGATCAGCTCAAGCGCTTGGGCATCCCGACCTTCGTCGCCGAACCGCATTCCTTTGAACAACTCGCCGCGCAGATCGAAGCCATTGCCGCGCAATTGGGGCGACCGGAGCGTGGGGTGAAACGGGCTTCGGAGTTGCGCAAACAACTCGCAGAGCTGCGCCAGCGCTATCGCCGGGACGTGCCGTTGCGGGTGTTTTATCAGGTGTGGGACAAGCCGCTGTACACCGTCGGTGGCGGGCAGATCATCAGTGATGCGCTTGAGGTGTGCGGCGCGCGCAATGCTTTCGGCGATCTGAGTCTGCCGGCGCCACAGGTGAGTATCGAGGCGGTGTTGCAGCGTGATCCGGAGGTGATTCTGGCGGGGGATCAGGCGCAGTTGAATGCGTGGAAGGCCTGGCCGCAAGTGGCAGCGGTGAAACAGGGGAAATTACTGTTGGTCACCGATAAAGGCCTTGAACGCCCCAGCGGTCAGATGATCGACGCCACCGCCAAGCTCTGCCAATTGATCGCGCCGAACAGGTGATTCTGTAGGAGCTGCCGAAGGCTGCGATCTTTTGACTTTGTTGTTTGACTGAGTCGGAAACGCCGAAGATCAAGATCAAAAGATCGCAGCCTTCGGCAGCTCCTACAGGGGGCTCAGTTGATTTCGGGAGTCCAGGTCACCCCAAACATCCACACCCGACCTTCCTCGCGATAACCGTACTGGCTGCCGTCATAGCTGTAATTCGCCCGGCTGTAACCCTTGTCCAACAGGTTGTCGACCTTCAGATCCAGCTTGATCTCGCGATTCAACGCCCAACTGCTGCGCAAGCCGAACAGCGCATAGCCACCCAGCGCCTGCGTATTGTCCTTGTCGTCATAACTGCTGCTGACCGCCTGCCAACTGGCGCCGAGGCTGACTTGGTCAAACTGTCGATCCAGATCCCAACTCAACGTGCGCCGCGCACGCCGGGCCAAGGTGTGTCCGCTATCGCGGTCGCGCGGGTCGATGATCGCCACGCCCAGATTGCTCTGCCAGTTGAACAGCTCCTGCTTCAGCGCCGCTTCAAAGCCGTTGATTCGAGCTGAAGCGACATTTTCCGGACGTGAATTGCTGCCGAAGATAATTGCGTCTTCCAGATCCGTTCGGTAAATCGAGGCTTCGAGACGGCTGCTGTCGGTCAACTGGCTACGCCATTGCAGCTCGTAACTTTTCGAGGTTTCCGGCTTCAGATTCGGGTTGCTGAAATCCGGGTAGTAAAGGTCGTTGAAAGTCGGTGCGCGGAAGCCTTCGCTGTAGCTGAGCAGCAGATCGTTGTCAGGATTCAGTGGCAGGGTGAACGTGCCACTCCAGGTGTTCTGGCTGCCAAACTGCTGGTTGTCGTCGTGACGCAGACCGAGTTCAGTGGAGAAACTGTCGGCCTGATAACGATGCTGGATAAATGCCGCCCGGTTCCAGCGGCTGTCCTCATCGAATGCGGTGCTGCTGTTGACTCGATCTTCGTACCAGTCGCCGCCGAGGATCAGGCTGTTGCGCGCGTCCAGAGTCAGGTCGTTCTGCCAGTTCACCGAGTCGCGGTAGGTGTTGAACACCGTGCGCTCGTCGCTGAGTTTGTCGAAGGTCTTCTCGCGGTTTTCGGTGTGGCCGAACTCGACGCGGGTTTTCCAGGTTTCGTTGACCCGCGCGTCGACGTAACTGCTGACGCTGCTGACGTTGAAATCGCTGTATGGCTGCTGCTGCACCGAATCGAACGTGGTCGTGTCGAAGCGGCCGAAGGGGTTGTCGAACTCGCTCTTGCCTCGGTTATCCAGCAGATTGGCACCAATTTCGATGTCATCGGTCAGCGCATGACTGAGGCTCAGGCTGACGGACTTATTGCGGTAAGCATCGTGATCGCTGTCGCTTGGGTACGACTCATGGGTACGGTCGATCCCGGCGGTTTCATCCAGGCTCGCACCAAGATTGAAGCGGGTTTTATCGTCGCCCCCGGACAGCCCAAGGCTGCGTTCCCAGGTCTGGTTGCTGCCAAAAC
Source organism: Pseudomonas sp. MYb2 (assembly GCF_002979955.1). Taxonomy (NCBI): domain Bacteria; kingdom Pseudomonadati; phylum Pseudomonadota; class Gammaproteobacteria; order Pseudomonadales; family Pseudomonadaceae; genus Pseudomonas; species Pseudomonas sp. MYb2. The sequence goes on from NZ_PCQC01000021.1 coordinate 81,273, forward strand.
CGACGTGCATCCGCGGCTGCAAACCCTGTTCGCTGCCACGGCGGGTGAAGATCTGAATCACCCCGCCAATCGCGTCGCTGCCATAGATCACCGAACGCGAACCGCGCAGCACTTCCACGCGCTCGATCTGTGCGATGTTCAGGTGCTGCAGATTGCTGTCGCCCGAGGTGGAGTTGCCGATGCGCTGGCCATCGACCAAAACCAGACTTTGCGCCGATTGCGTGCCGCGAATGTAGATCCCCGGCAGACTGCCGCGCCCGCCGGTCTGCGCCACTTGCACGCCCGGCACGCGCCGCAGCAAGTCCGGCACGTCGCTCGGTTGCAGACGATCGATGTCTTCGCGAGTGAATACCGTGTTGGCGGCGCTGCTGTCGTTGCGCGCTTCGATCTGACGGTTGGCGGAGATCAGCACATCCGGCAGTTTCAGTGCCTGATCACGCTCGAAGTTGTCGGCGAGGGCGTTGGCCGATGGCAGCAGAAAGAAGGGCAGGGCGAGGCGCGAGAGGTTCATCGGGCGTCCGTTGTCATTGTTGATATACACAAAACAAATGTGGGAGCGAGCCTGCTCGCGAATGCGGTGTATCAGTCAGCAATGATTTGACTGACAGTCCGCCTTCGCGAGCAGGCTCGCTCCCACAGGGGTATTGCGTTTACTTGTCGAGCAGGGTCAGACGCTCACGAATCGACGCTTCGATCCCGGCCTCATCCAGCCCGCATTCGGCCAGCATCTGCGCCGGTTTCGCGTGCTCGACGTAAACATCCGGCAAGCCCAGATGCAACATCGACTTGAGGATGTTCTCCCGTGCCAGAAACTCGCTGACCGCGCCGCCGGCGCCGCCCATGATTGCGTTCTCTTCGATGGTCACCAGCAACTCGTGGCTGCCGGCAATCTCGCGTACCAGCGCTTCATCCAGTGGCTTGACGAAACGCATGTCGACCACCGTGGCATCCAGCTTCTCGGCGACTTTCAGCGCCTCGGCCAGTTGCACACCGAACACCAGCAAAGCCACTTTGCTGCCCTGACGGCGGACGATGCCCTTGCCGATTTCGATCGGCTCGAGATCTTTCTCGATGGCGGCATTCGGGCCGCTGCCGCGTGGATAACGCACTGCCGCCGGGCCGTTATACAGGTGGCCGGTGGTGAGCATCTTGCGCAGCTCGTTTTCATCGCTCGGAGTCATGATGACCATGCCCGGGATGCAACGCAGGTACGACAGATCGAAACTGCCAGCGTGGGTCGGACCGTCTTCGCCGACCAGACCGGCACGGTCGATGGCGAACAGCACGTCGAGGTTTTGCACCGCCACATCATGGACGAGCTGGTCATATCCGCGCTGGAGGAACGTCGAGTAGATCGCCACCACCGGTTTCGCGCCTTCGCAGGCCATGCCGGCAGCGAATGTCACCGCGTGTTGCTCGGCAATTGCCACGTCGAAGTAGCGCAGCGGGAAGCGTTCGCTGAACGCCACCAGATCCGAGCCTTCCTTCATCGCCGGGGTGATCCCGACCAGACGTGGATCGGCGGCGGCCATGTCGCACAGCCACTCGCCAAACACTGCTGAATACTTTGGCCCGCTGGCCTGCTTCGGCGCGGCGGCCGGAGCGTCCAGTGGTTCGAGTTTGGTGATGGCGTGGTAACCGATCGGGTCGACTTCCGCCGGGGCGAAGCCTTTGCCTTTCTTGGTGACGATGTGCAGGAACTGCGGGCCTTTCAGATCGCGCATGTTGCGCAGCGTGGCGATCAGCGTTGGCAGGTCGTGGCCGTCGATCGGGCCGATGTAGTTCCAGCCCAGCTCTTCGAACAGGGTGCCGGGAACCAGCATGCCTTTGGCGTATTCTTCGGTACGACGGGCGATTTCCCAGGCGCCGGGCAGGCGCGACAGGACTTTCTTGCTACCTTCACGCATGCTCGCGTAAGTGCGGCTGGAAAGGATCTTCGCCAGATAATTCGACAGACCGCCGACATTGCGCGAGATCGACATGTCGTTGTCGTTGAGGATCACCAGCATGTTGGCGTTCACTTCCGGCGCATGGTTCAGCGCCTCGAAGGCCATACCGGCGGTCAACGCACCGTCGCCGATCACCGCAATCGCCTTGCGATCACTGTCCTGCAGGCGGGCGGCAATGGCCATGCCCAGCGCTGCGCTGATCGAGGTGCTGGAGTGGCCGACGCCAAAAGTGTCGTACTCGCTCTCGGAGCGACGCGGGAAGGCAGCGATGCCGTCCTTCTGGCGCAGGGTGCCCATGCGCTCGCGGCGACCGGTGAGGATCTTGTGCGGATAGGCCTGATGACCGACGTCCCACAGCAGACGGTCGTCCGGTGTGTCGAAGACGTAATGCAACGCGATGGTCAGCTCGATCACGCCCAGGCCGGCACCGAAATGCCCACCGGTCTGACCGACCGTGTAGAGCAGTTCCAGGCGCAACTCATCGGCCAGGGTTTCCAGCTCGGCTTCGCCTAACCGGCGCAGGCCGTCCGGCGTGTTCGCGCGGTCGAGCAGGGGCGTGGTCGGGCGCTTGCGGGGAATCTCATGAAACGTCGTGGGCATCAGGCGAATCGTTATAGGTATAGAAGATGCGGCAGTTTACCTGATGCATCGCCCCCTGCCCACGCGTTGGTTTTTTTTGGCGGATTCGCCGTCAGCTGCGGCGCTCGACGATATACCGGGCCAGCTCGCGCAAGGGCTCGGCTGCCGCGTCAAACGGTCGCAGGGCGTGCAGGGCCTGATCACGCAGTTCCAGCGCGTAGGCTTTGGCGGCGTCGAGGCCGAGCAGGGCCGGGTAAGTTGGTTTGTCACGAGCGATGTCGGCGCCCTGGCGTTTGCCGAGGGTTTCGGTATCGCTTTCGACGTCGAGGATGTCGTCCTGCACCTGAAAGGCCAGGCCGATGGCCTGTGCATACGACTGCAGGGCCTTGAGTTCATCCTGTTCGGCACGGCCGCTGGCCAGAGCGCCGAGTTTGACGCTGACTTCGATCAGCGCGCCGGTCTTGTGCCGGTGCATCTGTTCGAGGGCTTGCTGATCGAGTTTCAAACCGACCGAACCAAGGTCGATGGCTTGACCGCCGACCATGCCTGCCGGGCCGGCGGCGTTAGCCAGCGCGGTGACCATTTGCAAGCGAATGTCGCTGCTGCAATCGCTCAAGCGCGGGTCGAGCAGGGCGCTGAAGGCCAGGCTCTGCAAACCGTCACCGGCGAGAATCGCGCAGGCTTCGTCGAATTTCTTGTGCGTGGTGGGCTGGCCGCGACGCAGATCGTCGTCGTCCATCGCCGGCAAATCATCGTGAACCAGCGAATAAGCGTGGATCAGCTCGACCGCGCAAGCCGCGCCGTTGGCTTGCTCAGCCTTGCCACCGAGCGCTTCGCACGCGGCGTAGGCCAGCAGCGGGCGCACGCGTTTGCCGCCGTTCATCACGCTGTAGCGCATGGCTTCGTAAAGCCGCGCCAGCTCCGGCAACGGCGCATTGAACAGGGTTTCCAGCGCTGCGTTAACCCGGGTCTGGCTGGTCGCCGTGTACGCCGCAATCATTCTGGCTGTTCCGCGTCGAAGGGTTCCTCGGCGAGTTCGCCATCGCGCTCCAGCAGCACTTGCACCTTCTGCTCGGCTTGCGCCAGCGCTGCCTGGCAATCACGGGTCAGACCGATGCCCTGCTCGAAAGCGGTCAGCGAGTCTTCCAGCGACAATTCACCGTTCTCCAGACGCTCGACCAGTGTTTGCAGGTCGGCGAGGGACTGTTCGAAATCCAGTGCAGCTTTTTTGCGGGCCATGGCGGCGATTTCCGGTTGACGTTAAACCGGCGCGACACTAGCAGATAGGGGGTTTATGGGCAAATGAGCGGGCCGCCTCCCAAGGACAGAAATAGCACTGTGGTGAGTGAGATTAATGTTTGGCTCTGTCGGGATAGTTGATCTGGTAGCGCGTACTACGACCGCCCCCCGGCAAGCGTTGCAGGCAACCTTTCTCCAGCAACTCCACAAGATGTCGGGTCGCCGTGGCCTTCGACACTTTCGCCACCGCTTGATATTGACCGGCGCTGATACCGTGCTCAAAGCCCCGCTCGCCGCCGTCGAGCAGGCGGTTAAGCACTTTAACCTGCTCCGCCGAAAGTTCGGACTCACGGTGTGCTTGCCAGAAACGCGTATTGCCCAGCACGCTTTCAATTCGAGTGATGGCTTGTTGCAAACTGCTTAGCAACGTTTGCAGGAACCATGTGAGCCATTCAGTGATATCCAGTGTGGCTTTCTGGCTCGACTCCAGAATCCGATAGTAGCCGGAACGATCATCCAGAATGCTCGCCGACATGGCGTAGAAACGGATGGCTTGCGCTTCGCCCTGTGCCAGCGCCAGATCAGTGATGGTGCGGGTCAGGCGACCGTTGCCATCGTCGAACGGATGCAAGGTAACAAACCAGAAATGGGCGATGCCCGCGCGAAGCATCGGGTCGAGTGCTGTCTGATACCGGCAGGCCTCGAACCATTGGAGAAATTGATTGAGCTGCTGTTCAAGACCTTGGCGTGGTGGGGCTTCGAAATGAACGGTCGGGCGATCAATGCGACCCGATACCACCTGCATAGGCTCGTCACCGCGTAGTGCACCCACATGCATGCGGCGTGCAGTAAGGTCAGCCTCTTGATCAGGAAACAGCCACTGGTGCCATTCCAGCAGGCGTTCCAGGGTCAACGGATCGGCGAGTCGACGGGTGGCATCCAGCATTAGCTGCGCCAGACCTTCACTGCGTTGGCTGACGTTATCGCCGTCGATCAACTCCAGGCCCAAACGTCGCGCCAAGGATGACCGCACGGAGCCGACATTCAGTTGCTCACCTTCGATGGCCGAAGACGTCACGATATTCTGCAAAAGGGCGTCCAGTTCGGTCTGAGCCCCCAAAGAGTCACCTACCGAACCGGCCATACCCATCAACTGACCTTGCGCCTGCACACACTCACGCAACAACGGTGTCAGGCGTTCTGCCTGCCAGTTGAAGTCGGGCCAATCGGGCTGCTGCCAGATCCAGTGAGTTGCCATTCGTTGCCTGCCTTGAGTCCGTGAGCCGAATAGAAAAGCTATTCGGCTCATTTTGTGAGCCGAATATGACGGCTATTCGGCTCACCGTCCACCGGATTGGCGTGATTCCTACAGTAAAAGCACATGTATCCGATTGTTAAAAAACCGCCGAATCGCTAATCTTCGCGCCTTCTACGACCCCATAGTCACGGGTCTTTCAGACGAAACGCAGTTTCACCGCTGTGAAGTACCGAGGATCGGGTGCAAGGTTTCGTTCAGGCATGGCAGGAGGCTTACATGCGTTCATTTCTTTGGCTGTTGATCGGGTTGTCCTGCGCGCCCGCGCTGCTGGCGGCGCCGACGGCCGAGCTGTCGGAGCCGGTGGGTGGCTGGCGCTATCACGGCCTGCTCGATCGCACGGAAAACCCGCAAGTCGCCTACCCGACGCCGCCGATCGATCGCGGCGTCCAGCGCAATCGCACGATGATCCAGGGCCAGCTCAAAGCAATCGGCCACATGCGCCCGCCGCACAGTCTCGCTGTGAATGGCAATCCACTGAATCTGTACACCGACGACCAAGGGCGTTTCGCCCGGCCGTACGCGTTCGGTGCCGGCTCCAACAGTGTTGAAGTGATCAGCGCCGAGGGCCAGTCGCTCAAGCGCGTGCAATTTTATGAAGCAAATAACTTGCGCACGCCGGCACGTATTCGTCTTGTCCTGGGCTGGGACGATCCGAAAGCCGAGCTCGATCTGCACATTGTCACCCCCGACGGTCAGCATGCGTTCTGGGCGCGTCCGGCGTTGAACAATGGCGGCGGCCTCGACCCGGATGGCGTCGATGGCCCGGGCCCGGAAATGTTCACCATGACCGCGCCGTTGCATGGCACCTATCTGGTTTACGTCAACTATTGGGGCAACTTCGGCAACGGCGGCTATAACTTCGAGGAGACCAGCAACCAGAACGAAGTGATCACCTCGCAAATCACGCTGGTGCTCAACGAAAACAGCGTCGACGAAAAACGCGAAACGTTCATCGTGCCCCTGCGGGCGATCGGTGATCTGCTGCTGGTCAAGACTTTCAACTATTAAGCATTCCACCACGGATGAAATCCTGAGCTTTGGGAAATGAGCGAGAAGATGAGCGATAACACTGTTACTTCGGCTGCCGACACGCCGGCGGCCAAACCTTCGCGACGCTGGCCGCTGTTGCTGGCCGGGTTGTGCCTGGTGGCCGGGGTGGCGGGTGGTTTTGGCTGGCTGCTGCTCAAGCCCAAGGCACCGCCGGCGGAATTGGCCAGTGACAAGCTTGGCCTGAGCCGCCCGGACGCATTGCTGGAAACCCGCTCGCTAAGCCAGTTGCCCAAGGACTTGCTGACCGTGCCGTTTCTCAAAGCCACGCTCACCGAAGATTTCGTCTTCTATTACGAAACCCACGCCGACCGCCTCGGGCTGATCGGCAGCCTGCGCCGGATCATCTACGAGCATGACCTGAAACTGCAGGACAGCCTGATCGAAGAGCTTTTCGATCAGCCGGCCGACGTCGCGTTGTGGCGTGGCGCGGATGGTCGCTTGAAGGATTTCCTGCTGGTGATGGACCGTGGCGGTCTGGCGAAACTGCTTGAGCCATTGGCAAAGGTTGCGCTGGATGACACGCAGCTCAGTCAGATGGGCGAGCTCAAGGTCGGCGGCGACACTGTGCCGCTGTACCAACTGACCTATAACGCCAGCAAAGCCCTGTTGTTCGCCTCTCGCGGCGACAAACTGGTGGTGCTGTCCAATCCGGCCAAGTATTACGACCCGGAAAGCGGCGTCTCCGAAGAGTCGGGCCACGTCTCGCCACAAGCGCTGGCGGCGTTGCTCAACGGCGAAAAACTGTTCCCTGAGGCGTTCGGTCTGCCGGCTAAAACCCCGGAAACCAAGCAGCGCCTGTCGGTCAACTCCAGCGTTCTCGCGATGGGCTATCAGCGTTTCATCCCGAACTTCGCCGGGCTGCGTTTCGACATGGACGACAAGGGCTGGCACAGCTACCTGGCCATGGACGAACTGGAAAACCAGCCGGACTTCGATTTCAAACCGGTCTGGCAGGCGATGCCGCTCGGTGCCAGTGCCTGCGTGACCTTGCCGGTCGCGGCCGAACCGCAAAAACCATTGCTGGTGAAGCTCGGCGCTGAAGAAGCTGTGGCGCAAACCCTCACCGAACACGTGGCCGGCGCGGCGGGCCTGTGCTGGTACGCCGATTCGCGTTTGTACACGCCGTTGCTGGTGGCCAGTCTGAAAGACGAGGACAGCAGCAAACTTGATGGCGATCTCGGCAAGCTGTTCGGTTCGATGGTTGGTGCGTTCGAGGCCAATGTCGACGAAAACGTGTTCCCGGTGGTCGAGAAGCAAGAAGGCCAGAACCACGTCTGGCAGCGTCAGGTCAGCTCCAATTTCGGTCCGTATGCGGCGAAGACTGCCGAGAACCCGGACGCGATTTCCGGCAAGGCTTTCATGAAAGTCAGCCTCGCTCGCCACGGTTCGACGCTGCTGTTTTCCCTTGATGACAAACTGGTCGACAAGGCCCTCGGCACCCTCGACAAACGCTTTCCGCCAATGGCCGACGTGCTGCCCAAAGATGTGCTGATGCCGATCTACTTCGGCCCGGATTCGATGGCGCAACTGATGCAGCAGGAAACCCTCGACAGCCTGCCGCAGGACATGGAACCGGTGTTCTATAACGCCGCGCAAACTTACCTGATCCCGAAACTGCGCACCCTTGGCGGCTACGGCAAATATGCCCTGACCTTGCCTAAAGGCAGCGAGCCTGACGGTCACTGGCAATGGTTGCCGCTGGAATGGAAAGCGCTGTGACGGCACTGATCCGCAGCCTCGGCCTGCTCGCGCTGTTACTCAGCGCGGGCGCCCGAGCCGTTGAAGCACCTGCACTGGATCCGGCGCAATCCCAGGTGTTTCGCGCCTGGTTCGTGCGTATCGCCCAAGAGCAACTGAGCCAAGGCCCGAGCCCGCGCTGGTATCAGCAGGACTGTGCCGGGCTGGTGCGTTTTGCCGCCAACGAAGCGCTGAAAGTCCATGACGACAAATGGCTGCGCAGCAATGGCCTGTCCAATCGCTATCTGCCGCCAGAGCTGTCGCTCAGCGATGATCAGCGCAAGCTCGCCCAGCAATGGCAGCAGGGCGGCGGCAAGGTCGGGCCGTACGTCAACGCGATCAAACTGATTCAGTTCAACAGCCACTTGGTCAGCCGCGACGTGTCGCAGGCGCGGCCCGGGGACTTGATGTTTTTCGATCAGGGTGACGACCAGCACCTGATGATCTGGATGGGCCGCTACATCGCCTATCACACCGGCAGCACCACCCCGACTGACAACGGCATGCGTTCGGCAAGCCTGCAGCAACTCATGACATGGAAGGACACCCGATGGATACCCGACGCAGCCAACCCCAACTTCATCGGCGTCTATCGACTGAACTTTCTCTCCCAATGACCGGTGCCCGCATGTTGCGTATCTGCTCGCGAATTCCTTTGCTGTTGGCGCTGTTGCTGCCACTGGCCAATGCCAATGCCGAAGATTCGGTCGAGCCGAGCAACTACATGCCGGTCTCGGGTGAGAGCTTTTTCCTCTTGGCCGACAGCAGTTTCGCTGCCGATGAACAGGCGATGGTGCGCCTCGAAGCGCCGGGCCGAGACTATCGCCGTTTCCGCATGGAACCGTACGGCGGCGCCGACATTCGTGTGTACCGCATCGACAAGCCGCTGGATTTCCTCAAGCGCCAGAAGAACCTGCATCGCGTGGTCAGCGACGGCCAGTTCAAGGGCGAGGGCCTGTCCAACACCCTCGCATACCTGTGGGACAACTGGTACCGCAAATCCCGTCGGGTGATGCAACGCGCGTTCTCCTATGAGTCGCGCAAACAGGTCACCGAAGAAGTGCCGGAACTGAAAATGGGCAACGCCATCGCCGCGCCGACACCGTACGACGCGCAGCCGCAGTTTGCGTTGATTCCAGGTCTGCCGGTGGTTAGCCAGTTCCGTTATCCGTTGTGGCAGGCCAAGCCGATTCAGCCGCCAGCCGGGGTCAATCTCGCGGGCTCTTCCAGCGATTTCGTCAGCGTCGCGCCGGGTAACGTTTATATCCCCTTGGGTAATCTGAAACCGGGTCTGTATCTGGTCGAAGCGCTGGTCGGCAAGTACCGTGCGACCACCATGGTGTTCGTCTCCAACACTGTCGCAGTGAGCAAGATTGCCGGTGATGAACTGTTGGTCTGGGCTGCGCGCAAACACGAAGGCAGCTCGGTGCCGAAGGTCAATGTGCTGTGGACGGATGGCCTCGGCGTGATGAGCAGCGGTGCCACCGATGCTGATGGCTTGCTGCGCCTGAAACACGTCAGCCCGGAGCGTTCGTTCGTCATCGGCGAGGACGAAGAGGGCGGCGTATTCGTCTCGGAAAACTTCTATTACGACAGCGAAATCTACGACACCAAACTTTATGCCTTCACCGATCGGCCGCTGTATCGCCCGGGCGATTGGGTGTCGCTGAAAATCGTTGGTCGCGAATTCAAGAATGCGCGGGATTCGGTGCTGCCAGGTGCGGCAGATGTCACGGTCAGCGTGCTCGATGCCACCGGCACCGAGCTGCAACACCTTGACCTGAAACTCGATTCGAAGGCTGGCACTCAGGGCCGTTTCCAGTTGCCGGACAACGCGGTAGCGGGCGGTTACGAGATCCGCTTCAACTACAAGGATCAGGCTTACAGCAGCGCCTTCCGTGTCGCCGAGTACATCAAGCCGCACTTCGAGATTTCGCTGAACCTGGCCAAGCAGGATTACCGCACCGGCGAGCCGGTCAAAGGCAGTCTGGTGTTGCTATACCCCGACGGCAAACCGGTGGCCAACGCCAAACTGAGCCTGAGCCTGCGCGCCCAGCAACTGTCGATGGTCGACAACGAGCTGCAATACCTCGGGCAATTCCCGGTGGAGTTGACCAGCACCGAACTGACTACCGACAGCAAAGGCAGCGCGGCCCTTGATCTGCCGGCCGCCGACAAGCCGAGCCGCTACATGCTCACCGTGTTCGCCAGCGATGGCGCGGCCTATCGGGTCAAGACCACCAAGGAAATCCTCATCGACCGTGGCGCCGCAAGCTTCCGTCTGAATGCACCGCAACGCTTCAGCGCGGTCGGCGACAAGGTTGCGTTCAGCTACGCCAACGAAGGCGGCACCGAGCAAAGCAAAGCGGTGACGCCGAGCACCTATGGCTGGGTGCGCCTGGAAGACCAGAGCACCGGTGAAGGCAAACTGGCGGCGACGGATAAAGGCTTCAGCCTCGCTTTCGAGCGTCCGGGCACCTACAACCTGACCTTGAAAGATCAACACGGCCGCGTCCTCGGGGCAACCGGGCATTCGGTCACCGGCGATGGCGTCAAGGCAGTACCGGGCACCGTGGAAATCGTCCTCGATAAACCTGAGTACAAGGCCGGCGATGAAGCGCTGGCACTGATCACTTTCCCGGAACCGGTCAGTGATGCATTGCTCTCGCTGGAACGTGACAAGGTCGAAGCCACGGCGCTGCTGGCCAAGGGCGGCGACTGGTTGAAGCTAGAAAAACTCAGCGACACCCAATACCGCGCACGCATCCCGGTGAAGGATAACTTCGCGCCAAATCTGACCTTCTCCGTGCTCTACACCAAGGGCGGTCAGTACAGCTTCCAGAACGCCGGGATCAAAGTGATCGCGCCGCAAATCGACGTGGCGATCAGCACCGACAAAGCGGTGTATCTGCCGGGCGATACCGTCACGGTTGACCTGACCACGCAGTTCGCCGGCAAAGCAGTGCCGGCGCATCTGACCGTCAGCGTCGTCGACGAAATGGTTTATGCGCTGCAACCGGAAGTCGCGCCGACCATCGACCAGTTCTTCTATCACCCGCGCCGCAACAACGTGCGCACCAGCGCCAGTCTGTCGTTCATCAGCTACGACGTCGCGTTGCCGGGCAGCCCAGGCGCACCGGGCAAAGCCAACCGCAGCGAGCGCGGGGTGAAAGTACTGGAGCGACCGCGTCGTGAAGACGTCGATACTGCGGCGTGGCAGCCAGAGTTGTTGACCGGAGCCGACGGCAAAACCCGCTTCACCTTCAAGATGCCGGACTCGCTGACCCGCTGGCGCATCACCGCCCGCGCGATCGCCGATGATGGGCAGGTCGGGCAGAAGAAGCAGTTCGTGCGTTCGGAAAAACCGCTGTACCTGAAGTGGAGCGGGCCGAGCAAATTCCGTAAGGGCGATCAGCCGCAACTCGGTGTGTTCGCGTTCAGTCAGGCCGAGAAACCGGTCAAGGCTGAACTCGTGACCCACTACGCTGGCGCTGAACAACGTGTCCCGGTGACCCTCAACAACGGCATCAATTACCTGCCGCTGCCAGCATTCGCCTTGGCTTCCGGTGATTGGACGGCTGAACTGGTGCAGGATGGCAAAACTGCCGACTCCCTCGCCGTGCGCCTGAGTGCGACCGGTGACGGCTGGCAAGTGACGCAGACGCAAAGCCTCGATGTCGCCAGTGGTGATACGCCGTTGAGTCTGCCGCCCGACGCCACGGATATTCGCCTGCGTCTGGATGACAGTCCGCAAGCGCTGTTCCGTTCGGCACTCGATGATCTGCTGAGTTATCCGTACGGTGGCGTCGAGCAAACCGCCAGCCGTTTGCTGCCGTTGAGCATCGCCTATCCATCACTGGCGTCGAATCCGCAGATCCGTGATCGCTTGCGGCTGACCATGCAGAACAGCCGTCTGCGTCTGGTGCAAATGGCCGGGCCGTCGGCGAGCTTCACCTGGTGGGGTTACGACGGTGAGCCGGATGCGTTCCTCACCGCTTACGCCTATTACGCCGACTGGAACGCCAGCCAGGTGCTGGAACTGACCTTGCCGCCGGAGCACTGGCAGCGCGTGCTGGAGGTGTATGCCAAGCAGGCGCCGAACACGCCGTTGCTGCAGCGGGCGCTGATTCTGTCGTTCGCCAAGCAGATGCATTTGCCGGTGAACACACTGCTCAGCGGTTTGATGGACGATCTGGCCAAGGTCGGTGAAGGCAATGCGCAAACCATGCTCGACGATGGCGAAGACAGTCTGGTGATGAGCGATCCGGACTCGGCGCTCGGTCTGGCAGCGGCGCGAGTGTTGACCGCAGCGCTGGCCTCGCAGTCGAAAGTGGCCTTGCCAGATGCATTCAATCATCAGCTGGCTGCTGCGCAACAGCGTCTGTCCGTCAGCTCGCAGCCGTTTGCCGAAGCGCTGAACCTGTCGCTGCAAGCGTTCGATCAGGCACATGCGCAAGCGCTTTTGCAACGTCTGCTGCCACAGCAATCCACCCTCGAACGTGCACTGTCGCTGACCTGGTTGCAGCGCAGCATCGCCCAGGCTTCGCCGACCATCGCATTGACGCCGGGTGAAGGCTGGAAGAAAAACTACGGTGCAACCGGTGAGATGTACTGGACGTGGCAGGGCGCGACACCGGTCCCGAGCGTATTGACGGTGTCCGGCACGCAAGAGCGTCCGCTGCGCGCGGCGCTGAGCTTCCAGACCCAGCAACCAGCGCTCGATCCAATGGCCGTGACCATCACCCGTCGCCTGTCGCGACTGGTGCCGGGCGATGAGGCGTTCACCTTCAAACTGGAGCCGGTCGGCACCAAGCCGCTGTCCAGCGACAGCCTGTATCTGGACGAAGTGATCCTCACCAGTAAAGCGCCGAAACCGCTGCGCTACGGCATGCTCGAAGTGCCGCTGCCACCGGGCGCCGATGTCGAGCGCACCACGTGGGGCATCAAGTTGCAGGGCAAGGACGGCACCGAGCCGACTGCGCTGGAGAAGGCGCGTTTCGAACCGGGACAACTGGCTTACGCGGTGCCGGTCGATGCGTTGAGCGGCGAGTTGCGCCTGCGCCATCTGGTGCGCTTCTCGCAGAAGGGCCAGTTCAATCTGCCGCCGGTGCGTTTCAAGCAGGTTTACGCGCCGCAACATCAGGCCCAGGAAGCGAAAGCCGCCCTCGGTCAGGTCACGGTCAACTGACATGAGCCGGCCGCTGCTGTGGCTGCTGATGTGTGTGATCCCTGCGCTGGCGACGGCGCAGGATGAACCGTTGCGCGTGGCCTATAAGGGCGAGTTGTTGTCGCTGAGTCAGACGCAACTGATCGCTCGTGAACCGTTGCCGTCATCGCTGGATACGCCGCTGGGCAGCCTGTGGAAGCTGTTTGTCTACGCGTGGCTGGTGGACACCGGCGCACGGGAGCCGGCATATGAATGTCGCGGACAGTCGAAGGAAGAGGTTTATTGCTGCTCGGCGGGCGGCAGGATCGAGCGTGATCAGGCGCTGGTGAAATCCTGCGGGTTGTATTTCGAGCCTGCACGATTGGGCATTACGGCGACGGATTGGCGGACCTATTGGCAGGCGCGGCAGGCGCCGTCGTGGTTGCTGGATTTGCCGTCGGTGCAACCGGCTCAACGGGTTTCCTTGGTTGAACTGCTGAAGGTCCTGGCCTCGTTGCCGGCACAGGATCAGGCGCGGCGGGTGTTGCTCGATGTGGTGCTGAATGCGGCGGACGGCAATGTCGTCGGTGAACTGGGCGGGCGCCTGCGGGTGAAGACCTGGAGCTGGCTCGGCGATCAGGACCCGCAATCGCGGCAGGGTGGTTTCGCCGGTTGGACGGCGGACGGCTCGCCGCTCTGGGCTGGCGGGCGTGGCACCAGTCAGATGGTCTTGCGCCATTACGGCCAGGCATTGGCGACCGTGTTGCCGGCAGCCTGGCCCGCGGAGGCGGGGCGTTGTGTCGAAGTCAGCCTGTTTTCGAAGTACCCAGTTTCGAAGGTCTTAGCGGGTGATCGCCGCGCGACATCCGGCCCGTTGCAGGGCGACTATCGCGTCGAATTCGCCAACGGCAACGCGCTGGATATCCACAGCGACGGCGAACTGTTTCTGCTCAACGACAAACTCGTCGCAAGGCTTGATCGCGAAGAATACGTCGCCCGCGTGCTGGAACGTGAAGCCAAACCTGAACCCGCCGAAGCCGCCAAGGCGTTGGCCGTAGCGATCCGCACGTACCTGCTGCAAAACGCTACACGTAACGGCGATTGCCTGAGTATCGATGACAGCAGCAACCGCCAACGCGTCGCACCGCGCCCGGCCTCGGCCGAATCCCGCAACATCGCCGCATGGACGGCGGACCTGGTTTTGGCCGGCAGTACGGTCACCTATCACTCCGACCAGCCCGGCCCGGACAAACTCGCCTGGCAACAAGCTGTCGAGCAAGCCAATGCCGGACAGCGTTACGACGCCATTCTGCTGCACGCCTATCCGCGTGCCAGCCTCAGCCGTTGGGACAACCCGGTTGCTTCCTGCGAAGCGCTGCCCGCCGCGCAAGACTGGCTGCAAAAACAACGTCGCGGCTGGCGTCCGACACTGGAAAGCGAAACCGGCTACAACGAAGTCAGCACCTTCGCCGTGTGCAAACTCGCCTTCGGCCGGCCCTTCGTTGATCGCGAACGCCAACGTATTTACGTGCGTGGCGTACTGACCCTGCAGGATCGCCTCGACCTGACCCACGAATATCTGCATCTGGCCTTTGAAGCACATCCCAACGGCCAGGATGAAACCTACATCGAAGGGCTCGCCCGTCACCTTTTGCTGGAATAGACCATGACACTCCGTTATCCACAGGTCTTGCTGCTGCTCTGCACATTGACCGCGCTATCGCCGGCCATCGCCGCCGACAGCGTCAAACTCGACACCCCGGTCGGCGGCTGGCGCAGCGGTGCGCCCGAAGGCGAGGGCGAAAGCTTCCGCCAGACCGTCAACTACCCGGCCTCGTCGGTCAATACCCCGGTGGGCCAAGCCAACACCGCACGCATCAGCGGCGAGATCAAAGCTGCGCGGAAGGACAACGAACCCGGTCGCCTGATCGTCAACGGCGTGAGCATGCCGCTGAAAATCGACGACAGCGGCCGCTTTGACCGCCCGTTCTCCTTCCCCAACGGCAGCAACAGCGTCGAAGTGCGCAGTCCCGACGGCCAGCAACGTCATCGCACGCAATTTCTCAACACCAGCGGCGGCGCCACCCCGGCAAAACTGCGCGTACTGCTGGCGTGGGACAGCGATGGCACCGACCTCGACCTGCACCTCGTCACCCCTGACGGCGCGCACATCTGGTACGGCAACCGCACCGCACCTAACGGCGCCGCGCTCGACGTCGACGTCACCACCGGCTACGGCCCGGAAATCTTCGCCATGCCGGCACCGATCAAGGGCCAGTATCTGGTGTATGTGAATTACTACGGCGGTGGCTATCGCGGGGATGACGAGGGTGGAGATGAACCGGTGCAGCCGCTGACCACGGCGCAAGTGACGGTGATTACTGAAGAAGGCACGCCGAGCGAGAAGATGGAGACGTTTGTGGTGCCGATGCGGGCGGTGGGGGAGTTGACGTTGGTGAAGTCGTTCAGTTATCCGTGAATCAACGGATCAGTCAGGAAAAACACCGCACAGCGCATTCCCTTCGTAACCGTGAACGATCGGCCCCAGCACCATGAGTGGGCCACAGGCGTAGAGCGGGGATGGCACTGATTGTCGGGTGTTGAGCAGAACGGTCTCCCTCCCGAACTCGTCACTGCCGAAGGATTGCTCGGAGTACGAGTGGCAAACCGGCAGCTTCAACGGCACCGGAATCACCAGCGCCCAGACAGTGATTCCGCACCATTCGCGGGTGGGCGTCGATGTTGCTGTTCGGGTGATTTGTGGGGTGATTGAGCGGTAACTTTGCGCTCGGTAGGCGTCGGTTTTCAGTGTGACTTTTTCTGGCAGGGAGATGCCTACTCCGACACACCCGGTCAAGCAGAGGCACAGGGTGGTTGCGGCAACGGATTTCAGCTGTGAGTTCAGCCTGCGGAGATTCAATGTCTAACTTCCTTGTGGAGCGTTTCTCGGATTTACAGCCCGGCCAACTGCGTCGGACGGCTACTTCAAAAGGGTTTTTACGCCAGACCCAGATACAACGAGCGCAACGTTTGAACCCGGTTGCGGCCCTGATGCTTGGCGCCGTACAGCGCCTGATCCGCCTCCGAAAGCAGACGCGACAGGTCGTAACCCGATTCACGGGTGGTGACCACGCCGATACTGACGCTGAGCAGCCCCGGTTCCAGAATGGAGAGTCCGGCGAAGGAGTGACGGATTCGCTCGGCAGTCTCCAGAGCAGTCGGCTCATCGCATGCGCAGAGCAGACAGGCAAACTCCTCGCCACCGATGCGCCCGAATAAATCCTCTTGGCGCACGCTTTCCATCAGGACTTCGCTGAACGCGATCAACGCTTGATCGCCGACAGGATGGCCGTAGGTGTCGTTCAAACGCTTGAAGTGATCCAGATCGCAAAGGAGCAACGCCGCCGGTTCGGCCCGCTGCTGACAGCCGTCCAGCAAGTGACTGCCGTGCTGCATGAACGCGCGACGATTGCCGATGCCGGTCAACGGATCGCTGAGCGCCGCGGCCTTGAGCTTGAGTTCGGCGCGTTCCTTGACCATCGCCAAGGTGATGTAGGCAATGCCGATGACATACAACATCGACTCGAAGAGCATGAATGAAAAAAACGGCACGCCTTCGCCACTGCCCAGCAACGCCTTGGTCACCGGCAGCCCGTCATCGGTCGCGCTGCGCACCGCGTAGAAAATGGTGTGCAAAACGGTCAGCACCAACGCCGGCATGAACGCGACGTCCAGGCTGTGACGGTTGCGCCAGAGTTCCAATCTCGTCAGCACGCCATACCCGAATGCCAGGAGAGAGTAGATCAGTACTCGATTCGCCATCGAGTCGTAAAAGGCGGGTATCAGGCACAACAGCAGCCAGACCACAGAACCCGCCAAAATGCCTGGCAGGTAAGGTTGGCGACCCGTCAACGTGCGCATGGCCGTCCAGTTCATCGCGGCGCTGAGCAACAGAACAATGTTGCCGAAGATGATCGGAACGAAATCCACCCCGCGATCCCGCCAACTCACCAGCACCACGCCCAGCGCGCCCAACAGCATCATGCTGCCGAGGTAGGCCAGCGGCGGTTCGCGGGTTTCGCGATACCAGGCGTGCAGCGTCAACAGCCCCATCAAAAAGAAGACGAAGACGGAAACGACCAGCAGGGTCGGGATATGCAGGGCCATTCCATGGATTCCCGTGAGGCTCAATACCGGAATCCGGCCGGGGTCGGGGATGCGGGTAAAAACAGAGGGGTTGGGTGTTGGGCAGGATTTAGCACTGAGGGGGTTAGGGTTGGCAAGTGTTGAGTCAAGCTCGCCAAGGTAAACGTGTTTTTTTGCAGGCATTAAAAAGCCGGCTTGTGGCCGGCTTCTCGGGGACTGGCTTGGCCTATTTTTGGTAAGCCTTGCCAGCCTTCAAAACGTACATCCGGATCTGCGTCCGGCTGTGGGACTTGGTCAGACGTTGGTCTGCCGCGTCGGGCGCTCTCTGAGCCGCGGGGCGGGTCGATGCGCAAATGTGGGGCGCAGGATACTGAGTTTTGCTTGGGATTCCCAGCCTGAAGTGCGGGTTAGAGCGACTTCTGCGCCACAAATCCGGAATTTGTACCGTTTGTCCGGGCCTCTTCGCGAGCAGGCTCGCTCCCACAGGGTTCAGTGCAGATTCGAAAAAAACGCATCAGGTCAAAGAAACGGCACCACCGGCCGGCGCTTGCTCACCGTCGACCACCAGAACACCCAGCCCAATATATGAATCCTTTGCTCCTCGATCTGCGCTGGGCGGAACACTTCGTCCGGGTATTCGGCGCTGTTGTGGCTGCGCAGTCGCAAGCCGTTGCCGGGCATGCGGTGCAGGTATTTGATGCGCAGCATGCCGTCGTGTTCGATGGCGTAGATTTCGCCGTCGACGACCTGAGTCAGGCCGCGGTCGATGGCGACAATGGAGCCGTCTTCGATGCGCTCGGCCATGCTGTTGCCGATCATTTGCGCGCAGATGGCGTCTGAGTGTCTGACTTCCAATTGATCGAGCTGGGCGCGGAGCAGGCGGATGGATTGATCCGGGTCCTGAATGACATGGGTTTTGCCGGAGCCGTTGCTAAGCGGGGTTTCCTTGAAGAACACCAGGTCGATGTCGTTGGGGTCGATTACGGTGTAGACGCCGCAGATGGCGTGGGCGTCGAAGGTGTCGCCGTTGCTGGCGGGTGCATTGAGGCTTGGCGACTCTTTGCTGCCTTCACCGGTTTTCAGCCATTCGCTGTTGACGGACAGCAGGCGTGAGACTTCTTCCATGCGATACGCCGGGACGCCCCGGGTGTACCAGTTGTGGACATTTTGGGCTTCCGTGCCCCAGAACTTTGCGAAACCCGTGGTGGTGATGTTCGCTGCTTCCAGGAGTGCCTTGAATCTTGGACCGCTAGTGTTCTTTCTCATAAACACAGAGTCTACGGCCGTGCCAGAGCGGTTTGAATAAACCTGGCGTTCAAAAGCGGGGTGAATTTTGCGACGGGATGTAAGGCATTCTTGTAGGAAATTAAACAGGTTAAAACTGCGTCGTTCAGATTTTAAACGAGCCGTTTAACGTGCATGTTCTCGCGCACAAAAAACCCCGGATCAACCGGGGTTTTCTTCAAGCATCACGCGTAGCGCAGGTGCTTAGCCTTTGTAGGCGGCAACCGACTTGGTGATCGCTTCGCGGGCGGCGTCTGCACCGGCCCAGCCTTCGATCTTGACCCATTTGCCCTTTTCGAGATCTTTGTAGTTCGCGAAGAAGTGCTCGATCTGCTGGATCAGCAGTGGTGGCAGGTCAGTGTATTCCTTCACATCGACGTACAGCTGGGACAGCTTGTCGTGTGGCACTGCGATGACTTTGGCATCGCCGCCGCCGTCGTCGGTCATGTTCAGGATACCGACCGGACGTGCGCGGATCACCGAGCCTGGCGCGACCGGGTAAGGGGTCACAACCAGCACGTCGAGGGGATCACCGTCGTCAGCCAGGGTGTTCGGGATGTAACCGTAGTTGGCCGGGTAGAACATTGGGGTGGCCATGAAACGGTCAACGAACAGGCAATCGCTGTCTTTGTCGATTTCGTATTTGATCGGCGCGTGGTTGGCCGGGATCTCGATCGCGACGTAGATGTCGTTCGGCAGGTCTTTGCCAGCCGGAATCTTGCTGTAGCTCATTGGGCGTTGCCCCCGTAGTTGACCAAAAACACTTGGCCGGATTGACCAAAAAGTGGCGGCGATTATAGGCATATTCTGCCGTCGACGCCATGTACCGAAAGTCGTGCAGAGCTTAGTCGTGCGCCTGATAGACCGGGTCTGTGGCCTGAAGTTGCCGCAATCGGCTCAACGGGTCCTGGCGGTAGAAAAGCTGCAACTGCGCATAGACCTGTGGATAAGCCTCGTGCAGCAGATCCGGGGCGCTGAAGAAATACTCGCTGGTGACCGCAAAGAATTCCGCCGGGTTCTCGGCAGCGTAGGGATCAATGGCGGTTTCGGCGTCGGGGTTGCGATCGAGCTGGCGGTTGAGGTCGTCGTAGGCCTGTTGCATGACCTCGGCCCAGTCGCTCACGCGCATGTCGGCATGCAGCGGCGGCAGGCCGTTGGCGTCGCCGTTGAGCATGTCGAGTTTGTGCGCCAGTTCGTGGATCACCAGGTTGTAGCCTTCCCAACCACCACTGGCCATGACGCCGGGCCAGGCGAGAATGATCGGGCCCTGTTGCCAGGCCTCGCCGCTGTGTTCGCCGTCCCACTCGTGCTCGACACCGCTGGCATCGCGGTGGCGCTGCGGGCTGAGGAAGTCATCGGGATAGAGGACGATTTCGTGGAAACCCTGATACCAGTTCAAATCACCGAGATTGAGCAGCGGCAATTGCGCCTGGGCTGCAAGCAACAGGCGTTGCTCCTGGTGCAGCTCGACGCCGGGCAGGGCGCTGAGGTGTTTTTCTTCGAGGAACAGCACGCAGGCTTCGCGCAGCCACTGGTCTTGCGCGGCAGTGATGCCGTCGAGAAAGCTCAGGTGATGGCGCACCCGTTGCCACATGTCGTCGGCAATCGGGTGTTTCGCCAGGATGCGCCGGCGACGCCAGGCGCTCAGCGACCACATTGCTTAGTGCGATTCGGCTTTGCTGCCGCCGAAACGGCCGCGAACCACGCCAAGGATCATTGGCACCAGCGATAGCAGAATGATTGCCACGACCAGCAACGACAGGTTTTTCTTGATGAACGGTACATTGCCGAAGAAGTAGCCCAGCGTCACCAGACCGCCAACCCAGAGGATGGTGCCGAGCACACTGAAGCCGAAAAAGCGTGGGTACGGCATCCGCGCCACACCGGCGACGAACGGCGCAAAGGTACGGATGATCGGCAGAAAGCGCGCCAGGGTCACGGTCTTGCCGCCGTGCTTGTCATAGAAATCGTGGGTTTTTTGCAGGTAGTCGCGACGGAAGATTTTCGAGTTGGGATTGCTGAACAGTTTTTCTCCCGCCGTTCGTCCGATCACGTAGTTGGTACTGTCTCCCATGATCGCTGCCAGCATCAGCAAACCGCCCAGTAGCACGGGGTCCATACCACCGCCCGCCGCCACGGCGCCGGCAATGAACAACAGCGAATCGCCAGGCAGGAACGGCATCACCACCAGACCGGTTTCACAGAAGATCACCAGAAACAGGATGGCGTAGATCCATGGCCCATAGTTGTTCACCAGCAAATCGAGGTACACGTCGAGATGCAGGATAAGGTCGAGCGGGTTGAAATCCATGGGGGCACCTGTTTGACGGCCGGACTCGGCAGGCCTGTGCGGATGACTTCGTGTAAGCCTACAAGCGGGTGTAGTTTTTCTTACAAGCCGGAAAGATCGGGATTATACGGTCTGAAGGATGAAAAGCGCGTTGGTTTTGTAGCGAGGGATGTCGAGGTGTGAACAATTGTCAGGGACGCGTTTTGCGTTTCTGAGGGAGCGGGCTCCCTCATCACAGGTTGTATCCGCGATCAGAGTTCGTCGCTGATCGGCAGCACATAGTTCTTGAACTCGGTGTCTTCCTTGAACCCGATGGATTCGTAGGTTTTCTGCGCCACTTCGTTGTTGCTGCTGGTGGAGACGCGCATGCGCACGGCTTGGGTTTCCTTGGCCATTTTCTTCGCAGTGCGGATCAGGTTGTCGGCGACCAGTTGGCGGCGCGCGTCTTCGGCGACATAGATGTCATTGAGGATCCACACGCGTTTGAGCGATAACGATGAAAAACTTGGGTAGAGCTGGCAGAAGCCCATCAGCTTCTTGTCGTCATCATCGGCCAGCGCCAGGTAAATCACCGATTCCTTGCGCCGCAGGCGTTTTTCGAGGAAGGCGCGGGAGGAGTCCGGATAAGGCAGGGAACCGTAGAACTCGCGATACTTGACGAACAACGGAGTCAACAAATCCAGATGTTCGAGGGTCGCTTGAATAATCCGCATGATAGGTCTCGTCTTCAAGTGGCTGTCTTCAACTGCTCTGACGGCGATGGGGAACCCGGGCGGCCGTGCATCGATCCTGCCTGAAACCGGCGCAGAAACGCAATGCGGAAACGGTTCAGGTTGAGGGCGGATCGAGTAGGAAATTGCCTTTCATGTCTACACCGGCGTCCGATTCCAGCGTCTGAACCTGAGCTTCGTCCTTCAGGTTGACCCCCGACAACTGCCGCCGACAGGCCTCACGCATCAGATACAACAAGCGATGCGCCGCCATGCCGTAGCTCAAGCCTTCGAGCCGCACGTTGGAGATACAATTGCGGTAGGCATCGGTCAGTCCGACTTTTGGATTGTAGGTGAAATATAAACCGAGGCTGTCCGGCGAGCTGAGGCCTGGACGCTCGCCGATCAGCATCACCAGCATTTTTGCACCGAGCAACTGGCCGATTTCATCGCCGACCGCGACGCGGCCCTGTTCCACCAGCACGACGGGCGCGAGTGACCAGCCATCGCCGCCCATCTGTTCTTCCAGTCGCGTGATAAATGGCAAGGTATGCCGGTGAACCGCCAGCGCCGACAAGCCGTCAGCCACGACAATCGCCAGATCGACGCCGCCCGGATGCGCGGCCGCGTAATCACGCAAGTGCTGGGCCGAGTCATCGCTCAGTTTGCGCCCCAGATCCGGGCGTTGCAGATAGCTGTTGCGGTCCACGGCGGCGCTGTGCAGCAGCAGGCTCTCACGCCCGCGCTCAGTCAGTTGCGCGCTGAGCCCGGCGTGATCGAATGGCAAGTGCACAGCATCGCGCGCTTGGGCGTGGGCGAACTGGAAATCCAGTTGCGCGCTGGTCGGCAGGCTGGTGCCGGTGCGGCCCAGAGCGATGCGCGCGGGCGTCAGGCGGCGCAGTTCCAGCCAAGGGTTTTGTGGGTCCACGGGCGGTTTATCCATACGACTCATCCCAGTTGCGCCAGTGCCTGGCGGAAGGCCGGCGGCAAGTTGTTACCGAAGCGAACCTTGCCATCCGCTTGCGTGAAAATGCCCATGTTCGCCAGCCATTGCTCGAACTCCGGCGCCGGTTTCAGGCCCAGGGTCTGGCGCGCGTAAAGCGCGTCGTGGAACGACGTGGTCTGGTAGTTGAGCATGATGTCGTCGGAGCCGGGGATGCCCATGATGAAGTTGATCCCGGCAACACCCAAGAGGGTCAGCAGGGTGTCCATGTCGTCCTGATCGGCTTCGGCGTGGTTGGTGTAGCAGATGTCGCAGCCCATCGGCACGCCGAGCAACTTGCCGCAAAAATGGTCTTCGAGGCCGGCGCGGATGATCTGTTTGCCGTTGTAGAGGTATTCCGGGCCGATAAACCCTACGACGGTGTTGACCAGGAACGGTTTGAAATGTCGCGCTACGGCGTAGGCTCGGGTTTCGCAGGTCTGTTGGTCGACACCGTGGTGGGCGTTGGCCGACAGTGCACTGCCCTGACCGGTTTCGAAATACATCAGATTCTGCCCAAGCGTGCCGCGATTCAGGCTCAGGCCAGCGTCGTAGCCTTCCTGCAATACGTTGAGGTTGATGCCGAAACTGGCGTTGGCGGCTTCGGTGCCGGCAATCGACTGGAACACCAGATCCAGCGGCACGCCACGGTTGATCGCCTCGATGGAGGTGGTGACGTGCGTCAGCACGCAGGCCTGGGTCGGGATGTCGTAGCGCTGGATGATTGCGTCGAGCATCTCCAGCATGGCGCAGATCGAGGCGATGCTGTCGGTGGCCGGGTTGATGCCGATCATCGCGTCGCCATTGCCGTAGAGCAGGCCGTCGAGAATGCTTGCGGCAATACCGGACGGCTCGTCGGTCGGGTGATTGGGTTGCAGGCGCGTCGACAGACGCCCGCGCAGGCCGAGGGTGCCGCGAAACTTCGTCACCACGCGAATCTTTTGCGCCACCAGCACCAGATCCTGCACGCGCATGATCTTCGACACGGCGGCGACCATTTCCGGGGTCAGGCCGGGGGCGAGGGCGCGCAGGCTGGTTTCGTCGGCGGCGTCGCTGAGCAGCCAGTCGCGGAAACCACCGACAGTGAGGTGGCTGACTACGGCAAAGGCTTGTTTATCGTGAGTGTCGATGATCAGCCGGGTGACCTCATCGGACTCGTAGGGAATCAGCGCTTCCTGCAGGAAGTGCGTGAGCGGGATGTCGGCCAGCGCCATTTGCGCAGCCACCCGCTCGCCGTCGTTGAGCGCCGCGACGCCGGCGAGGAAGTCGCCGGAGCGCGCCGGGCTGGCCTTGGCCATGACGTCCTTGAGGCTGTCGAAACGATAGGTCTGGGCGCCGACCGTGTGGGCGAAACTGGCCATACACAATTCTCCGTGACGGCGCAGACCGAGCCTGCGCCGGGATTCTCAGCACTCAGTGCAAGGCTTGCTCAGCCTTCTGGATCGCCGCGAATTCTTCTTCCGGCGTGCCTGCTACCAAGTGATGTCGACTGTAGAACGCAAAGTAAGCAATTAACACTCCATAGATGACGGCGGCACCGATTACCACCCGTGGATCGACCAGGAAGCCCGCCACCACGGCAATGCACGCCAGCACCAAGGCCACGCCGGAGGTGAAGATGCCGCCCGGTGTGCGGTACGGCCGGTCCATTTTGGGGCGGCGAATCCGCAAAGTGATGTGCGCGGCCATCATCAGCACGTAGGAAATGGTTGCGCCGAACACCGCCACTAGAATAAGCAGATCGCCCTGACCGGTCAGCGACAGGCCGAAACCGATGATGCCGGGAATCACCAGCGCCAGGACCGGTGCCTTGCTCTTATTGGTTTCGGACAGTTTGCGTGGCAGGTAGCCGGCCCGCGACAGCGCGAAAATCTGTCGCGAGTAGGCATAAATGATCGAGAAGAAACTCGCGATCAAGCCGGCAAGGCCCACGAGATTGACGAAACTGCCCATCCAGGTCGAGCCGCCATAAGCCTTGGTCAACGCTTCGACCAACGGGTTGCCAGAGGTCAGCAGCGAGTTGGCGCCTGCACCGCCAGGGCCGACGATCAGAATCAACAGGGCAAACATGAGCAGCACCAACATGGCGCCGATCAGACCGCGCGGCAGGTCACGCTTGGGGTTCTTGGTTTCTTCTGCTGCCAGCGGCACACCTTCAACGGCAAGAAAGAACCAGATCGCATAGGGGATCGCTGCCCAGACGCCGACATAGCCGAATGGCAGAAACGGACTGGCGCCCGCTGCGGCGGTGACCGGAATGTCGAGCAGGTTGGCGACGTCGAAGTGCGGAACCATCGCCACCAGAAATACCCCCAGCGCCAGCGCGGCAATGGCCGTAATGACGAACATCAGCTTGAGCGCCTCGCCGACGCCGAAAATGTGGATGGCAATGAAAATGATGTAGAAGGCCAGATAGATCATCCAGCCGCCGATGCCGAATAGCGACTCGCAGTAAGCGCCGATAAACACCGCGATGGCCGCTGGGGCAATGGCGTACTCGATGAGGATCGCGGTGCCGGTGAGAAACCCGCCCCACGGCCCGAAAGCACTGCGCGCAAAACCGTAGCCACCGCCGGCGGTGGGGATCATCGAAGACAACTCGGCCAGAGAAAAGCACATGCACAGGTACATGGTGGCCATCAGCAGCGTCGCCAGAAACATACCGCCCCAGCCGCCTTGTGCGAGACCGAAGTTCCAGCCGGCGTAGTCACCGGAAATGACATAGGCAACGCCCAGACCCACCAGCAGAACCCAGCCGGCGGCGCCTTTTTTCAGTTCGCGTTGTTGAAAGTAATCCGATCCGACTTTTTCGAAGTCGACAGAAGCGCCGGACGCCGGAGCGCCAGCCGGGGATTCGCTAGGCATAGGGTTCACCGTTCTTATTGTTGTATTGGCCCGGCTTTTTTGCCGGTGGGTAGCATGATCGTCCCCACGCTCTGCGTGGGGATGCCTCAACGGACGCTCTGCGTTCGGCTTTGGCGGGACGCGGAGCGTCCCGGGCGGCATTCCCACGCAGAGCGTGGGAACGATCAGTGCTGCAGGTTTAGAAGAAGCCCAACGGATTGATGTCGTAGCTCACCAGCAGGTTTTTCGTCTGCTGGTAGTGATCGAGCATCATCTTGTGCGTCTCACGGCCAACGCCGGACTTCTTGTAACCACCAAACGCGGCATGCGCCGGATACAGGTGGTAGCAGTTGGTCCACACGCGCCCGGCCTTGATCGCCCGGCCCATGCGGTAGGCGCGGTTGATGTCGCGGGTCCACAGGCCGGCGCCGAGGCCGAATTCGGTGTCGTTGGCAATCGCCAGGGCTTCGGCTTCGTCCTTGAAGGTGGTGATGCTCACCACCGGGCCGAAGATTTCTTCCTGGAACACGCGCATCTTGTTGGTGCCCTTGAGCAGGGTCGGCTGGATGTAATAGCCGGTCGACAGGTTGCCCTCGAGTTTTTCTACCTTGCCGCCAGTCAGCAGCTCGGCGCCTTCGCCCTTGGCGATTTCCAGATACGAAAGAATCTTGTCGAATTGCTGCTCGGACGCCTGAGCGCCGACCATGGTGTCGGTGTCCAGCGGATCGCCGCGTTTGATTTGCAGGACCTTCTTCATGACGACGGCCATGAACTCGTCGTAGATCGATTCCTGCACCAATGCGCGGGAAGGGCAGGTGCAGACTTCGCCCTGGTTGAAGAACGCCAGCACCAGACCTTCAGCGGCCTTTTCGATAAAGGTCGGTTCGGCCTGCATGATGTCTTCGAAGAAGATGTTCGGCGACTTGCCGCCCAGTTCCACGGTGGACGGAATGATGTTCTCGGCGGCGCATTTCATGATGTGCGAGCCGACCGGGGTCGAGCCAGTGAAGGCGATTTTAGCGATGCGTTTGCTGGTGGCCAGGGCTTCGCCGGCTTCTTTGCCGTAACCCTGAACAATGTTCAGCACGCCCGGTGGCAGCAGGTCGCCGATCAGTTCGACCAGCACGGAAATACCCAGCGGAGTCTGCTCGGCAGGCTTGAGCACCACGCAGTTACCCGCTGCCAGGGCTGGCGCCAGTTTCCACGCGGCCATCAGGATCGGGAAGTTCCACGGGATGATCTGACCGACCACGCCCAGTGGTTCGTGAATGTGATAGGCCACGGTGTTGCCGTCGATTTCGGCAGCGCTGCCTTCCTGGGCACGGATGCACCCGGCGTAGTAGCGGAAGTGGTCGGCGGCGAGCGGGATGTCAGCGTTGAGGGTTTCGCGGATGGCTTTGCCGTTGTCCCAGGTTTCGGTGATCGCCAGCAGTTCGAGGTTCTGTTCGATGCGGTCGGCGATTTTCAGCAGGATCAGCGAGCGCGCCTGCACGGAGGTCGCGCCCCACGCGTCGGCTGCGGCGTGGGCGGCGTCCAGTGCCTTATCGATGTCTTCGGCAGTTGAACGCGGGAATTCGGCAATCGGTTGGCCATTCACTGGCGAGGTGTTGGTGAAGTACTGACCTTTGACAGGCGCGACGAACTCGCCGCCGATGTAGTTACCGTACTTGGCTTTGAACGAAACTTTGGCGCCTTCAGTACCGGGGTGAGCGTAACGCATGATGATGTTCTCCTTGGCTTTGTACTTATTAGAGAAACGCGCAAGTGCGCTTGCTATAAGCGTAGAGCAAAGGTCGGGCCACTGCCGTGCAGGTCAGGTAAATCAAGGTGTTGCGTGGTTTTTGTCGGACGAGCGGATTGTGCCTGTGACGGTTTCGGTACAGTTGGAGTGACAGTTTGTACCGCTTTTGCCACAGCGTGTGACCGGGCAGTCTTGCCAGCATTGCAATGGTGCTTGAGCTGGAGGATGCTCAGCCAACAGCAACCCCTGTAGGAGCTGCCGCGGGCTGCGATCTTTTGATCTTGATCTTCAAAAATACAAGATCAAAAGATCGCAGCCTTCGGCAGCTCCTACACGGGGAATATGGAGAACAATAAGAAATGCACGACAACCATTTGAGTCGCCATGCCCAGCAGGTCCTCACCGTCAGTCAGGGCAAGCCGCACCTGCACGGGCCCGGCGCCGACCCGTCGATTGCGCGCTCCTGGCTTCGCTGCCTTGAGGACTATCACCTCGACCCGGCGCTGACCATGGCGCCGACCGTGCTCGAACACGGGCGCGTCCTCGAAAGCCGCGAGCGTCTGCAACAGGTTCTGCAGATCGCCGGCAACGAAATGAGCAGCCTGCATCAACAGCTCTCCGGCGCCGGCCACGCGGTGCTGCTGACCGACGCGCGCGGGGTGATCCTCAACTGCGTCACCGCACCCGCCGAGCGCAAGATCTTCGAGCGCGCCGGTTTGTGGCTCGGCGCTGACTGGAGCGAGGCCTGCGAAGGCACCAATGGCATCGGCACTTGTCTGGTCGAGCGTCAGGCGCTGACGATTCATCAGGATGAACACTTTCGCGGCCGTCATACCGGCCTGACCTGTTCGGCGAGCCCGGTGTTCGACCCACACGGTGAATTGCTCGCGGTCCTCGACGTGTCCTCGGCCCGCCACGACGTCTCGCGGCAGAGCCAGTTCCACACCATGGCGCTGGTCAATCTGTCGGCGAAGATGATCGAGAGCTGCTACTTCCTGCGCTGTTTCGATAACCAATGGCTGCTGCGTTTCCACTTGCAGGCCGAGTCGGTCGGGCTGTTCAGCGAAGGCTTGCTGGCGTTTGACGGGGAGGGGCGGATCAGTGCGGTCAATCAGAGTGCACTGAACCTGCTCGGGCATATTCGCGGAGGATTGCTCGGTAAACCGGTCGAAGCGTTCTTCGATTGCTCGCTGGATGAACTGCTCGGTCGCGCCAGCGCCAATGCCAGCGCCAGTTGGCCGCTGCACACCCGCGACGGCCGGCATCTGTTCGCGGTGTTGCGCGGTGAGTCGCGTAAACCGACGCCGCTCATGCAGGCGGCAAAACCAATAGCAGCGCCACGACTGTCCGGGATCTGTCTGGGAGACGCCGCGCTGCAAGCCGATTTCCGCAAAGCCCTGCGGGTGTTCGAACGGGACGTGCCGCTATTGGTCAATGGCGAAACCGGCTCGGGCAAAGAAGCGTTCGCCAAGGCTGTGCATCAGGCCAGCCAGCGCTCGAGCAAAGCCTTCGTCGCTCTCAACTGCGCGGCCATTCCTGAAAGCCTGATCGAGAGCGAATTATTCGGCTATCGCGGTGGCAGTTTTACTGGCGCCCGCAAGGACGGCATGCGCGGCAAGTTGCAGCAGGCCGATGGCGGCACTTTGTTTCTCGATGAAATCGGTGACATGCCGCTGGCCTTGCAGACACGGTTGTTGCGGGTGCTGGAGGATCGACAAGTGGTGCCGATCGGTGGCGAACCGGAGTCGGTCAACGTGCGGATTATCAGTGCGACGCACCGCAATCTGCTGGAGCGAGTCGCCGATGGTAGCTTCCGCGAGGATTTGTACTACCGGCTCAACGGGCTGGAAGTGGCACTGCCTGCGCTACGCGCGCGCAGTGATAAATCGCAATTGCTGGATTTTTTGCTGGCTGAAGAGGCGGGCGGCGACACGATCATGATCGACGAGACGGCACGTCAGGCGTTGCTGGCATTCAACTGGCCGGGCAATGTGCGGCAGTTGCGCAATGTGCTGCGTACATTGGCGGCGTTGTGTGATGAAGGGCGGATCGGGATTGAGGATTTGCCGGTGATGATTCGGCAGGGGAGTCCGGCAGTACGAGCGGTGGATGAATCCGATCATCCGCTGGAAGATGCCGAGCGGTCGGCTCTGCTCAATGTGCTGGAGCAAACTCGCTGGCACATGACCCATACGGCGCAGCAACTGGGGGTCAGCCGCAACACTCTTTACAGGAAGCTGCGTAAGCATGGGATTGAGCGGCGAGTCAGTTAGAAGGCCCTCACCCTAGCCCTCTCCCAAAGGGAGAGGGGACTGACCGCGGTGTTCTGCCAATTTACGCCGACCTGAAATATCGAGCCGAACTCAGGATTTGAAAGCAACCGAGATCGGCTCCCTCTCCCGTCGAAAAGTGGACTGGCCGAGTCAGATCTACTGATCTACGCCGACCTGAAATATCGAGCCGAACTCAGGATTTGAAAATGACGCAGATCGGCTCCCTCTCCCTCTGGGAGAGGGCTGGGGTGAGG
>NZ_PCQC01000022.1:0-96478 GCF_002979955.1 Pseudomonas sp. MYb2
GTCGTCAGATTAACCGTCGCCTCACCTTTGACGGTGGCGCCATCCTTGATCTGGACTTTCTGACCTTTAGCCCCGGCTCCTGAAAGTTTGACTGTGGTGTCGACGGTCGTACCGCCCTGAGGAATCGCCACCCCTTTGGAGTCCAGGGCTTGAGTGATGGTCGGTGCGACCAGTGCCACGGCTCTGATGGTGTAAGTGCGATCCGGAAACACCGTGGCCGTGGCCGCGTTATTACTCTTGTCCAGCGAAGCCTTGAATTTGATCGTCAGCGTCGAGTCGTTGCCCAGTTCTTTCACGTAACTATTGGCAAAAGTGCGAGGCCAGAAACCCTGGCTGACCCACGTCGCATTGGCGTAACTCGCGCCGCCGCTCCACACCGTCAGGTTATGGGGGCTGCCATCGGCCTTTTTGCCTTCCAGGCTCATCCAGACGTGCTGGCCTACGTCGATCAACGTCCAGAGCAGACCATGAATTGTTGGGTTTTTGGTGCCGAGCGCGATCACATCCAGAACGTTGTTGGCATCGGCGTCGATGATCTTGGGCGTGATCAGAGCACTGGCCGGCAAGGTTTGAATGTTCAGCGTCAATGGCAGTGATGTGGTGGAGACGCCATTGCGCTCAATGGTGTAAGTCACGGTGACGGGTTTGCCCAGGCTGTAGGCGAGTACCGAACGTGGCACCGCGATTTCCAGCCCGGCGCTGACCAGCCGTTGCGGGCTGGTGTAGGAACCCGCTGGCACGGCGGTGGCGCCTGTCCATTGCACGGTCAGCTTGTCGTCAGGCAGCAGCGAACCCTGTGGCACCAGCACGCGAATCTCCGGCTGGGTCGGACTGAAGTTGTTGCCGGTCTGGCCGCGTACGGTCGGGGCGGGTAGTTCGAGCGGGCGGGAAAGGTGAACGTCCAGAGTCTTCACCGTGGAGGTACTGGAGTTACCCAACTGGTCGGTCACCACGAAGTCGAGTTCGATCTTGCCGTCGCCGATTTTTTGGAAGTCAGCGGTGAACAGCGTCACGGTCACCGGTGTCGGTGGGGAAGTGACCTCTCGGGTATACAACTCATTGCCGATCCGAAAGCGGACGAGGCTAAAAGGCTCCAGGGGGGTGAAGGTGAAACCGAACTCCACCCCTTGCGCCGCCTGTTCGGCACTCACGCCGTTGGCAACCACGTCTGGCGGGATCATCAGATCAAGGTTGACCGGCGCGCGCAGGTGATAGAGCACCAACAGATCGCGCGAGGTTTCGACGTTACCGCCGAGGCGGGTCACCTTGTAATACAGGCGATTGACCCCGTGATTCAAATGCCCGTGCGGCACATTCAGTGCGATGCGCTTTTGCTCGTCGCCGGGTTGAACGGTGGCGCTGTCCACCTGCGTAAGCTCGTTGTTTATAAACAGGGCAACCGAATCGAACGCCTCCATGGTCTGGTTGCGACTTTGCATCTCAGACCACGGGTCAACGACACATTGGAGGCCTGTCGGTTTGTCATCGTAGAGCGATCTGGGAACGCCGCCATTGGCGCGCTCGTGCGGTTTGATCGGCGATATCCAGCCTGGAAGGAAAACAGGAAACAGCACAAATGATTCGTTCAAGACCAATGACTGGATATCCACGATGTACTCCTTGGCATGACGGGTACTGCCGAATATGGCATTACCCATCACACACCAGTTCCGCCAAGCTCGCTACTGTCATATCTGACAGGTTTTTGAGTATTTAAGTCGAACGGTCGAGGGGGGCGTCCTACAACGGGTCAGGTATCGATCAGCTGCACCAGCAGATCGTCAACCTGATAATCGTTGCCGACCCCTGAGCCGACATGGCTGACGATGGCCAGAGTCATCTCGCTGGCGTTGGCGACGAAGTTGCCTGACAAGGTTGTCCAGGCCCGGTCATTGAGGGTCACCGGCCCGGTAATGGCAACGCCCCCGGCACTCAGCGACAGCGACGGTGCAGCATATTCGCCACGGAAGCGGATGCAGTTGACCGTCAACGAATACCGGCCACCGGGCTTCAGATTGGCGAATTGTTTCTGCAACACAACGCCCGCCGAGTTGTTGCTGTAGGTGTAATTTTGCGCCCTGTAGTTGCCTTGTTCGAACACGATGGTCCAGTCATTCGGCAGCGTTGCCGGACCCCGACGCCAGCCATTCCAGTCGTATTGGTCAAAATTTGTCAGGTCGTGTTTCAGCGGCGGCTCGCTGGCCTTGCCGATCCGCAGTGCCAGCAGCGGTGATTGCACAGGCGCGCGCCCGGGGTTGGTCACCTTGTAGTGCACCGTCAGAGGATTGCCGGCGAAAGGTGCGATGTAACGGCTGCCTGCATCAAAGGTCAGGGGCTGGTTGGGGTCAGTAATTGTGCGCCCGAAAATAAAGAGAAGCGTGACCCCGAGTTCATCGACGACCTGCCAAAACAGCTGCACCAACGCACCGGGTTTCAAGGCCCAGTAATCGGGGATGAACACTTTGGCCATGCTGATGTTGGCAGGCAGTTCGTCTTCCACGACCTGCTCGATCATTGGCGGGCGAAGGGTAAAGGCACCGCCCTGAATGGTGATATGGGTCGGTTTGGACAGTTGCGGCGCGCCAGTGCCTCCTGCGCTGAGGGTGTAGGTCAGTCTCAGGGAACCCCGGATCAGCGCCAGCACGCGCTCATTCTCGATTTCAAAATAAATCACGCTGCTCATCCCGTCCAGGGATCGGGTGTACGTGAACGTGACCGCTTCGCCCGTTTCCGTGAGGCCCTGCAGAGTCAGTTGCAACTGGTCATTCTTTGCATAATTGCTGAGGAAGATCACGACCCGCGCCGGTCCACCAGAAAGCAGGTCATGATTGAGTATGTTGCCCGGTGTCCTTTCGACTGCCGGAGCTGGCAGCAATGTGATTCCTGGTTTGCTTTGCAGGAGCAGTGCATCCGACCAGCCGCTCTGATTGTGTACTTTGTCTGTCAACTGATAGCGCACCACCAGCGAATCGCTTGGTGGCAATGTGGCGAGCTGTTCCGGTGTCAGTTCAAAAACGATATCTGCCGTCGCATTGGTGACTTTGAACACCAACGTCAATGTCCCGAAGGCGAGTGTCACCACATCCTCCAGCGCTTGATGCAGGTAGCGTTTGATCGTCACGGTCATGCCGGTATCGATCACGCTCTGGTCAATGATCGTTTCCGAGGCGATGGGCAGCGGCAGGCCCTGGTTGAATGGCTTGCCACCGTCGGTGTCCGGATTGCCCGGCGGAAAACTTTTATAGTACAGCTGATAGGGTATTGAGCTTTCGACGTTACCGCTGATGCGCTCCACAGTGAAAGACAGCGGCTGATTTCCCGGCTGCGGATACCTGGAATTCATGTCACTGGCCGAGATATGGAACGGCACGTCTCGGGCCACACCGTCGGCATCGAGATGTTCGACGGTTACAGGAAATGAGGCCACGGGGGCAGGGTCATCGCCGAGATAGACATCGATATGGTCACCGACAGCCATCTGCAGATAGCTGAGGATGTACACCAGCAAGCCCTGAAGATCGCTGTGTACCATGCTGTAGTTGACCCCCAGCGCACCATCGCTCAGCGGCTTGTAGCCGATGACATACGGCGGTGGTACGGAGAGCAGGCCAATGTCGCCGGACGGCGGTGGAAAGATGACGACCTGTTCTTCTGAAGCGTTGGCGCTGCTGGTTGTCTGGCTCATGAGCAATAACCCATCGTCGGAGAGGCGGATGCCCTGGGGGGCGCACTGATCTCTATCGATTAGAACCGCACTGACCGGCACCGCCTACTGTCAGATCTGACAGGTAAGCAAACGTTTAAGACGAATGGTCAAGCTGTGGCCACCCGGTGGATCCGGTTATGGATTTTCCAAACCTGAAGCCGCCCCGTGCAGGAGCTGCCGCAGGCTGCGATTTTTTGATCTTGTCTTTTAACAACAACATCAAAAGATCGCAGCCTGCGGCAGCTCCTACAGGGGGTCTTTTAAAAAGTTGGAGGCATCAGGATTTGCGCAAAGTCTTCTGCCGAAGGATATAGATCGTCACCAACACTGCACTCGTCAACATGAACCCCCGTGCCCACGGCAGAGGCACCAGGTAACACGAAAACAGAATGCTCGCCCACATCAGCCCGATCGCGTAGACCTTGCCCTTGAGCGGAATGCCGTTACCGTCGAGGTAATCGCGGATCCATGGCCCCAGTCGTGGATGTTCGACCAGCCATTGATAGAAACGCGGAGAGCTGCGCGCGAAGCAGGCTGCGGCGAGCAGGAGGAAGGGCGTGGTGGGCAGGACGGGCAGGAAGATCCCGATCACCCCCAATGCCACGCTAAGCCAGCCGATGGCCAGCAGCAAGTAGCGCAACATCAGGGGGCGGTTGCCTATGGGGTTGTCCATAGGCCGGATCTTAGTGGTGACGTGGCTTGAGGATCGCCGGTTTTTCGTCAGGCGCCTGGCACAGCAGGTACAGCGCGGTCAGTGCTTCTGGGATCTGCACGATCATGTCGTCCATCAGGTTGGCGTCCTTGGCAATGTCTTCGAACTCTGGCTGCTCGTCGAACAGGCCCGAACCGACCATGATCGGCAGGAGCATTTCGCTGACTTCATCTTCAGCGGTTTCGAACCAGGCTTCTTCACGCAGGAATACGCCTTCCATGAAACCGATGCACCAGCCGCGCAGTTCGGAGTCGTCCGGCTCTTCGCCCAGATCCAGTTCGCATGGCAGTTCGAATTCTTCATCGGATGCCAGTTGACGGGCGATGTGGGCCTTGAGGCCGATCAGCGTGGCTTCGATTTCTGCGCGCTGGGCGTCATCGGCGTAATGCGGCTCCTCGGCGAACAGGGCGTCGATCCATTCGCGCTCCGGTACGTCTTCGGCGCAGATCGACAGCGCGGTCAGATAACCGTGCGCGGCCACGTAATCCAGCGCCTCGTCATGCAGCTCGTCGGCATCGAGGAAGACTTGCAGGCGGGTCAGTTGCTCAGCGAAGGACATTACGGGGCTACCTTGGGGAATAAACAATGCGTGAATTCTAGGCCTTCTTGCGCGCTCAAGCCAGCCGAACGGCAGATTTGCCCTGATTCACCCACGTCGCTGTAGGAGCTGCCGCAGGCTGCGATCTTTTGATGTGGTTTTTAAAAGATCAAAAGATCGCAGCCTGCGGCAGCTCCTACAGGGGGACGGGGGCGCATTGTGGATTGTATCGACGGGTGTCGCCCTGTGCAGGGGAGGGCTCGGGTATACTGCCGCGTTTTGCGCTCCCTGCCCGTATTGCAGCTGTCATGCAATGCGTTCTTACGATTCTGCGGTGCAGCCTTGCCCGTCATGAACCAGCCTTGCAGGGATGTTTTTGTGATTTTTGGAGTTTTTATGCTCGAACAGGCTCAACGCGTCCTCAAGGACATCTTCGGCTACGACAGTTTCCGTGGCCGTCAGGGTGCAATCATTGAGCGCGTGGCCAGCGGCGGGGATGCGCTGGTTTTGATGCCTACCGGTGGCGGCAAGTCGTTGTGCTTTCAGGTCCCGGCGCTGCTGCGCGAAGGCTTGGCGGTGGTGGTGTCGCCGCTCATTGCGTTGATGGACGACCAGGTCGCCACCCTCGAAGAGCTGGGCGTGGCGGCAGCGGCGTTGAACTCCACGCTGAGTGCCGAGCAGCAGCGCGACCTGGCCGCGCGGATCAAGCGTGGCGAAGTGAAGATGTTGTATCTGGCGCCCGAGCGCCTGGTGCAGCCGCGCATGCTGTCGTTCCTGCAGGGCTTGAACATTGCCTTGTTCGCCATCGACGAGGCGCATTGCGTATCGCAATGGGGCCACGATTTCCGTCCGGAATACCTGCAACTGGGCCAGTTGGCCGAGCTGTTCCCGGACGTGCCGCGCATTGCCCTGACCGCCACTGCCGACAAGCGTACCCGCGAAGAAATCGTCACGCGCCTGCACCTGCAGAACGCCGAGCGCTTTCTGTCGAGCTTCGACCGCCCGAACATCTTTTACCGCATCGTGCCCAAGGAGCAGCCGCGCAAGCAATTGCTGGCGTTCCTCGCCGAGCGGCGCAGCGATGCCGGTATCGTTTATTGCCTGTCGCGCAAGAAGGTCGAGGAAGTGGCGACGTTCCTCAGTGAGCAGGGGTTCCCGGCGCTGCCGTATCACGCCGGTCTGCCCAACGAACTGCGTGCCTTCAACCAGAAGCGCTTCCTCAACGAGGAAGGCCTGATCATGGTGGCCACCGTGGCGTTCGGTATGGGCATCGACAAGCCCAACGTGCGCTTCGTCGCGCACCTCGATTTGCCAAAATCCCTCGAAGCGTATTATCAGGAAACCGGGCGCGGCGGCCGTGACGGCCTGCCGGCGGATGCGTGGATGGCCTACGGTCTGCAAGACGTGGTAATGCTCAAGCAGATGCTGCAGAACTCTGAAGGCGATGAGCGGCACAAGCGTCTGGAGCAGCACAAGCTCGACGCGATGCTCTCGCTCTGCGAAGAAACCCGCTGCCGTCGTCAGACGCTGCTTGCGTACTTCGATGAAGACATGCCCGAGCCGTGTGGCCATTGCGACAACTGTGTCGATGGCGTACAGACCTGGGATGCCACCGAGCCTGCACGTCAGGCGTTGTCGGCGATTTTCCGTACCGGCCAGCGGTATGGCGTCGGCCATCTGGTCGATGTGCTGTTGGGCAAGGACAACGAAAAAATCCGCAGTTTTGGCCATCAGCATCTGTCGGTGTACGGCGTTGGCAAGGCACTGAGTGAGAGCGAGTGGCGCTCGCTGTTCCGGCAATTGGTCGCGCGCGGTCTGGCGGATGTCGATCACGAAGGTTATGGCGGCCTGCGTCTGAATGACAGCTGCCGGCCATTGCTCAAGGGCGAAGTCACGCTGGAGTTGCGCCGCGATCTCAAACCGCAGGTCACTGCCAAAACCGCCAGCAAGAGCCCGGCCAGCCAACTGGTGCGCGGCGAAGAGCGCGAACAGTGGGAAGCCCTGCGCGCCCTGCGCCGCAAACTGGCCGAAGAACACGGCGTGCCGCCGTACGTCATCTTCCCCGACTCGACGTTGCTGGAAATGCTCCGCAGCCAGCCGACTTCGCTGGCGGAAATGGCCACGGTCAGCGGCGTCGGTGCCCGCAAGCTGGAACGCTACGGCGAGGCCTTCCTCGAAGTGCTTGGCGGCGCAGTCGAGGCGCCGAAAGCGGTGGCCGACGTGCGCCATGAACTCATCACACTGGCCCGCGCCGGCATGACGCCACTACAAATTGCCGGTCAGTTGCAGTGCTCGGAAAAGAACGTCTATACGATGCTCGCCGAAGCGATTGGCAAGCAGCAGTTGTCGCTCGAGCAGGCGCTGGACTTGCCTGAAGAGCTGATGGGCGAAGTACAGGACGCGTTCCTCGATGGCGAGGGCGAGTTACCGTCGGTCGCCGAAGTGGCGGAGCTGTTTGCCGGACGTGTGCCGGAAGGCGTGCTGTATTGCGTGCGGGCTGCATTGCAGTCGGAATTCGAGATGTAATTTGGCCGTACCCTCATCGGAACGCCGCCCGCCCAGCCCTCTCCCAAAGGGAGAGGGGGCCGACCGAGGTGTCTTGCGTCCTGCATCGACCTGAAAGCCCGAGTCGATTATGGATTCAGCGCTGAGCTGTCACGTCGGCGTAATTCCCAAATATCCCCCATTCAGTCCCCTCTCCCCCTGGGAGAGGGCTAGGGTGAGGGGGCCTCGAGATGTAACGATTCAGTACAGACCGCCACTTGCCTATAACTGCAGCTCATGCTTAGCTGGCTAATAATTAGAAATTCTTTATTTTTCAGTCTAACCGTGAGTGTTTTATGCCGTTAACCGATCAACACCGCTTTGGCATGCAACTGGCCCAGATGTCCCGTGGCTGGCGTGCCGAACTGGATCGCCGGCTGGCCGGCCTGGGGTTGTCCCAAGCGCGCTGGCTAGTGCTGCTGCATCTGGCGCGTTTCGAAGAGGCGCCGACTCAACGAGAGCTGGCGCAGAGCGTCGGTGTCGAAGGTCCGACCCTCGCACGCTTGCTTGATAGCCTGGAAAGCCAGGGCCTGGTGCAACGCCAGTCCGTAATGGAAGACCGTCGGGCGAAAAAGATCGTTCTCTGCGCGCCGGCCTTGCCGTTGATCGAACAAATCGAAACGATTGCCACGCAACTGCGTCACGAGTTGTTCGAGGGCGTCGACGAGGCGGATTTAAAGGTGTGCATGCGGGTTCACGGGCACATTCTGGGTAATCTGGAAAAATCTTGAGGCACAACCCGCTGCCGTTTTTTTGAGAGATCGCGCTGAGCAGACTATAAGAACTACTGGGCAATATCGTGTTCGTACCGGATGTGCGAACGCATAGAAGTCGGTTTTGCTTATTTAAGGGATGCTCATGCTCGCAAGTCGGTACGTGGTACTGCGCGGTGGCGCCAAATGGCTGCTGGTCGCTGGCGTATTCAGCTATTCGACCTGGTCGATGGCGTTGGGGCTGGGTGATATCACCGTTCATTCAGCCCTTAATCAGCCGCTAAAGGCCGACATCGCTTTGGTGGATGTCGGCGGGCTGACACAAAACGATCTTTCCGTGAGCCTGGCCACGGCCGATGAATTCGGCCAGGCTGGGGTCGAGCGGGTGTTCTTCCTCAACGACCTCAAGTTCACGCCGATCCTGCACGGTAATCGGCAGATGATCCGGGTGACTTCGAGTAAACCGGTCAACGAACCTTATCTGAATTTCCTGGTGCAGCTCAGTCAGCCTAACGGCCACTTGCTGCGCGAATACACTGTACTGATCGACCCACCGGGCTCGCCCGGTATTGTGCCGGCCACCGATGAGCCTGACCCACGCCCGCAATCTTCTGAATTTCCCACGGTCGAGCCGGCGATTGCGCCACCGCAAGCAGCTCAGGGCAAGCGCGAAAGTGCACCCGCGGCTGCCACCCCGCCCGCCAACGATGCATTGGCCGAACAATTGGCTGCCAGTGTGCTGCTCAATCAGCAACTGCAAGCGACCCTCGACGAGCAGAAAGCCCGACTGTTGATTCAAGAGACGCAGATCGCCGAAGGCAAGAAGCAGATCGGCGAGCTGCAAACCCGCCTCGCCGAGCTGCAGAAACCTCCGCCAGCGCCTGTCGTAGCACCGCCACCAACGGCCTCTCCCGTTGTTGCCCCTGTCGAAACCACGGACGACGGTCTGAACTGGCCGTTGCTCGGCGGCTTGCTGTTATTGCTGGGAGCCTTGGCGGCCTTGTTCCTGCGTCGCCGGCAACAACAGTTGCACGCGGGCGAACCGCTGCCATTGTCAGCGCAACCCGATGCAGCGGACGTAGACGAACCGGTACCGGCAGCCCACGTCCGGGCTCACAACGCAGCCGACCACCGCGAAGAACCCGCCGCCGGGGATGTGCTGGAAGCGGTTGGTATTTACCTGGCGTATGGGCGACTTGGTGAAGCGGTTGGCCTGTTGCGTGATGCCTCGCACAAGGAGCCCGAGCGCCGCGACCTTGGGTTGCAATTGCTCGAAGTGTTGGGCCGTCAGGGTGATAACAGCGCCTACGATCAGCAGGAAAATCATCTGCGCGCACAAGGTGTCGATGAACAGCAACTGCACGACACCCGTGCCCGTCATCCGAAACTGGTCAGCGCTGTGCCGTTGGCGCCCGTTGTCGCGGCAGCGCCGATTGCCCCGGTGCAACCGACCCCGGAAGATAATTTCGAGTTGAATCTGGGGGAGTTGTCGATGGCTTCCAGCTGGGATCTGGAGGACAGTCGGCCATCTTCAGCGCAGCCGGCGTCGGGCGAGCCGGGTCCCGGTTCAAGCCTGCAGGTCTTGCCGCAGGAGTTCGATTTGCCTGCACCAGTGGCCAGTGAAGAGTCGGAGCTTGAATGGATTCCCGAGCCTGACGCACAGCCGCTGGATAACGACTTTCTCAATGAGTTCGCTGATTCGGAATCATCGTTGGTGTTGCAACCTCTGGATCTGCAATTGTCCGAACCGGCGGAGCCCATCGGCTCGGTGAAGCTCGAACAGGCCCAGACGTGCATCGACGACGGTGATATCGACAGTGCGATTGCATTGCTCAATGAATTGCTCAAAGAGGCTGATGAGCCGTTGAAGCAAACGGCGCGGACGTTGTTAGCGGGGATTCGTTGATTTCTGATGATTTGTGGCGGACCGGATATCGCCATCGCGAGCAGGCTCACTCCTACAGTTGAAATGTATTCCAAATGTAGGAGTGAGCCTGCTCGCGATAGCAAAATGGTCAGTCGATAATGAATCAGAAAGTCTGCCCAAGGTTCAGGTACACCGCCTGCTCATTCGCATCATTCAACCCATAGCTGAAATTCAATGGCCCCAACGGCGTATCGAAGCCAATGAATACGCTCGCCGCATTGATGTAGCCGCTGTCGAACTCATTGTCGTTGTTCCATGCCCGACCGCGTTCCAGCGAAGCACCGGCGTACAGCGGGAAATCCAGCGGCAGGTAGGAGCGCGGCGTCAGCCTGCGGTAATACACTGCGCGCATCAGGCTGACATTCTGCCCCGAGACCGCATCCTCGCGGAAACCCGACAACTGCCGTGCGCCACCCAACAGGAAGCTCGACGTCACCACATTGGCATTGTCCAGCGTGCGGCCATAACGACCGCCAAGAATCAGTGTGTCCGGCCCACTGCTCATGGCTTTGTCGAGTTTGAATTCCCACTGCCGGTACCGAGTGTCCGACCCCAGGCTTGGTTCGAATTGCATCAGCGTCAGGCTGATGTCCTTGCCTTCGTGAGGGAAGTAAACGTTGTCCAGCGAATCGTAGGAGTACTTCAGCGAGTAGAAGCCTTCGGTGAAGCTTTCGCTTGGCAGATCCTGATCGCCAATGCGCACATCAGCCTTGCCCCAGGCCTCACCGACACCAAAGCGCACTTCACCGTTGTTGCCGATCTGTCGACCGAGGTTGAGGCCGAAACCGTAGCGCTCGACGCGGTATTGCGCGACCGGATCGTTATCGAGCACCGAATCGACGTTCTGTGCCTCGAACGATGCATACGGCGCAACAAAGTAGCGCGAGCCGACGTCGAGGGGCTGGTAGAACTCGGTGTACAGCTCTTGTTTGTCGCCGATTTGAGCCCGGGTCAACCATTCCGCGCCGAGGCGGTTGATGCCGTTGATACGGTAACTGGCACCGAGGTTGAAGGCGCTGTCGCCGCGCATGTCGTCCGAGAGGTTGAGGCCCACGCGCAGGTAGTCGGTGCCGCTGCGCTTGCCGCGGGCGCTGATCACCAGGGTGTGATTTTGCCCCTTGTGCACCACGCGGTACTGCACTTGCTCGAAATAGTCGAGGCCGTACAAGGTGCCCATGTCCGAATGCAGGCGACCCAGATCCAGCGGCTCGCCGATGTGCTGGCGGATGTAGTAGCGGATCACATCGTCGTCGACCTTCGAGTCGTTCTCGACCTTGATGGCAGTGATGATCGGTGTGCGCTGGCCTGGCGAGCGTGCGGCGTTGAGTTCGGCGTCCTGGGATTCTGTGGGTTTAAGGGTGGCCAGGCGTGCATCGAGGATTCGGGTCGCGCGGTAACCGGCATCGATCATGTCCTGAGCCTTGCCGAAATCGGTGACGCCATACGCTGCCAGTGCGGGTTGAATTAATACGTCGGTCGGTTTGAGTGCGGCCAGTTGTTCTTCGGAGTTGCTGCGGGTCATCAGGGTGATCGACTGATTCAACACATCGACCACCGTGGTCAATTGCTTGCGGTTGCGCAACGGCGTGCCGATATCGACCACGATGGCGATGTCGACGCCCATCGCCCGTACGACATCGAGCGGGATGTTGTCGGTCATGCCGCCGTCTACCAGCAGCCGGCCATCGAGTTCGACCGGGGCGAACACCGCCGGAATCGACATGCTGGCGCGGATCACCTGGGGCAGATGCCCCTTGCGAAACACCACTTTCTCACCGTTGGCGATGTCGGTGGCGACGGCGCGGAAGGGGATCGGCAGTTTGTCGAAGTCGCGGGTGTCACTGGTGTGGGCCAACAGGCTTTCCAGCAGCAATGCGAGGTTCTGGCCCTGAATCACCCCGAGCGGCAGGCCGAGGCTGCCATCGTCACGGAAGCTGAGTTTTTGCTTCACCAGAAAGTCGCGGTCGTCCTGTTTGCGTCGAAACGGTACGTCTTCGCGCGGTGGGGCGTCCGACAGCGCGGCTTGCCAGTCGATGTTCAGTGCGAGTTTTTCCAGCTCGTCGATCTGGTAACCCGAGGCATACAGGCCACCGACGACGGCACCCATGCTGGTGCCGGCGATCGCATCGATCTTGATGCCTTGCTCCTCCAGGGCCTTGAGCACGCCAATGTGCGCCAGCCCACGAGCAGCGCCG
This sequence comes from Pseudomonas sp. MYb2, assembly GCF_002979955.1. Taxonomy (NCBI): domain Bacteria; kingdom Pseudomonadati; phylum Pseudomonadota; class Gammaproteobacteria; order Pseudomonadales; family Pseudomonadaceae; genus Pseudomonas; species Pseudomonas sp. MYb2. Next base: position 12,336 of record NZ_PCQC01000022.1, read on the forward strand.
CCGGACAGCACGAGGCCGACCTTGGGGCGCGAAGCTTCGGTGGCTTCGACGCTGGCGTGGACGAGCAGGGGCAGTAAACCAAGCAGCAGGCAGAACAGCAGACGGCGCATTGTGAGTCTCGGGGCAAGCGATAAAGCCGGCTATTATAGCGGCGCCCTCTGTCTCAGGAGTTTCAGCGAACATGACTGTAGAAAAAGCCGAAGTTGTCATCACTTATTGCACCCAATGCCAGTGGCTGTTGCGCGCCGCGTGGCTGGCGCAGGAACTGCTCAGCACGTTTGCCGATGATCTCGGCAAAGTCTCACTGGTGCCGGCTACCGGCGGGGTGTTTCACATTACCTGCGCAGGCGTGCAGATCTGGGAGCGCAAGGCGGACGGCGGCTTTCCCGAGGCCAAGGTGCTGAAGCAACGGGTTCGCGATCAGATCGACCCTGACCGCGACCTCGGCCACAACGATCGCGCTCAGTGAGATGCGGCCTCGGCGGCGACGGTTTTTTTATCGCTGGCGCCTGACATCCGCGCCGACACCACGATGGCGACAATGATCAGCGCGCCGCCCATCAGCATGCGCAGGGTCGGGTTTTCATTGAACAACAGCCAGGCGACGGTGATGCCGTAAACCGGCTCCATCGCGAACACCACCGCCGCCGTGCGTGCTTTGATCACCGCCAGACTGGCCACGAACAGGCTGTGGGCGACGCCGGTACAGAACACGCCGAGCAGGGCAATCCACAACCAGTCCAGCGCACGGACTTCGCTCAATTGTGGTGCTGCGACCGGCAGCAGACACAGCGCTACCACGACGTTCTGACACAACGCCGCCTGCACCGCCGGAATACGCCCGGAGCTGGCGCGATTGGTCAGCGACAGCAAGGAAAACAGCAACCCCGACAGCACTGACCAGAGCAGACCGATGGTCGCGCCGCTGCCCAGATCGAACGCTGGTGTCACCAGTATCAGGCCGACACTGACCAGCACCACGAGCACGATTTCATTGGCGCGAATGCGTTCTCGGAAGATCAGCCCTTCAAGAATCACCGTGAACGCCGGGAAACTGGCAAAACCCAGGGTCGCGATGGCCACGCCGGCGATCTTCACCGAAACGAAAAAACTCACCCAGTGCCCGGCCAGCAACACGCCGCTGAGGGCCAGACGTCGCCAATCCACGGCCTGGAGTTTTTGCCAACCGCTTTGGCTGGCGAATCGGGCGAAGAAAGCCAGGGCGAGTACGGCGAAGGCGGCACGACCGAAAACGATCACGGCCGGCGAGGCGGCAGCGAGTTTGCCGAACACACCGGTCAGGCCAAACATCAAAGCACCAATGTGCAGGGCGCCGAGGGCAGTACGCGGAGTCATTGCAGTCCTTCTATCGCAAACACAATTCAACTGTTGATCGATCACACGCAGCAGCGTGGGAACGACCATTTACTGTAGGAGCTGCCGAAGGCTGCGATCTTTTGATCTTGCTTTTGATCGTTCCCACGCTCTGCGTGGTAACGCCTCTAGGGACGCTCTGCGTCCAGTGACGCGGAGCGTCACGGGCTGCATTCCCACGCGGAGCGTGGGAACGATCAAAGATCGCAGCCTTCGGCAGCTCCTACATTTAAGCGTGTAGAGGTCAGTAAGTCTGTCGGCAGACTATCGTCTTTTGTCGCGGGAATCGCGCCGAAGCTGGCCGGGTGAGGCGCCGAACTCACGCAGGACGGCGGCCGAGAAAGCACTCTGCGAGTTGTAACCGACGCGGCAGGCAATTTCACCCATGGGTAAAACCGTATCGCGCAGCAGTTGCACCGCCAGATGCAAGCGCCGACTGCGCATGTAATCCATCGGCGTCTGCCCGCATTCGGCCATGAACCGAGCATGCAGACGCGCGCTGGATAACCCGGCAACGCGCGCCAGATCGGCGACTTGCAGTGGATACCCAGCGTTTTGCTCGATGTACGCATCCAGCGCCGCGTAGGGCAGACGGCGGGCGGCGAGTTCGGCAGGTTGCGCATGATTGAGGCTGGCCAGCAGCAACACCGCGCCTTGCTGCGCGATCAGCGGATCGCTGACCGGGCTGTTCGCCAGCCAGTTGACCAATTGGCTCTGCCCCGAATCCAGCGACAGCCGGGCCGGTTGTTCGAGCAAGCGGCGACTGGCATCGGCATGTTCGCCCAGCGAATGGACCAGCCATTGGCCGTCTGGGATGTCCATCACCAGGCAACGACTGCCGTCGGGACTGCCGCAGGCGTGATGGGCGCCGGACGGGATGACCACGAAACTTTGCTGGCGCACCTGGCTGCCACAGCCTTCGACCTCGAAGTCCAGCGCGCCGGACAGCCCGAACACCAACTGGGCGTGCTCGTGGCTGTGGACGATCAGGTCGCGGGTGTACTGACGCAGGGTAAGGATCGGGCGCATGAACAGGTCTCCGGGCAGGCCTGCAGTCTACACCGAGCGGCACGTGCTGCGCTGTCACAGGACTGACTCACGCTTGTCATGGTCGATTCACCGGGCAAGCGCACTCTGGCGAAAACATCGCAGAGGGTTGCCCATGACCAGCGCCGAGCTCGCCAGACCCAGCCGCAAACAACGGGTGCGAACCCTGTGGATTTCCGACGTGCACCTGGGCACGCGCGATTGCCAGGCCGAACACTTGTCGCAGTTTCTCAAAGGCTACCATGCCGACAAAGTCTACCTGGTAGGCGACATCATCGATGGCTGGAAACTGCGCGGTGGCATGTACTGGCCGCAGGCGCATACCAATGTGATTCGCCGCTTGCTGACCATGAGCAAGCGCGGCACCGAGGTGATTTACGTTACCGGCAATCACGACGAGTTTTTACGCCGTTATTCGAAGCTGATCCTCGGCAACATCCAATTGGTCGACGAAGCGATACACGTCACGGCAGACGGCCGGCATTTGCTGGTGATTCATGGCGATCAGTTCGATGTGATCACCCGATATCATCGCTGGCTGGCCTTCCTCGGCGATTCGGCCTACGAGTTCACCCTGACCCTCAATCGCTGGCTCAACCATTGGCGTGCGCGCTATGGCTACGGTTACTGGTCGCTGTCGGCGTACCTCAAACACAAGGTGAAAACCGCGGTGAGTTTCATCAGCGACTTTGAAGAAGCCATTGCCCATGAGTGCGTTAAGCGCGAGTTGCATGGCGTGGTCTGCGGGCACATTCACCACGCCGAGATCCGCAAGGTGGGGGAGGTGGATTACCTCAATTGCGGCGATTGGGTGGAATCGTGCACGGCGCTGATCGAGCATTGGGATGGCACGATCGAGTTGTATCGGCTGGCAGATGCTCAGGCCCGGGAGGCGGAGCTGAAGGCCGCCAAAGTCGCCGAACTTGCCTAGTTCTTCGGTGATTGAGAGGGCCTCATCGCGAGCAGGCTCACTCCTACAGGGGTACGCATTTCAACTGTAGGAGTGAGCCTGCTCGCGATGAACCGCGCAGCGGTTCCCGAAGATAATCACGCTGGTGAGTGTTCAGCCATCGCGGCCTTGTAAATCGAGTTCTTCGGCTGTGCAAACAACCGCTCCATCATCGGTTCGAAAAAGCTCAACGGCAGCGTGTCATAGTCAGGATCAAACGCCGCCGCATCGTATTTGGCGCAAAACTCGGCCGTTGCCTGAAACTGCGGATGCTCTTTGAATTGCTCGCGCAGGTGCCGATCCATGCCCAGGTGATGAAAGAAGTAATAGCCCTGAAACACCCCGTGCTTCTCGACCATCCACAGATTTTCGGCGCTGACGAACGGTTTGAGAATCGCTGCGGCGATGTCCGGGTGGTTGTACGAACCCAAGGTATCGCCAATGTCGTGCAGCAGCGCGCAGACCACGTATTCCTCGTCACGGCCATCGCGCCAGGCACGGGTCGCGGTTTGCAGCGAGTGGGTCAGGCGATCCACCGGAAAACCGCCGAAATCGCCTTCGAGCAATTTCAGGTGAGTCATGATCCGTGAGGGCAACTGTTTGGCGTAGGCACTGAAGTCAGCGGCGATGATCGCCCAGTCTTCCTGCGTGCCGTCCTTCATATGGGTGAAGCGGGCATTGGCATTCATTGGCTGACCCTCATTCAGAACGCAACGCGACCAAGGATCATGTCGCGGTACATGACAAAGTCACCGAGCAGGCTGTACAGCGGATGCTGAAAAGTCGCCGGTCGGTTCTTCTCGAAAAAGAAATGCCCGACCCAGGCGAAGCTGTAGCCAGCCAATGGCACCGCCAATAGAAGCAGCCAGGCGCCTTTGGCGATGGTCATCGCGAGGATGAAAATAACCAGCGTCGTGCCGATGAAGTGCAGACGCCGGCAGGTGCTGTTGTTGTGTTCGCTGAGGTAATACGGATAGAACTCAGCGAAGCTGTTGAATTGCTTGATGTTTTCCACGACCGCGTTCTCTGTGGTTATTGTTCTGGCGACGAGTTGTTCTGCGGGTAGCTTATTTGAGTCTAGAGTGATCATTGGCGTGGGCCAGTGACAATCGGCGCCACTTTAGTATCCTTCGCAAATCAGGCCGTAACATGCGGCCCATCATGTAAAAGAATAACGCCATGAGCGAACGAACGACTTCTGCAAGCTGGGCGATGGGGATTGTCAAAGCATTGGAGATGGACGGCCTGGATTGCCGGGTACTGTTCAAGCAACTGGGGCTCGATTACACGGCTCTGGATGATCCGGATGCACGTTTCCCGCAAGATTCCATGACCCGACTCTGGCAACGGGCGGTCGAGTTGTCCGGCAACCCGGCGATCGGCCTGAATATGGGCAAAGTGGTGCGACCGGCGTCGTTTCATGTCGCCGGCTACGCATTGATGTCGAGCAATACCCTGGCCGAAGGCTTCCAGCGACTGGTGCGCTATCAGCGGATCATCGCTGAAAGTGCCGACCTGAGCTTCCGTCTGCTGGAAGAAGGTTACGCGCTGATTCTGACCGTGCACGGCGACCATTTGCCGCCGACCCGGCAAAGTGCCGAAGCCTCGCTGGCCTGTGCGTTGGGTCTGTGCGGTTGGCTGACCGGGCGCACGCTGCATCCGGTCAAAGTGCTGGTGCAGGGTGATCAGCCGGAGAATCTGGAACCCTACAAACAAGCCTTCCACGCGCCGTTGGTGTTCAACGCGCCGTACGATGCGCTGATCTTCGAACGCGCTGACATGGAGGCGCCGCTGCCCACCGCCAACGAGGCGATGGCGCTGTTGCACGACCGCTTTGCCGGGGAGTATCTGGCACGATTTTCCGAAAGCCGCGTGACCCACAAAGCGCGACAGGTGCTGTGCCGGTTGCTGCCTCAAGGTGAGCCAAAGCGCGATACCGTGGCGCAGACCCTGCATTTGTCGCAGCGTACTTTGCAGCGCCGCTTGCAGGAGGAGGGCACGAGTTTTCAGCAGTTGCTCGATGACACTCGTCGCGAACTGGCCGAGCAATATCTGGCGCAGCCAAGCATGACCTTGCTGGAAATCGCCTACCTGTTGGGTTTTGCCGACCCGAGCAACTTCTTTCGCGCGTTCCGCCGCTGGTTCGACACCACGCCCGGCGATTACCGGACGCGGTTGTTGCAGGCGCCGAACGCGATCAGTGACGCCAGAAGGCCGGAATACACAGCACAAACACCGTAATGATCTCCAGTCGGCCGAGCAGCATGCCGAATGACAGGATCCATTTGGCCGCATCCGGCAGGGTGGCGAAGTTACCCGCCGGGCCGATGGTTTCGCCAAGGCCCGGGCCGACGCCGGACACGGTACTGGCGGCGCCGGTCAGCGCGGTCATCCAGTCGACGCCGAGCAGCGACAGCAGCAGGGCGATCACGCAGATGGTGATGGCGAAGAAGAACGAAAAAGTCAGAATCGAACGGACGATCTCTTCGTCGAGGCGGTGACCGTTGTACTTTTGCTTGATCACCGCGCGTGGGTGAATCAGCTGATTAAGGTTGGCCTTGAGCAGGATATAGGCGACCTGGAAACGGAAAATCTTGATTCCGCCCGCCGTCGAACCGGAACAGCCGCCGACAAAGCCCAGATAGAAGAACAGCATCAGCGAAAAGTTGCCCCACAGGCTGTAGTCGCCGAGAGCGAAGCCTGTGGTGGTGACCACCGATGTCACGTTCAACGCCACATGGCGCAAGGCGTCCAGCCAATGCAGGTTGGTCGTCCACCAGTACCAGGTGCCGAGCACCAGCCAGGTCACCAGCAACATGCCGAGCAAACCCTGCACCTGCTGATCCTTGATCAGCGCCTTGCGGTTGCCGCGCAACGTCGCCACGTACAGGGTGAACGGCAGGCTGCCGAGGATCATGATAACCACCGCAACCCAGTGCACTGCCGGTTGCGTCCACTTGGCCAGCGACTGGTCGGAGGTCGAGAAGCCACCGGTGGAAATCGCCGACATCGCGTGGTTGATCGCATCGAACGGACTCATCCCGGCCCACCAGAACGCCAGGCTGCCGAGGATGGTGATGCCGACATAAGCCGCCACGATCAGCCGCGCCACCATGTGCGAGCGCGGCATGACCTTTTCCGAGCGGTCCGAGGACTCGGTCTGGAACAGGCGCATGCCGCCGATACGCAGCAGCGGCAGAATCGCTACCGCCATACCGATAAAGCCGATGCCGCCGATCCAGTGCAGCAGCGAGCGCCACATCAGAATGCCCGGGGACATATTGTCCAGATGATTGAGCACAGTCGAGCCAGTCGCGGTGATGCCGGACATGCTTTCGAAAAACGAGTCGGTGTAACTGATGTGCTGCGTCAGCAGAAACGGCAGCGCGGCAAAGATACACACCACCAGCCAACTGCTGACGGTCAGCAGATACATGTCGCGCGGGCGCAGATGAATGTGTTCGGGCCTGCCGGGAATCACCAGCGCGAGGCCAGCGACGAAGGTGATCATGCTCGCCCAGAGGAACGACGGCAGGTCGCTGGTGCGCTCGAAAATCACCAGGGTGGCCATCGGTACGACCATGGCCACAGCCAGGGTGATCAGGAAGATGCCGATGATGAAACCAATGATCCGTAAGGTCGGCAACGCCATGAAGTCCGCTCGGGCTGATGTGGGAAGGGCGCCATTCTACCCGTGGGGCAGGGCATGTAAACCGGCATCCTGTTGGCAGATACAGCTAGAATAGCCGCACATATTTTTCAGGAGGTGGCCGATGCAGGCTCTCGACGCGTTGCTCAACCGTGTTTCCGTTCCACGTCTGGTCGAACCGGCCCCCACTGCCGAGCAGCGCGAAGCCCTGTTTGGTGCCGCATTGCGTGCACCGGATCACGGGCATTTGCAGCCGTATCGTTTCTTGACGGTCGAAGGCGCGGCACGTGAGCAGATGGGCGAGTTGCTGGCTCAGGCTGCACAGATGCAGGAAGGCGAAGTCACCGAAGCGATGATCGACAAGGCCCGCAACGGCCCGCTGCGTGCACCGCTGGTAGTTGTAGTGATTGCCAAACTGCAGGAGCACGTCAAGTATCCGAAGGCCGAGCAGTTGCTGGCTGCAGGCTGTGCGGCGCACGGGATTTTGCTGGCGGCGTATGCGCAAGGGATTGGTGCGGTGTGGCGCACGGGGGATTTGGCTTATTCGCAGCACGTAGCCAAGGGTTTGGGGCTGGAGGAGGGCGAAGAGGTAATTGCGTTCCTTTACCTCGGCACACCGCAGAAAGAACCGCGTGTGGCGGAGAAGGTTGAGCTGGCTGAGTTTGTTAGTGCCTGGCCCGCCATCGCCTGAAGATCAAAAGCCCCTCACCCTAACCCTCTCCCGGGGGGAGAGGGGACTGATTGGGGGATGCTGTAGGAATACGCCGACCTGAACGCTCTTCGCTGAATCCAGAATCGGCGTCGGTTTGAGTCGAATTCAAAGTTGATCAAGCTTCCGAATCCATAATCGACTCGGTTTTTCAGGTCGATGTCTGACGCAAGACACCGCGGTCGGCCCCCTCTCCCTCCGGGAGAGGGCTGGGGTGAGGGTAGCTTTTAGGCTCTTAAAGTTGCACCACCGCACCCGGCACCAGCGGCAATTCCAGACTCGCGACAAATCCGCCCTGCGGATGATTGGCCAGCGTCAAACTCCCACCATGGCGCTCCGCCGCCCGCCGGGCAATTGCCAGGCCCAGGCCATGTCCCGCCGCCGTCTGCCCCGGCGCCCGGTAAAACGGCTCGCCCAACTGACTCAGATGTTCGGCTAGCACGCCCGGTCCGTGGTCACGCACACTGACGATGATTTTTTCACCCTGACGCGAGGCTTGCATCTCGATCGCCTGATCTTGCGGGTTGAAGCGCTGGGCATTGCGCAGCAGATTATCGACCGCACGCTCGATCATGGTCGGCCAGCCCTTCAGGTGCAGTTGCGGATCGGCATCGAGACGCACCGTCTGCTCGGGCGATCCAAGTTGTGCATCTTTCTGCAACGTGCCCAGCAATGCATTCAGATCCACTTCTTCAGCACTGGCATTGTCAGCATCGACCCGTGCCAGCACCAGAATTTCACTGATCAACGCTTCCAGCCGATCACACTCGCGGGTCAGTCGTGGCCAAAGTTTTTCCCGTTCTTCAGGGCTGGCCCGTTCGGCCAGCGCCAAGGCAATGCGCAGCCGCGCTAACGGTGAGCGCAGTTCATGGGAGACGTCGCGCAGCAACTGACGTTGGCTGCCGATCAGGCTTTGCAGACGCGCGCCCATGCGGTTGAAGTCAGTGGCAAGCACGCCAAATTCATCGCGACGATTGGCCAGTTTCGCCAGGCTGTTCTGCTGATAAGTGGTCTGCCCCAGATCATGCACGGCGCCGCGCAAACGGCTGAGCGGACGGGTGATCGAGAAGGTCACGAGCAAACTGAACAGGGTCAGTACCACCAGTGCGATGCCCAGCGCACTCAACGGCCAGAGCAGGCTTTCGCGGTGCCAGGCGTCGAGTTCAGGGTGGGGGATGCGGTAGATGAACAGGTAGGTGTCGCCGGTTTTTTCACTGGTGAACTCGTCGGTCAGGCGTCGCCATGGCAGACGGCGGTCATCGTTGTTCTGTCGTGCTTCGAAGGCCGCCGCGCGCCGGGGGAAAGTGCCGCGCACCACCGGATCGCCGCTTTCGTTGAGCACTTGAACGTCGATGTGATATTGGCGTTTGCGCTGTTCGAGGATGTCCTGCGCGGCTTCCTCGCCCTGGGCTTCGTAGGTTTGTGTCCACTCGCCGGCGAGGGTGTTGAGACCCGGATGACGGCTGAGGATCCACGCGTCCTGATTGAGCATGTGCCCGAGCAGAATCGACAGCCCTGCCACCAGAGCGATGGCCAGCCAGAAGCTCGCGAGAATACGCCAGAACAGTGAACGCACAGAAAATCCTCAAAACAAACACAAATCCCTGTAGGAGCGAGCCTGCTCGCGATAGCGGTGGGTCAGACAAAAATCTGTCAACTGACACACCGCTATCGCGAGCAGGCTCACTCCTACATTTGGATCGATGAAAACAGGCCCATCGGGTTTGGCCGATGGGCCATGGGTCAGAACATTATTGCGCTTTTTGCGCCTGTTGCGCTTTCCACGCTTTGAACTCGGCCCATTCGGCGCGGCGTTCAGCCTGTTTCTTCTGGATCTCGTCGAATTTCTTCTGTTGATCCGGTTTCAACACGGCGCGGACATCGGATTCGGCTTTCTTGTGGTTGGCCGCCATCTCGTCCTTCATGGCTTTCTGGTCAGCCGGCGAGAGTTTTTCCAGGTACTTGTCGACCACTTGCTTACGCTCGTGCATCTGCTCGCCCATGATCTTGCGGATCTGCTCGCGCTGCTCGCGGGAGAGGTCGAGTTGGCTGTACGGGCCTTTGCCGTGCATGCCGTGCATCTGACCGCCGTGGCGTGGGCCGTCGAGCGGGCCACCCATCGGGCCGCCGTCTTGCGGCATCGCCATGGCGACGGTTGGCAGAGCGGCAGCGAACATCAGAGCGATAAGAGTCTTGCGCATGGTGTATCTCCTTGTCTCGTTCCCGGTACGTTCCGGATGAGTTCAGATTACGGAGATCAAGGTCAGCGGCGGTCAGCGCTACGTAAAGCTTGGGTAAAGACGCTTCGCGTCCGACCTGACAAACACACTTTGTAGGAGTGAGCCTGCTCGCGATAGCGGTGTATCTGGCAAGAACATGTCGACTGACACACTGCTATCGCGAGCAGGCTCACTCCTACAAGTGGGAGGTTCAGAGGCTGTAGTAGTAACCCCGGCTGCGCAGGGCGACGATGCGCGGGCGGCCGTCGGAGTGGGGGCCGATCTTTTTGCGCAGGTTGCTGACGTGCATGTCGAGGCTGCGGTCGTACAGGGTCAGCTTGCGACCGAGGGCGAGCTGCGCCAGTTCCTGTTTGTCCAGCGGCTCGCCGGGTTGCTTGAGCAGCGCTTCGAGCAGGCGACTTTCGGAAACGGTCAGGGTCAGCTCTTTCTCGTCGATGCTGACCACGCCGCGCACCGGGCTGAAACTCAGGTCGCCCAGCTCAAGCTGAGTCGACACGGCAGCCGGATGACTGCGCCGCAATACGGCACGCAGGCGCGCGGTCAGTTCACGCGGGTCGCACGGTTTGGCCAGGTAATCATCGGCGCCCAGCTCCAGGCCGAGGATACGGTCCAGCGGCTCGCCACGGGCCGAGAGCATCAGAACCGGCAGATCAGCGTGATCGTTGCGCAGTTGCTTGAGCAGTTCCAGACCGCTGCCGTCAGGCAGCATCACGTCCAGCACCACCGCTGCCGGGGCGGTTTCAGCCAAAGCCTTGCGGGCACTCTGGCCATCGTGGCAGGCACGGACCTGAAAGCCTTCCTGGCTCAGCCAGCTACTCAGGAGTTCGCACAACTCCTGGTCATCATCAATCAATAACAGCTCGCTCATGACTCACTCAATTTAGCCATTGCCGACGTTTTCGGCTTGCTCCACTGGCAAAGATACCGCAGAGCAGCGCCAATAGCGCTACTCCTGCTCCCGTGACGAACCACTGCTGCTGGTCGGTCAACAGTCGCGGCACCGGGCTGGCCTGGGCTTCCTTGAGTTGCAGCTTGAGGCGCTGGTTCTCTTGGCGCAGCCGGGCGAGCTGGGCGCTTTCGCGGGTGTTGTCGGCAGTTTGCAGTTGTTTGCTCAATTCTTCCCGTTGCTGCTCGCTGGCCTTGAGGCGCTGCTGCAGTTCGGTGATCTGGCTGCCGGCACTCAGCGACAATGGCGTGGAGCTGCCGCCTTCGGTGGATTCCTCACCATGGGCGGGCGTCATCATCGACAACGAGACCAACATCAGACACAACGGACCCTTGCGCATCGCTACACCTGCTTCCAAATGGATATTGGGCAGGTTGTCGGCAGGCGAACGAGAATAATGAGCGATTGAGAACGCGATGAACCGACAAGGTTCATCGCGTGGGAGAGACTTGCGCAGGAAAGTTACGGCAGGACTTGCTTGAACGGCTTGACGACGACGTTGGCGTAGACGCCTGCGGCGATGTACGGATCGGCGTCAGCCCACGCCTGCGCAGCGCTCAGGGAGTCGAATTCGGCGACGATCAGGCTGCCGGTGAAACCCGCTGCGCCCGGATCATTGCTGTCGACGGCCGGGTGCGGGCCGGCCAATACGATGCGGCCTTCGCCCTTGAGCGCTTGCAGGCGTTCCAGATGCGCAGGGCGTGCGGCCAGGCGTGCTTCCAGCGAGTTGGCGACGTCGGTGGCAATGATTGCGTAGAGCATGTCAGTCCTCGGTTTTTGGTGTTGTGGTATCGGCGTCGTGCAGGTGGCGCGACAGGTAAATGCCCTGTGCGACCAGGAACAGCACGGTCATGCCGAGGCTGCCGAACACCTTGAAATCGACCCAGATGCTCTGGAAGGTGAAGGCGACGAACAGGTTGGCAGCCCCGCAGAACAGGAAAAAGGCGATCCAGGCGATGTTCAGACGGGTCCAGACCGGATCCGGCAGGGTCAGCGCGTGACCCATGATGCGTTTGATCAGCAGGCGGTCACCAATGAAGTGGCTGCCGATGAAAGCAACGGCGAACAGCCAGTTGACCACCGGCGCTTTCCATTTCAGGAAGGTCTCGCTATGGAAGGCGAGCGTCAGGCTGCCGAACACCAGACAGGCGATCAGGGTCAGCCATTGGCTCTTTTCCAGCTTGCGCTGTTTGATGAACAACGCGCCATACACCACCAGGGAACTGATGATCAGCATCGCCGTGGCGCTGTAAATACCGCCTACAGTCACTTCATGGCCAGCGATGTCGACAACCCGTGGATCAAGTTTGTAAACGATGAAGAACAGCAGAAGCGGGATGAAATCGATGAATTGTTTCACAGTGAGAGCCAGAAGCTGGATGTGGCGGCATAATAACAAACATATGGGCGCGCGATAGCGCCAGCTGATTTGAGGTTACAACTCTCCGTGAATGTAGATTTGCACTGCCATAGCACGGCCTCCGATGGCGCCCTGGCGCCTGCGGTTCTGGTTGCGCGTGCGTTCGAGAACGGCGTGCGAGTCCTGTCGTTGACTGACCACGACACCCTCGAAGGCCTGGCCGAAGCGCGCACGGCCGCCAATGAACTGGGGATGCAACTGGTCAACGGTGTCGAATTGTCCTGTACCTGGGGCGGCGCGACCATTCATGTGCTGGGCTACGGTTTTGACGTCAACGCCGCGCCGTTGGTCGAGGCGATCGCCAAATTGCACGATGGCCGCTGGCTGCGGTCGGAAGAAATAAGCCGCAAGCTCGCCCTCAAGGGCATGCCCGGTGCCCTTGAAGGCGCCCGGCAGGTGCAGCAGGAACTGGGCGACAGCGGCAACGCCCCGGCCCGTCCGCATTTCGCTGACTGGATGGTGCGTGAAGGGTTTGTAAAGGATCGCGCCGAGGCATTTCGCAAATGGCTCGGCGCCGGCAAGCTCGGTGACGTCAAATTGCATTGGCCGACGCTGGAAGACACCGTCGGCACGTTGCGCGCCGCCAATGCCTGGGTCAGCCTGGCGCACCCGTGGCACTACGATTTCACTCGCAGCAAGCGCCGAAAGCTGATTGCCGACTATATTCAAGCAGGCGGGCATGCAATCGAGGTGGTCAATGGCCATCAGCCTGCGGAACAGGTCGGCAGCCTGGCAATCCTTGCCCGTGAGTTCGGTCTGCTGGTCAGCGCCGGCAGTGACTTCCATGGCCCTGGCGGCTGGTCCGAGATCGGCCAGTACCGGCCGGTTCCCGAGGACCTTCCACCCCTGTGGTGTCGGTTCAAACATGACACAGTTATTGCCGCCGTCTGAACAGGTAGAAAATGTGAGTCAATTTTTCCAGATACATCCGGAAAACCCGCAAGCGCGCCTGATCAAACAGGCGGTCGAGATCATCCGCAAAGGTGGGGTGGTGGTGTATCCCACGGACTCTTCCTATGCGATCGGTTGCCAGATCGGCGACAAGACCGCCATTGAGCGCGTGCGCCGCCTGCGTCAGCTCGATGACAAACACAACTTCGCGCTGATCTGCAGTGACCTGTCGCAACTGGGTAACTACGCCAAGATCGACACCGGTACCTTTCGTATTCTCAAAGCCCATCTGCCGGGGCCTTACACCTTCATCCTCAATGCCACCCGCGAAGTGCCCCGGCTGTTGCTGCATCCGAAGAAACGCACCATCGGCCTGCGCGTACCTAGCCAGCCGATCGCGCTGGCACTGCTGGCCGAACTTGGCGAGCCGCTGATGAGCGTGACCCTGATCATGCCTGGCGATGAAGACCCGCTGAGCGATCCCCACGAAATGCGCCAATTGCTTGAACACCAGGTGGACCTGATCATCGATGGCGGTTTCGGTGGTATCAAAGCTTCCACCGTGATCGACCTGACCGGCGATGACCCGGAAGTCGTGCGCGTCGGTTGCGGCGATCCGACGCCGTTCATGGTCGAGGCCTGAATGTCCGCAGTGGAAACCGTAGTCGATCCCCAGGCCGGCGCCCAGCAGGAGCTGCCGTTTGCCATGGTCTATGGTCAGGCGGTCATGGAAATGCCGCTGGACCTGTATATCCCGCCGGATGCGCTGGAAGTCTTTCTTGAAGCTTTCGAAGGCCCGCTCGACCTGCTGCTGTACCTGATCCGCAAACAGAACATCAACATCCTCGACATCCCTGTGGCGGAAATCACCCGCCAGTACATGGGCTATGTCGAGTTGATGCAGTCGGTGCGTCTGGAACTCGCCGCCGAGTATCTGGTGATGGCCGCGATGCTCGCCGAGATCAAATCGCGCATGCTCCTGCCGCGTGCCGAAACCGTCGAAGACGAAGAAGATGACCCGCGCGCCGAACTGATCCGCCGCTTGCAGGAATACGAGCGCTTCAAGGCCGCCGCTGAAGGCATCGACGGCTTGAGCAGGGTCGGTCGCGACGTGATCGTGCCCAAGCTCGACGCCCCGGAAGCCCGCGCGCGCAAGCTGTTGCCGGACGTGGCGCTGGAAGAGATTTTGATGTGCATGGCCGAAGTGCTGCGCCGTGGCGATATGTTTGAAAGCCACCAGGTCAGCCGTGAGGCATTGTCCACCCGCGAGCGCATGAGCGATGTGCTGGAACGGCTCAAGGGCGGCGGTTTTGTACCGTTTGTCGAGCTGTTCACCGCCGAAGAAGGGCGACTGGGTGTGGTGGTGACCTTTATGGCGATCCTTGAACTGGTCAAGGAATCCTTGGTCGAGCTGGTGCAGAATGAGCCGTTCGCCGCGATCCACGTGCGAGCCCGAGCCGAATAACGAGTCGAAACATGAACCTGACTGAACCCCGCGAGCTGGCGCCCCTGCTTGAAGCCTTTCTGTTGGCCTCGGGAAAGCCGCAATCCCTTGAGCGCCTGTTTGAACTGTTTGAAGAAGGCGAGCGGCCTGAGCCTGCAGTCTTCAAGAAAGCCCTGACGCTGCTGGGCAAGTCCTGCGAGGGCCGCGCCTTCGAACTCAAGGAAGTCTCGTCGGGCTACCGTTTGCAGATTCGCGAGAAGTTTTCGCCGTGGGTCGGCCGACTCTGGGAGGAGCGCCCGCAGCGCTATTCCCGTGCGCTACTGGAAACGATCGCGTTGATCGCCTATCGCCAGCCGATCACCCGTGGCGAGATCGAAGACGTGCGCGGTGTGGCGGTGAACAGCAACATCGTCAAGACCTTGCTGGAGCGCGAGTGGATTCGTGTTGTTGGTTATCGTGATGTGCCGGGCAAACCGGCAATGTTTGCGACTACCAAGATGTTTCTCGATCACTTCAACCTGAAAAACCTCGAAGACCTGCCGCCATTGGCCGAACTGCGCGAAATGGAAACCGACCCGGTGCTCGATTTTGACGACGCACCGGTGCCGCAGAGTTTGCAGGAGTTGGCCGACGCCAGCGCCGAGCCCGAGGAGGAGAAAGAGGAAACCAGTTTCCATACGCTGTTGCTGGAACTGGACAGCATGGAGGAGGGGATCAAGACCGACTTCGACGATTTGCTGCGCGATGCGGCGGATGGTGAGGCACCGACGGTTGAAGCAGAAGTTGAGTCTGAGCCTGAGCCACAGATCGCCGAGCCAACCATCGAAGTTGAACTCGAAGCTGTGCCCGAAGCCGAACCGGAAGAGGACATTCTCGGCGTCGCTGAGGCCCGCGAGAAATTGTTGGCCGCCGTCGCTGCCCTCGAACAACCCACGCCCGAACCCGAGCTAAGCGAAGAAGAAGCCGAAGCCCGCGCCCTGGCCGAAGCGATCGAAGCCGAACGCCGCGAGTTCGAAGACTGATCCGATTCCAAGGACACCGCGAACCCCCTGTAGGAGTGAGCCTGCTCGCGATTGCGGTGTATCTGCCAAGAAGATGTCGACTGACACACCGCAATCGCGAGCAGGCTCACTCCTACAAAGGATTTGTGTTTTTCCGGAGAAGGCGATGAGTTCCACCAAAGACCCCTGCATCAGCGTCTGCAAATTCACCGACGACATCTGCCTCGGCTGTGGCCGCAGCAAACGCGAAATCAAGGCCTGGAAGAAACTCGACAAGGACGACAAGCGCACCGTACTGGCCGAAGCCGCACTGCGCCTGATCAAACTTGGTGGCGCCGGTCGGCGGAAAAAGAAATAACTGTCGATCGATCAGCTAGTCTCTGATGCGCGACGGCGCACATCCGCGTATGATTCGCGACCCTTCGCCGATCCCTTCGGCCGAGAACCCAGATTTCAATGCTTCAGGCGCTCAATTCAGAGCGCCTGAACAGACCACACCGGGAGGTGCCCAGATGAGTGACATCAATCAGAAAGACGACCAGGAAATCGGCCCAGCAGGCGAAAAACTGCAGAAAGTCCTCGCCCGTATCGGCGTCGGCTCGCGCCGTGACGTGGAATCCTGGATCAGCCAGGGCCGGATCAAGGTCAATGGCAAAGACGCCACCCTCGGCCTGCGCGTCGACATGCACGACGCCATCACCATTGATGGCAAGGTGATCAAGCGCGAAGAGGCGGCCGAATCGGTACGCCGCGTGATCATGTACAACAAACCCGATGGCGAGATCTGCACCCGTGACGACCCGGAAGGCCGTCCGACCGTGTTCGACAAGCTGCCGCGTCCGAAAGAAGGCCGCTGGATCAACATCGGTCGTCTCGACATCAACACCACTGGTCTGCTGATGTTCACCACCGACGGTGAGCTGGCCAACCGCCTGATGCACCCGTCCTACGAGATGGACCGTGAGTACGCCGTGCGTGTACGCGGTGAAGTCGACGACGAAATGATCGAGCGTCTGAAAGCGGGCGTGGTGCTGGAAGACGGCCCGGCCAAGTTCACCGACATCAAGCAGGCGCCGGGTGGCGAAGGCTTCAACCACTGGTACCACTGCGTGGTGATGGAAGGTCGTAACCGTGAGGTTCGTCGCCTGTGGGAATCGCAAGGTCTGGTGGTCAGCCGTCTGAAGCGCGTGCGTTTCGGTCCGGTGTTCCTCAATTCCGACCTGCCGATGGGCCGCTGGCGCGAAATGAGCCAGTACGAAGTCGACATTCTCAGTGCTGAAGTCGGCCTGACGCCGGTGGCGATGCCGCAACTCAACGCCAAGAGCAAAGACAAGCTTGAGCGTATGCAGCGCAAATCGTCGCGCCCAATGGGCAAGACCGAGCGCGTACGCACGCTGCGTCCAGCCGCTGGCGCGCCGACCGGCCCACGTCCTAGCCGCGAGCCGCAGATCGAAGGCGAGCGTCCAGGTCGCAAGCCGGTTGCCCGCGACGGCGAGCGCGCTCCGCGTCCGGCCAACGGTCGTACTGAGCGTGGCGAGCGTGGTGCACCTGCCGGTCGTGGCACGCCAGTGGCGGATCGTCCAGCAGACACCACCAACAAGCGCCCGGCCAAGCCTGCGCCGAAGCGTCCGGGGATCAAGCTGGCTGATGGCGACAAGCCGTCGGGCAAGCGTCGCGGCGCACCGGCAGGGTCTGGTCAGCGTCCGGGGTTTGGTCGCAAGAAGCCTGAGTGATCGGGTTTAGCGCCGAATGAAAAAACGCCAACCGCAGGGTTGGCGTTTTTTTTCGTCTGGCGCACACCGATCGTTCCAACGCTCTGCGTGGGAATGCCTCAACGGACGCTCCGCGTTCGGCTCTAGAGGGACGCGGAGCGTCCCGGGCTGCATTCCCACGCGGAGCGTGGGAACGATCAGGTGCCGGCCCTAAAACACAAATCGCCCATCAAACACCGGCTTGTCATCCAGCGCCAAAACTCCGCCCGAGAAGATCAGGTCGAGGTGATGACTGCCCTTGGCGCCACCGCCCAATCCAAGGTGCAAGCCACAATGCCGCTCCTCAAACCCGGCATTGCGCGCATACAAATCCTTCACGCCTTCATTGGTGCCAATCCCCAACTCTTCAATCCGCCGGTTCGAAGGATTGGCGTCCAGGTATTTGTTGAAATCATGCTCCAGCCCCGGCACATCAGTGGCGATGCGGCTGATGGTCGAATTCTCGATCCACAGTTCCAGCGGCGATTCCAGCACGCCGTATTTGCGCGCAAACGGGATGGTGCTGAGGAACGTGCCCTTGAATTTCACATGGCCGTTTATGGCCTCGCTGTGCGTGGCGATTTCACCCGGCGCGAGGTCGAAGTTGCCGACACCGTTGATGTCGGTCCATTTCTTGATGCTGCTCAGCGGTGTTTCAAACCATGAGCCGTCATCGTCCTTGAAACTCAGCGTGGTTGCGTGGGACATGCGCTGGATCAAATGGCTGTTCAGCCCGGCAATCCGCTGCGGCGTGACGCTGAAGGTGTCGTAGAAATACTCGCCGTAGTCCTTGAACAGCAGCGACTTCTTCCAGTTTTCCGCCATCACGCCTTGCAGCGCACGGACAAACTCCGGGCCTTCTGGGCGCGGGTTGGGCAGGGTGGAAGAGTCGTAGAAGAAAATGTACAGATCGCTGTCGGTGATTGCCGAAGTCAGCGTCGCGGTGCTGTCGAGGTCCAGGCGCCGGGCGCTGAACGTGAAGCGTGGATGATCGCCAGCCTGTTCGGCGATGGCGCCGGTCAGCGCTGCGTAATCAGCCGTATGGCCGAGCAGTACCTTTGCCGAGTCGAGGCCGGCAAGGGCTGGGTGATGTTCGAGGTAGTAAAGGAAATGCGAGATCGCGCGGGGCTTATCCATGAGTCCTCCCTGACTGACCGTGAAGAAAGCGGCAGGCACGACCGGCCGGATCGTGCCTGCCCGGGATGTCTTACAGAGGCCACATCGCCGTGCCGAACGGAACCACCGCGTCGGCTTGCATCATTTCCACAGCCGCCTCGTGGGTCGGTGCTTCAAACCATTCGTCCAGTTGCAGTTCGGTGTCCAAGTCTTTTTCCAGTTGCATGGTCGATCTCCTAGATGACTTTCACGGTTGTGACTGGCCGGTCGAGGTGGCCGGCGAGACGTGAAGAACCTAGTTCAAGGTTTTTTGTAATGCAAAAAATTATTTATTTAAAATTTAAATAGACTTTTTGTTCTGTTTTTAGGCTGCGTTTTTCTTATTTAAAAACAAAAAACTAGCGACCAATTTCATTAGCAAGCTTGCTACCGTCAATTTGCAGACGTCCTACAGAAATCTCTGAAGAGGAAATTATTCGTTACGTAGCGTAAAGAAATATTTACGAAAACCGCGGTAAAACCCAGTGAATCAACCTCGGTGCGGGCGCTGTAAGGAAAAGCTGCCGAAGCCTTGCCTGCCAGGCGCCTTGCGAGGCTCTGGCGCGCTTGTTTCAAAGGCATTTGCAGGGTGTGATGCGCCCCATGCCTGTCGTGCAGGTGCATAACAAGAAGGAGGCGCAATGAACGCCGTGACTGATTTCCACTTCTCTCCGTGGGACGGTTTTTTCCTCGTCCGCGTCGATGGCTTGCAAAGGCCTGACTCAATTTTTGCAGCCGCCCGAGGTTCTCGTGGCGGACACACGCAATCCCGGCAACCGCCACGCTGATCCAGCGGGGTCTGGCAGCAGGGGGTTAGCGGTGTACAATGCGCCGCGTTTTAACTGTGACCCTCTGCGTAATCGCGCAAATCTCAAGGCTAACCGCCTTGTTCACTCCGTGGCGCCACAAGCGTTTCGGGTTCGATTTCGTCACAGATAAAAACAAACAGGTGACGCATGACCGTTGTAAATGAGCTGAACTCCTGGTGCCTGCGCTGGGGTTTGATCGGGGCTGCCTGAAATCGCAACCTTGCAGCAACGTCTACTGAACATCATCAAACCTTGCGTGAGACCTTTTTCATGAGTGGACAACCCTCGCAATCAGGTACGCTTAAACGCGGCCTGAAAAATCGCCACATTCAACTGATCGCCCTCGGTGGCGCGATCGGTACCGGATTGTTCCTCGGCTCGGCCGGGGTGCTCAAATCCGCCGGCCCGTCGATGATCCTCGGCTATGCCATCTGCGGCTTCATCGCCTTCATGATCATGCGCCAGTTGGGCGAAATGATCGTCGAAGAGCCGGTGGCCGGTTCCTTCAGCCATTTCGCGCACAAGTACTGGGGTGGCTTCGCCGGCTTCCTGTCGGGCTGGAACTGCTGGATCCTGTACATTCTGGTGGGCATGTCGGAGCTGACCGCGGTCGGCAAGTACATTCACTACTGGGCGCCGGACATTCCGACCTGGGCTTCTGCGGCAGCCTTCTTCGTGCTGATCAATGCGATCAACCTGGCCAACGTCAAAGTCTTCGGTGAAGCCGAATTCTGGTTCGCAATCATCAAGGTCGTGGCAATCGTCGGCATGATTGCGCTCGGCAGCTACCTGCTGGTCAGCGGCAACGGCGGCCCGCAAGCTTCGGTAACCAACCTGTGGTCGCATGGCGGGTTCTTCCCCAACGGCGTCAGCGGTCTGGTGATGGCCATGGCGATCATCATGTTCTCCTTCGGTGGTCTGGAAATGCTCGGTTTCACCGCAGCGGAAGCCGACAAGCCAAAAACCGTGATCCCGAAAGCGATCAACCAGGTGATCTACCGGATCCTGATTTTCTACATCGGTGCACTGGTGATCCTGCTGTCGCTGACCCCATGGGACAGCCTGCTGGAAACCCTCAATGCGTCCGGTGATTCCTACAGCGGCAGCCCGTTCGTACAAGTGTTCTCGATGCTCGGCAGCAACACCGCCGCGCACATCCTCAACTTCGTGGTACTGACTGCGGCATTGTCGGTGTACAACAGCGGCACCTACTGCAACAGCCGCATGCTACTGGGCATGGCCGAGCAGGGCGATGCGCCGAAAGGTCTGGCGAAGATCGACAAGCGCGGCGTGCCGGTGCGTTCGATTCTGGCTTCGGCGGCGGTGACCGTGATTGCCGTGTTGCTGAACTACCTGATCCCGCACAGTGCGCTGGAACTGCTGATGTCGCTGGTGGTTGCGACGTTGGTGATCAACTGGGCGATGATCAGCTTCTCGCACTTCAAGTTCCGTCAACACATGAACAAAACGAAGCAGACGCCGCTGTTCAAGGCCCTGTGGTACCCGTACGGCAACTATGTCTGCCTGGCGTTCGTGGTGTTCATCCTTGGCGTGATGCTGTTGATCCCGGGGATTCAGATCTCGGTGTACGCGATTCCGGTGTGGGTCGTGTTCATGTGGGTTTGCTACGTGATCAAGAACAAGCGCAGTGCGCAAGCTGCGGTGCCTGCGACCGCCAAATAATCGCGCGCGCAGAAACAACAAACCCGGCCAAGTGCCGGGTTTGTCATTTTCAGGATTCACACAAAACCCCTGTAGGAGTGAGCCTGCTCGCGATAGCAGTGTGTCAGGTACAAATTCGTCTACTGATACACCGCTATCGCGAGCAGGCTCACTCCTACAGGGGATCTTCGTCAGGCCTCGCATCGGTTTCGCGGTATCCTGCACGCTCTGAATACGGACGCTTCTCCATGCTGGTGATTTCCAACAATGTGCATCTGCCGGATGTCGAGATCGAATTGACCGCCATCCGCGCGCAAGGCGCCGGCGGGCAGAACGTCAACAAGGTCTCCAGCGCCATGCACCTGCGCTTCGACATCCCGGCCTCGTCCTTGCCCGAGTTCTACAAGGAACGGCTGCTGGCGCTGCGCGACAGTCGCATCACCAGCGACGGCGTGTTGATCATCAAAGCGCAGCAATATCGTACGCAGGAGGCCAACCGCGCCGATGCGCTGGAACGACTGGTCGAGCTGATCCTCAGCGCCACCAAAGTCGAAAAGAAACGTCGCCCGACCAAACCGACCCTCGGCTCCAAGAAGCGTCGGCTTGAATCGAAGACCAAGCGCGGCAGCATCAAGGCCGGGCGCGGCAAGGTGGATTTCTAGTCCTCGCGATACTTGGTGGTGTGCTTGTACAGATACACGCTTAACGCCAGTCCGCTCAACGCGGCGAGGGCGGCGAAGAGGAAGATCGAGGCAAAACCGAAACCCGCCGCAATTGCACCGGCCAGTGGGCCGGTGATCCCCAGCGATAAATCGATGAACAGTGAATAAGCGCCGACCGCCGCGCCACGGCTGGATGCCGGTACCAGGTTCACCGCCTCCACGCCCAGCGCCGGGAACACCAGCGAGAAGCCGAAACCACTCAACGCCGCACCGGCCAATGCCCAGTGCGCGTCCGGCGCCAGCCACAACAGCAGCAGGCCGAGGGTTTCCACCGACAGGCAGGCAATCGCCACGCGGAAGCCACCGAGGCGATTGATCAAGTTGCCAAACAGCAGGCGCGCGCCAATGAAGCTGGCGCCGAACAGGCTCAGGCACAGCACCGCGTTTTCCCAATGCTGCGTCGCGTAATACAGGGTGATGAACGTGGCGATGGTGCCGAAACCGATCGAGCCCAGCGCCAGGCCGCACCCGTGGGGAAACACTTTGCCGAGCACATGCATGAACGGCAGGCGCTCGCCGGCGACAATCGGTGCCGGTGTTTTCGGCCAGGCCAGCAGCAGGCCCAGCGCGGCGAGCAAGATGATGCTGACGCCCATGCTCCACAAACCCAACTGGCCGACCAGCCACACGCCGAACGGCGCGCCGACCGCCAGTGCGCCGTAACTGGCGATGCCGTTCCAGGAAATCACCTTGGCCGTATTTGCCGCGCCCACGCGGCCAATGCCCCAGCCAATCGAGCCTGAGCCCACCAGGCTTTCGGCGCTGCCCAATACCAGTCGACCGATCAACAGGCTGATCAGGCTGAGTGTCGGCAGGTTCGGTGTCCACGCCGAAATCAGCATGAACACGCCGCTCAAACCACAACCGGCGAGGCCAATCATCACGGCGCGTTTGCTGCCCTGGTTGTCGATGATCTTGCCGGCATACGGGCGGCTGAGCAGGGTGGCGAGGTATTGCACGCTGATCACCAGGCCGGCGATCACCGCGCCGAAACCGAGATCGCTGTGGACATAGCCGGGCAGCACCGCCAGCGGAATGCCGATGTTCAGGTAACCGATAAAGGTGAAGAGGACGATGGAAACGACTTGCAGCGTAACCGCCAGGGGGCGCTGGGGCTCGGACATAGAGGACGACATGGGTAACGATCCACGGGAACGGCAGATTAGATAGGCTGCTTATGATACCGGCGCGGAGCACTCTGGGGCGGGAAAAGTAAAACTATT
Source organism: Pseudomonas sp. MYb2 (assembly GCF_002979955.1). NCBI lineage: Bacteria > Pseudomonadati > Pseudomonadota > Gammaproteobacteria > Pseudomonadales > Pseudomonadaceae > Pseudomonas > Pseudomonas sp. MYb2. The sequence continues at coordinate 35,328 of NZ_PCQC01000022.1, forward strand.
TACCCGGTGGTCGCTTCAGGACTTGGCCGGGGCAACCAGTTGCGTGGTGACCAGCGCCGCCAGGGCATTTTCTTCGCTGCCAAATCGAGCGAGCAGGGCGGCTTGTTTCTCGGGAGAGAGCCGGTTCCAGATGTCGATCATTTTCTCGGTGGCGCCGATCAGTACGGCGGCTTGGCTTTCAGAGAATTCGTCGGTCATGGCGGGCTCGAAGTTTCAGGCAGTGTGGAAAGCGCATGTTAGCGCTTTCCACACGGTCTGTACGACGGGTCTTACTCTTCGTTGTCGGCCGGACGGCTCTCAACGGCTTCTTTCGGCTCGGGCTGCCCCGCGCCGGCTTGTTGCGTGGTCGTCTGCTCAGGTACGTGCAGGCTTGGGAAGGGGAGATTAGGAATCTCGTGCATGGTTGCGCTCCTCGCTAAGTCTGTTGATAGATCTGGTCGATCCGCGCTTTTGGAAAGCCTGCGCAGGATACAGCAGGAAAAATGACAATCAGACTTTTAATTCAAAATAATGCGACAGATGGCCGCAGGGGAGGCCCAGAGGAGAGATTGATCGCTCCAACGCTCTGCGTGGGAATGCCTCAATGGACGCTCTGCGTCCGCTGTTGGGACGCAGAGCGTCCCGGGCTGCATTCCCACGCGGAGCGTGGGAACGATCAACTGTAGGAGCTGCCGGAGGCTGCGATCTTTTGATCCTGCTTTAGAAACAAGATCAAAAGATTGCAGCCTTCGGCAGCTCCTACAGGTTATTGCGGTGTTATTGGCTGACGTCAGCGATAGCCTGAGCCAGCAGCGCAAGGCGGGTGGCATCGATACCGGCGACGTTCGCCCGGCCCGAGCTGACCATGTACACGCTGTGATGCTCGCGCAGTTGTTTGACTTGCTCCGGCGACAGGCCGGTGTAGGAGAACATGCCGCGCTGCACGCCAATGTGCGCAAAACGCTCACGCAAACCGTGAGGCTCCAGCGCTTCGACCAGGCCGCTGCGCAGTTGCGCAATGCGCAAACGCATGGCTTCCACTTCATCGGCCCAGCGCGCTTTCAGCTCCGGGGCGGCGAGGATGGTCGCGACTACAGCAGCACCGTGATCCGGTGGCGTCGACCACAGGTTACGGGCGATGTTGGCCAGTTGGCTGCGGATGTCGATGAGCTTGTCGGCGCTTTTCGCGCAGACGATCAGTGCCCCGGTGCGGTCGCGATACAGGCCGAAGTTCTTCGAGCAGGAGCTGGTGATCAGCAGCTCGGGAACTTCGGCGGCGAACAACCGGGTCGACCACGCATCCTGTTCCAGACCGTCGCCAAAACCCTGGTAGGCAAAGTCAATCAGCGGCAGCAGATTGCGACTGTGCACTACGTCGAGCACGCGCCGCCAGTCGTCATGGTTCAAGTCGAAACCGGTCGGGTTGTGGCAGCACGCGTGCAGCAGCACCACATCGCCTTTGGGCACTTCATTGAGCACGGCGAGCATGGCTTCGACGTCGAGACGGTTGTCACTGCCCACGTATGGGTAGTGGCTGACCTTGACCCCGGCCGCGGCGAAGATGGTTTCGTGGATCGGCCAGGTCGGGTTGCTCAGCCATACGCCTTTGCCCGGCAGGCATTGGGCGATGAAGTCAGCGGCCAGACGCAGGGCACCGGTGCCGCCAGGTGTCTGCGTGGCGCCGGCACGTTGTTCGGCGATCAGCTTCGAGTCAGCGCCGAGCACCAACTCATTGATGACTTTACCGAACAGCGGGTTGCCGTGGCCGCCGATGTAAGTCTTGGTGTCCTGGCTTTCGACCAGGCGCGCTTCGGCGATTTTCACCGCCTCAGGGATCGGCGTCAGGCCTTGGGCATCCTTGTAGACGCCAACGCCCAGGTCGAATTTGCGCGGGTTGCTGTCCTGCGCATACGCCTCCATCAAACCGAGGATCGGGTCGCCGGGGACCCGGCCGATGGCGTCGAAGTGCATTACTTGCGTCCTTCTGCGGTCTTGGCCACTTCGTCAGTGCGCGCGGCCATGATGAAGTCGTTGCGGTGCAGGCCTTTGATCGAGTGGCTCCACCAGGTCACGGTGACTTTGCCCCACTCGGTCAGCAGGCCCGGATGATGACCTTCGGCCTCGGAGATTTCGCCGACGGCGTTGGTGAACGCCAGTGCGTGCTTGAAGTTCTTGAACAGGAAAACTTTCTCCAGCTGCATGATGCTGTCGCGAACTTCGATGTTCCAGTCAGGGATCTGCTTGATCAGGATCGGCAGTTCTTCGTCGCTGACTTGTGGCGCATCGGCGCGGCAGGCTTCGCAGTGGGCTTGGTTCAATGTGGACATGGTCTGTTCCTGAATTCGATTCTTGTTGGAAATTACTATCTTTGCACGCAAGTCGCGAGCGGGTTCTGCTCAGGCCGCTTTCGGCTTGGGCGGAAATTTCGGCGCGTGCAGACCCAGCTGCATGCCTTGTCTGACCATGGCCATAATATCTTCATGAGCCACGTCGAACAGGCGCTTGAGGTTCGGCAGGACAAAGTACAGCGGTTGCAGGATGTCGATGCGGTACGGCGTGCGCATCGCTTCGAGCGGGTCGAAGACTTGATGCTCAGGCTCGCCCGACAGCGAATAAACGGTTTCTTTTGGCGAAGACAGAATGCCACCACCATAGATGCGTTTGCCTTGCGGGGTGTCGACCAGGCCGAACTCGATGGTCATCCAGTACAGGCGCGCCAGATAGACGCGTTCTTCTTTGGTCGCCTGCAGGCCGAGCTTGCCGTAGGTGTGGGTGAATTCGGCGAACCACGGGTTGGTCAGCAGCGGGCAGTGGCCAAAGATCTCGTGGAAAATGTCCGGCTCTTGCAGATAGTCCAGTTCTTCGCGGGTACGGATAAAAGTCGCGACGGGAAACTGCTTGCTGGCGAGCAATTCAAAAAATGTCTGGAACGGAATCAGCGCCGGGACACGGGCGACCTGCCAACCGGTGGTCTCGCCGAGCACCTTGTTGATCTCGCCGAGTTGCGGAATGCGGTCGTGGGGCAGACCGAGTTTTTCGATACCGTCCAGGTACTCCTGGCAGGCACGCCCTTCGATCACTTTCAACTGGCGGGTGATCAGCGTGTTCCACACCGCGTGTTCTTCGGCGGGGTAGTCGATAAAACCTTGCGCATCGGGCTCGCGGGCCACGTATTGCGTCTGCTTCATACTGCTCTCCTGCTAGGGGAATTCGTTCTTGTTATGTCCAGCGATGGATTCAGAATTACCTGAGAGTAGGGTGGTATGCAGTAGGTGGTTACGCGCTCGCGTAGGAAAAATCGGTGGATTTCGTAAACTATTCGTTACGCTTTAGGCGTTATCGCGCATTTACAGTGATTCGCAGGTTTGAAAAGGCCAGCGACTGTCACATAATCTTGACAATTATCTGCGCGCCGCCACAGAAAAGTCCGGCGCCGTTCTCCTGTAGGAGTGAGCCTGCTCGCGATAGCGGAGTATCAGTCAGCATCAATATCAACTGACCCAAAGCCATCGCGAGCAGGCTCACTCCTACAAGGTTCTTCATCGTTAATTCGGGCGATTTATATGCGCATCAAAGTCCACTGCCAGAACCGCATCGGCATCCTGCGCGACATCCTCAATCTGCTTGTGGAATACGGGATCAACGTCGCGCGCGGCGAGGTCGGTGGCGAGCACGGCAATGCGATCTATCTGCACTGCCCGAACCTGATCAACATTCAGTTCCAGGCTCTGCGGCCGAAGTTCGAGGCGATTGCCGGGGTGTTCGGCGTCAAGCGGGTAGGGCTGATGCCGAGCGAACGTCGGCACATGGAGCTGAACGCCTTGCTCGGCGCGCTGGAGTTTCCGGTGTTGTCGATCGACATGGGCGGCTCGATCGTCGCGGCCAACCGTGCGGCGGCGCAGTTGCTTGGCGTGCGGGTCGATGAAGTGCCCGGGATCCCGCTGTCGCGCTACGCCGAAGATTTCGATTTGCCGGAACTGGTGCGCGCCAACAAGTCGCGGATCAACGGCATGCGCGTCAAGGTCCGGGGCGACATCTTTCTCGCCGACATCGCGCCACTGCAATCGGAACACGACGACAGTGAGGCCATGGCCGGCGCCGTGCTGACCCTGCACCGCGCGGATCGCGTCGGTGAGCGCATCTACAACGTGCGCAAGCAGGAGTTGCGCGGCTTCGACAGTATTTTCCAGAGCTCGAAAGTCATGGCCGCCGTCGTGCGTGAAGCGCGTCGAATGGCGCCGCTCGACGCGCCGCTATTGATAGAAGGGGAAACCGGCACCGGCAAGGAATTGCTGGCGCGGGCCTGTCACCTCGCCAGCCCGCGTGGGCAATCGCCATTGATGGCGCTCAATTGCGCAGGGCTGCCGGAATCAATGGCTGAAACCGAACTGTTCGGCTACGGCCCTGGCGCGTTTGAAGGTGCGCGTGCCGAAGGCAAGCTCGGGCTGCTGGAGTTGACCGCCGGCGGCACGTTGTTCCTGGATGGTGTCGGTGAAATGAGCCCGCGTTTGCAGGTGAAATTATTGCGCTTTCTGCAGGACGGTTGCTTCCGTCGAGTCGGCAGTGATGAAGAGGTTTATCTGGATGTGCGGGTGATCTGCGCGACCCAGGTGGATTTGTCCGAGCTGTGTGCACGCGGCGAGTTTCGCCAGGATTTGTATCACCGCTTGAACGTGCTGTCCCTGCACATTCCACCGCTGCGCGAATGCCTCGACGGTTTGACGCCGCTGGTCGAGCACTTCCTCGATCAGGCCAGTCGGCAGATCGGATGTTCGCTGCCGAAACTGGCGCCGGCGGCGATGGACCGGCTCAGTCATTACCACTGGCCGGGCAACGTGCGGCAACTGGAAAACGTGTTGTTCCAGGCGGTTTCGCTGTGTGATGGCGGCACGGTGAAGGCTGAGCACATTCGTCTGCCGGATTACGGTGTGCGTCAGCCGCTTGGCGATTTCTCGCTGGAGGGCGGGCTGGACGAGATTGTCGGGCGTTTCGAGAAAGCGGTGCTGGAGCGCTTGTATTCCGAGTATCCGAGCAGTCGACAGTTGGGCAAGCGATTGGGGGTTTCACACACCACCATTGCCAACAAGCTGCGCGAGTACGGGGTCGGTAAGGATAGCGAAGCTTAAGAGCAAAAGATCGCAGCGTGCCGCAGCTCCTACAGGAGTACCGATTCCTGGTGTAGGAGCTGCGGCACGCTGCGATCTTTTGACCTGTTGCCGCCAAGCGGCATAACACCGCCGGTTTTTCGACTTCGATACATTTCAGATTCCCCCGCAAAATCCCCCAAGTCCTTTGTTTACCGGGTCGCGCGCCGCCAGAAAAAAGTTGGTCTGCAAATTGCTTATGGCTCAGCAGTACAGCGGTGGGCGGCAAACGTCCGGCATGCAGAGGAAAGAGTGTGGACAAGTACCTTTATGTGGCAATGACCGGCGCCAGCCAGAACGCACTGGCGCAAAAGGCGCATGCCAACAACCTGGCGAACATCTCCACCAACGGTTTTCAGAAGGACCTGGAACAGGCCCGTTCGATGCCGGTGTTTGGTGACAGCTTTCCGGCGCGTGCATTTGCCATGAGCGAGCGTCCGGCCACTGATTTCTCGCCGGGCTCGCTGGTGGAAACCGGGCGTGACCTCGACGTCGCCGTAACCGGCAACGGCTTCATTGCCGTACAGAACCCCAATGGCGGTGAAAGCTACGTGCGCACCGGCAGCCTCAATATCGATGCCCTCGGCGTATTGCGCGCCGGTAACGGCATGGCCGTGATGGGCAATGGCGGACCGATTGCCGTGCCACCCGAGCAGCAGGTCGAAGTCGGCGAAGACGGCACCATCAGTATTCGTGCGATGGGCGAAGGCCCGCGCGTCATGGCGGAAGTCGACCGGATCAAACTGGTCAATCCGGACATCAAGAACATGAACAAGGGCCTCGACGGCTCGATTTACACCAAGGACGGCCAGCCTGCGCCGGCCGATGCCAACGTCAAACTGGTGTCGGGATTCCTCGAGTCGAGCAACGTCAACGCCGTGGAAGAAATGACCTCGGTGCTGGCGCTGGCCAAGCAGTTCGAGTTGCACATCAAGATGATGAACACCGCCAAAGACGACGACCAGGCCATGGCTCGGGTCTTGCAGATCAGCTAATTATCAGAACGTCGCGCCGTAAAACAGGCGCACGAGGAGAATTGAATGCTTCCGGCTCTATGGGTTGCCAAAACCGGTCTGTCCGCCCAGGACACCAACCTGACCACCATTTCCAACAACCTGGCGAACGTGTCGACCACGGGCTTCAAACGTGACCGCGCCGAGTTCCAGGACCTGCTGTATCAGATCAAGCGTCAGCCAGGTGCTCAGTCGACCCAGGACAGCGAATTGCCGTCGGGTCTGCAACTGGGTACCGGTGTGCGCATTGTCGGCACGCAGAAAAACTTCACCGCCGGCAGCTTGCAAACCACCGAGCAGCCGCTGGACATGGCCATCGACGGTCGCGGTTTCTTCCAGATCCTGCAGCCGGACGGCACCACGTCTTACACCCGCGACGGTACCTTCCATCTCGACTCCAATGGCCAGATCGTCAACGCCAGCGGTTTCGCGCTGGAGCCTGCGATCGTCATTCCGAACAACGCGCAGAGCTTCACCGTCGGCACTGACGGCACCGTGTCCATCACGGTTCCGGGCAACCCTGCCGCGCAGGTGATCGGCAACCTGCAAACCGCCGACTTCATCAACCCGGCCGGTCTGCAAGCGGTCGGCAACAACCTGTTCCTGGAAACCGCCGCTTCCGGCGCGCCGCAAATCGGCACGCCGGGCCTGAACGGTTTCGGCACCACGCTGCAGAACACCCTGGAAGGTTCCAACGTCAGCACCGTTGAAGAGATGGTCAACATGATCACCACTCAGCGCGCTTACGAGATGAACTCCAAGGTGATCTCCACCGCCGACCAGATGCTCTCGTTCGTAACGCAGAATCTGTAATCAAGTCTATGAGGCAGCCATGAGGCTGCCTGCAACACCGTGAGGTAGGGTCATGAAACGCTTTGTATCTGTTCTGGCATTGGGTGGGGTCGTCTCGCTCGCGGGCTGCGTCGCACCGACGCCCAAGCCCAATGACCCTTACTACGCACCGGTGTTGCCGCGCACGCCGTTGCCGGCTGCCGCCAACAATGGCTCGATCTATCAGGCCGGGTTCGAGCAGAACCTGTACAGCGACCGCAAGGCCTTCCGGGTCGGTGACATCATCACCATCACCCTGAACGAGCGCACCCAGGCGAGCAAGAACGCCAACTCGCAGATGGACAAGAACAGCGACAACAAGATCGGCCTGACGTCGTTGTTCGGTTCCAGTCTGACGACGAACAACCCGATCGGCAGCAACGACCTGAGCCTGAACGCCGGCTACAGCGCCGACCGTTCGACCAAGGGCGACGCCAAGTCGGGGCAGAGCAACAGCCTGACCGGTTCGATCACCGTGACCGTCGCTGACGTGCTGCCCAACGGTATCATCGCCGTGCGCGGCGAGAAGTGGCTAACGCTGAACACCGGTGACGAACTGGTTCGCATCGCCGGCCTGGTGCGCGCCGATGACATCGCCACCGACAACACCGTGTCGTCGACCCGGGTTGCCGATGCGCGCATCACCTATTCCGGTACCGGTGCGTTTGCCGATACGAGTCAGCCAGGCTGGTTCGACCGTTTCTTCCTCAGCCCGCTGTTCCCTTTCTAGGTGGCTACGTTGAACTTCAAGAGCCTCATGCTCGCTGCGGCGCTGATGTCCGCAGCCTTTGGTGCACACGCCGAGCGGCTGAAAGACATCGCCAGTATTTCCGGCGTGCGTTCCAACCAGTTGATCGGTTACGGCCTGGTGGTCGGGCTTAACGGCACCGGTGACCAGACCACGCAGACCCCGTTCACCCTGCAGACCTTCAACAACATGCTCTCGCAGTTCGGCATCAAAGTGCCGCCGGGCTCGGGCAACGTGCAGTTGAAGAACGTCGCAGCGGTGTCGATCAGTGCCGACTTGCCGGCGTTTGCCAAACCGGGTCAGCAGGTCGATATCACTGTCTCCTCGATCGGTAACTCCAAGAGCCTGCGCGGCGGCACCTTGTTGCTGACCCCGCTCAAGGGTATCGACGGCAACGTCTACGCCATCGCTCAGGGCAACCTGGTGGTTGGCGGTTTCGATGCCGAAGGTCGCGACGGTTCGAAGATCACCGTCAACGTTCCGTCGGCCGGTCGCATCCCTGGCGGTGCGTCGGTGGAGCGTTCGGTGCCGAGCGGTTTCAACCAGGGCAACAGCCTGACGCTGAACCTCAACCGCTCCGACTTCACCACCGCCAAGCGCATCGTCGACAAGATCAACGACATGCTCGGCCCTGGCGTCGCACAAGCGATCGACGGCGGTTCGATCCGTGTCACCGCGCCGCTCGATCCAAGCCAGCGCGTCGACTATCTGTCGATCCTCGAAAACCTTGAGGTCGATCCGGGTCAGGCGGTGGCGAAAGTCATCATCAACTCGCGTACCGGTACCATCGTCATCGGCCAGAACGTCAAGGTTTCGCCGGCCGCCGTGACCCACGGCAGCCTGACCGTGACCATCACTGAAGACCCGATTGTCAGCCAGCCGGGCCCGTTGTCCAATGGCCAGACGGCTGTGGTGCCTCGCTCGCGCGTCAATGCCGAACAGGAAGCCAAGCCGATGTTCAAATTCGGTCCGGGCACCACCCTTGACGAGATCGTGCGTGCGGTGAACCAGGTCGGCGCGGCGCCAGGTGACTTGATGGCGATCCTCGAAGCTCTGAAGCAGGCCGGCGCGTTGCAAGCCGACCTGATCGTGATCTGAGGACGGCAATCATGGATATGCGTAAAGGCAGTCTGGTCAGCAACGCCGATTCGGGTTCGTACTCCGACCTCAATCGCCTGAATCAGCTCAAGGTCGGCGACAAGAACAGCGACGGCAACATGCGCAAGGTTGCGCAGGAATTCGAGTCGTTGTTCATCGGCGAAATGCTCAAGTCGATGCGTTCGGCGACCGAGACCCTGGGTCAGGATAATCCGCTCAACACTCCGGCGGCCAAGCAATATCAGGAAATGGCTGACCAGCAAATGGCCGTTTCCATGGCCCGCGAGGGCGGTGGTATCGGCCTCGCTGACGTGCTGATGCGCCAGATGTCGAAGAACAAACCGATGGCCCCGGGTGAAGCCGCCGCTGCGTCCGCCGCCAAGCAAGAAGAAGCCAGGGCGAAAGCCGCTGCCGTGGCCACGCCGATTGCCGCCGGCACCACCGCCACCAACGGTCCGTTGTCGCGGGTCAATGGCGAACGTCCGCTGTGGGCATCGCGTTCCGGGCGGGTGTCGAACACCGCCGATGTTTCCCACAGCAATGACATGGCGATGATCAACAAGCGTCGCCTGGCCTTGCCTCCGAAACTGGCTGATCGTCTGCTCGCCGGTCTGGTGCCGTCGGCCGCGACGAACGCCACGCCTGCGCCGAATACCTTGTTGCCGCGCGCCACGAGCGCTGTCGCCACCGGCTCTGGCCCGTTGTACAACGGCGACTGGCTGGCCCGCGCCGAAAGCGAAAAAGCTGGCGGCGGACAGATGCAGATTTATGGCCGCGCCATGGCGCAAATTCCGCTGGCGCCGGCGAAGAAGGCCTTCAGTTCTGCCGACGAATTCGTCAACACCATGTTGCCGATGGCCAAGGAAGCCGCCGACCGTATCGGCGTCGATCCGCGTTACCTGGTGGCGCAGGCGGCACTGGAAACCGGCTGGGGCAAGTCGGTCATGCGCGCCCAGGATGGCAGTAGCAGCCACAACCTGTTCGGCATCAAGGCAAGCAACAACTGGAAGGGCGATTCGGCCCGGGCGATCACCAGCGAGTTCCGTGACGGGCAGATGGTCAAGGAGACGGCCGAGTTCCGTTCCTACGCCTCGTACAAGGACAGTTTCCACGATCTGGTGACTTTGCTGCAGAGCAATAATCGCTATCAAGATGTCGTGAAGTCTGCCGATAACCCAGAACAGTTTGTACGCGAGTTGCAAAAGGCCGGTTACGCCACCGACCCGAACTACGCGACAAAGATTTCGCAGATAGCCAAGCAGATGAACAGTTTCCAAAACTACGCTGCGGCGGGTGTATCCACCACGCCTTTATAAGGCACAAGGTATAAGGTCTGAACCATGAGTTTGCTCAATATCGGGATGTCGGGACTGTCGGCCAGCCAGTCCTCTTTGGCTACGACAGGCAACAACATTGCCAACGTCGACACCGCCGGTTATTCGCGTCAGCAAACCGTGCAGGGCACCAAGTCCTCGCAGCAGTTCGGTAACGTCTTCATCGGCACGGGCACCACCCTGGCCGACGTGCGCCGGGTCTACAACTCGTACCTGGAAAGCCAGTTGCACACGGCGACTTCGCTCGACAGCGAGTCGGCCTCGTTTCTGGCCCAGGCCACACCGCTGGATTCGATGCTGTCGGACACCAACACCGGCCTGACCGGCGTGCTGCAAAAATTCTTCACCTCGATGCAGGGTGTTTCGACCTCGGCGACCGACGACACCTCCCGTCAGTCGGTGCTGACTGGCGCGCAGGCCCTGACCAATCGTTTCAATACCCTCGCCAAGCAGCTCAACGACCAGAACACCAGCATCAACGGCAGCCTCGGCGACATGGCGGCTCAGGTGAACAAGCTGGCCAGCTCGATTGCCACTCTGAACCAGAAGATCGGTGAGATTTCCACCAGCGGCGGCGCGCCGAACGACCTGCTCGACAGCCGTAACGAAGCCGTACGCCAATTGTCCGAGCTGACCGGTGCGCAGGTCGTCGAGCGCGGCACCAGCTTCGACATCTACGTCGGCAGCGGTCAGCCGCTGGTGATCGGCAACACTACCAACACCTTGAGCACCGTGCCGCTCAAAGACGATCCGTCGCGCATGGGCATTCAGATGGATCGCGGCTCGAGCACCCTCGACATCACTTCGGTGATGAGTGGTGGCGAAATGGGCGGTCTGCTGACGTATCGCAAGGAAGTTCTCGATCCTTCGCTCAACGAGCTGGGTCGTGTTGCACTGGTGGTGGCTGATCAGATCAACAGCCAGCAAGCACAAGGCATCGACAAGAACGGTGACTTCGGCGCGGCGCTGTTCAACAACATCAACAGTGCTGCACTGGTCAGCCAGCGCAGCATCGCGGCGTCGGGCAACAGCACAGGTTCGGGCAACCTTGATGTCACCATCAAGGACACCGGCAAGCTGACCACCAGTGATTATCAGGTCACGTTCACCAGCGCCACCGACTACACCGTCAAGCGTTCCGACGGCACCGATCTGGGCGCGTTCAGCACCACGACCACGCCACCTCCGGTGATCGACGGCTTTAGCCTGTCGCTCAATGGCGGTGGGTTGAGCGCCGGTGACAGCTTCAAGGTGACGCCGACCCGCAACGCGGCGGCAAGCATCCAGACTGTTCTCAGCGATCCGAAGAAAATCGCGGCGGCCGGTCCATTGACCGGTGTTGCCAGTGCTGCCGGCCTGGGTACTTACACTCAGCCGACGCTCAGCGACTCCATCAATATCTACAACCCGACCGCCCAGGCAGACATGCAGGCGGCGCTGAAGAATTCGACGCCAGTCAAACTGGTGTTCGGTGATGCCAGTGGGGGCAGCCAGTCGTACAAACTGGTGGATACCAAGGGTGCCACCATCAGCAGCGGCACCATCGTTCCCGGCCAGGCGAACACACTGAACCTCAAAGTCGGCATCGTCGATGCCAGTGGCAACCCGGTGATGGACACCTCTGTCACGCCCAACGTGCAGAAGACTTTCACCGTGCAGACCACGGTCGGCGGCACGCCGAAGTCCGGCGAAACCTTCACCATGAATCTCACCGGTGCGGCGTCTTCGGACAACCGCAACGCGCAGGCACTGGTCGGCCTGCAAACCAAGCAGACCGTCGATACCGGTTCGGCGAGCAAGGGCATCAGCCTGACCGACGCCTATAACAAGCTGGTCACCAACGTCGGTACCAAGACTGCTCAAGGCAAGTCCGACAGCGCTGCGACCTCGGCGATTCTCGATAACGCCAAAGGTGCCCGCGACTCGTTGTCCGGGGTCAACCTGGATGAAGAGACCGGCAACCTGGTCAAATACCAGCAGTACTACACAGCGTCTTCGCAGATCATCAAAGCTGCGCAGGAAACTTTCGCCACGCTGATCAACAGCCTTTAAGGAGTCGTAATTCATGCGCATTTCCACCGCCCAGTATTACGGAACGCAAGCTTCGGACTATCAGCGTAACTTCAACAAGGCCGTTGCCACCGCCAGTGAGGCGAGCAGCCTGACGCGCATCAACACCGCTTCCGACGATCCGGTCGGCGCCGGTCGTCTGCTGCAACTGGGTCAGCAGGCGGCGATGCTTGATCAGTACAAGACCAACGTCAACACCACCAAAAGTGCATTGACCGTGCAGGAGTCCACGCTGGACTCCATCACCACGGCGCTGGCTCGCGCCAAGGAAATTTCTCTGGCGGCCAACAACGGCACGATCACCGACAAGGACCGCCAGGCTTTCGCCTCGGAACTGGGCGAGATCCAGAAGCAAGTGCTGGGCCTGATGAACTCCAAGGATGCCGACGGCAACTACCTGTTCTCCGGTTCGAAAACCAGCACTGCCCCGTATTCGCAAAACAGCGACGGCACTTATACCTACAACGGTGACCAGACCACCATCAACCTGGGCATCGGCGATGGCCTGTCGGTCGGCACCAACACCACCGGTTGGGATGCTTTCCAGCAAACCATCAACACTGCCCGCACCAACGTCACCCGCACCGCTCCGGCGGTGGATGACGGTCGTGTCGTGCTGTCCAACGGTACGATCGGCACTGAAGCCACCTACAACGCCAAGTTCACCGCTGGGCAGCCGTATACCGTGAGTTTCGTCAGCAGCACGCAGATGCAGATCACTGACGCCCTGGGTAACGACGTGACCGCTGAGGCCAGCAAGAACGGCGTGATCAGCAACACCAGTGGCGCCAACCAGAGCTTCAGCTTCCGTGGCGTCGACATGCAGCTGAACCTCAACCTGAAGGCCGGAGACACCAACCCGGACGCAGTCATTGCCGGGCACAGTTTTCAGCTGGCAGTGACCCCGGACACGTTCACCACCTCGCGTAGCCCGGGCAACACTTCGACAGCGGTGATCAGCGGTTCCAGCATCACCGACCAGGCTGCCTACACCGCAGCATTCCCGCAGGGCGGCGCGGTTCTCAAATTCACCAGCGCCACGGCGTTCGACCTGTACGCGGCGCCGGTCACTGCGGACAGCAAGCCGGTGTCTTCGGGCACTGTGGCGGGCGGTAACGCGACCGCAGCCGGTGTGACGTTTGCCTTGGGTAACACCCCGGCAGCCGGCGATCAGTTTTCGATCCAGCCGAATGACCATCAGACCCAGAACGTGCTCGACACCCTCGGTCAGATGATTACCGCGCTGAACACACCGATCGATGGCGATCCGGTCGCCAAGCAAAAGCTGCAGGGCGCCATGGAAGCCGGTATCGGCAACATCGACGCCGCGGCCAACCAGATTGGCACCGCGGTCACTTCGATCGGTGCCCGTGGTCAGTCGCTGGATATGCAAGCTGTCACCAACGACAGCCTGAGCACCGCTAACACCACGACGCAGGGTTCGATCCGCGATTCCGATCCGGCCGAAGTCATGACCCGCCTGACCTTGCAGCAGACCATGTTGCAGGCTGCGCAATTGGCGTTCAGCAAGATCAGCCAGCTGGGTCTGTTCAACAAGATCTGACGATAACGGGCGCGCAAGCGCCCGGAACTTCGGCTCTTGAGTTTTTAATGTCTTTTTTCGCGGTTTCAGAGGGCTCGCAATTCCGGGCGGGTTCCCGCCGCTTGCGAGTCCGCCGTGAATTCACTTCCCCTTGTCAGCCTTGTCATTCCTGCCTTCAATCCGCGCTTCTTCGAGCGGGCATTGCGCAGCGCCGTCAGTCAGGGTTACGGCAATCTTGAAATCATTGTGTGCGATGACAGTCGTGGCGATGAAATCCAGACCATTGTCGCGGCATTGGCTGAGCAGAGCGGGGTGGCGGTGCGTTACGTGCGCAATCCGCAGACCTTGGGGATGGTTGGCAATCTGCAGGCCTGCCTGGATCAGGCGCAGGGCGAATTCATCAAGTTTCTGTGCGACGACGATCAGCTGTTCGCCAGCTGCATCGAGCGTCAGGCCGACGTGCTCGCTCATCATGACGAAGTCAATCTGGTGCTGGCCCAGCGTCTGTTCTGGGACGCCGACGACATGGTCCTGCCTTCACGGCTGGAAAACACACCGCTGTCACCGATCAGTGGCTTGTTCAAGGGTGATGACCTGCTGGCCCTCTTCGAGACGTTCCCGTCGAACCTCCTCGGTGGTTTCAGTAACGCAATGTTCCGTCGCACTGACGTTGTCGAGTTACTGCCGGCGCTGACACAGCCGGGTCACTGTTTTGTCGCGAGCCTCGATTTCGCCTTGTTCGTGTGTTTGCTGCGACGCGGCAACGCGGTGATCTCCAATCATGTGTTGAGTGTCGAGCGTCTGTACCCGGATCGCCTGAGTGGCCAGCAAGCCATGAAGGATGCTTTGCTCGTCGAGCGGCAATGGCTGCTGCAAATGCTCAAGGCGCGCAGCGGAGAGTCGGCGCCTGCGAAAGGGTGGGCGCGTTATGTGCCATTGCCCAACGCGGATGAGTCGCCCCGGGTCTGGACAGAGCTGCCGCTGAGCCGAACGCTCGGTACCAAACAGAGCGCCCAGATCTGGCAGGTTGGCGCTGACAGCCAGAGTTTTTCCGAGCTCTATGCGCAATGGCTGGCGTGCCGCAGGCTCAGCGACGTCCAGAGCAGATTGCTGCCGGACACTCTGGCGGGCTGGCCGTCCACGCCGCGAATCGTGCCCATCGTGATGGATGAGCAGGGCAGTCCGGCGGCGCTGGAACGTACGCTGGAAAGCCTCGCCGCGCAGGTCTATCCACCCGAGTTGACACTGGTATTGTCCAGGGATTGCACTGAGCCGGTACTGGATGGGCGTGTGTTCCATTTGCCGTTGCAGGACGATTACCTGCAACAGATCAATCAGCTGCTGCCGCAGCTGGAAGGCGCTGACTGGTTTTATCTGCTGCGCGGCGGTGATCGCCTGGTGCCCCCAGCCTTGCTGATGATGGCCGAGCGCATCGCCTTCAACAGCGCCATGCACTGCCTGTACAGCGATGAAGGCAGCTTGCGTTCTGGGGAGTCGGCGGAGCCGGCATTCAAGCCTGATTTCAACCTGGATCTGATGCGCACCTATCCGTATGTCGGCCGCGCGCTGGCGTTCCAGCGCGAGACCTTTCTGGCGCTCGGCGGCTTTGATTCGACGTTCACCGAACTCGCGCCCCACGACATGCTCTGGCGTATGGTTGAGGATCAAGGCACGCAGGTGGTGGGGCATCTGGCCGAGATTGCCATCGAATCGTCCTTCGACCTGGCCCAATGGTTGTCGCTGCCCGCCGTGACGCACAACAACGAACGATTGCTGTCGGCGCATCTTGATCGCCTGGGAATCGCCCACGATCTGCGTCGTGGCAGTGTCGAGTTGCTCAATCGGGTCGATTACCGGCATGCGCAGCGGCCGTTGGTCTCGATCATTATTTCGACTCGCGACCAGATTGCGGCCTTGCAACGCTGCGTCGAGAGCCTGCTGGAAAAAACCACGTACAGCGAGTACGAGTTGTTGCTGGTCGACAACGCCAGCGAGACTGCCGAGGCACGTGCCTGGCTGGACGGCATGGCGCAACTGGGCAGCGAGCGCGTGCGCGTGCTGACCTACCCGCAGCAGGGTAACGTCGCCGCATTGCGCAACTTTGCCGTGGCTCAGGCGAGGGGCGAATACGTCCTGCTGCTCAATCCCTACACCGTGATCACTCAGGGTGACTGGCTCGACGAGTTGCTCAATCACGCCCAGCGCCCGGAAGTCGGCATCGTCGGTGCCAAGATCTTCAATCCCGATGGCTATGTGTTGCATGCAGGTCTGGTGCTGGGTATGCAGGGGCCGGCCGGTCTGCCGTTTTATGGTCAGGCGATGCAGTCATCCGGCTACATGTTCCGCCTGCAGGTGGTTCAGGACCTCAGTGCCGTCGGTGCCGATTGCCTGATGGTGCGCAAGTCGGTATTCGATGCGGTTGACGGTCTGGATGAGCAGAGTCTGCCGCGCATGCTGCATGAAGTGGATCTGGCGCTACGCGTGGCCGGCCAGGGGTATCTCGTGGTGTGGACGCCCTATGCGGTGCTGGCGCTTGGCGCGCAGCCGGTCGAGGCGGTCATCAATGAAGAAGGCGTCTCGCACAATCAGCAGGAAGAAACGTTCTTCAAGCGCTGGATGCCGGTCATTGCCCGCGACCCGGCCTACAATCCCAATCTGTCGTTGCACAAGCACACGGGTTCGAGCTTCACCCTCGAGCCGGGCCTGCGCACCGGATGGAGTCCGTTCAGCAATAGCACCCTGCCGAAGATTCTCGGGTTGCCGCTCAACGCTTCCGCGATCGGGCACTATCGTGTCACTCAACCGCTGATAGAACTCGAAGCGGCAGGCCGGGTGCAGGGGCAGATTCGCTATAGCGTGAACCTGCCGCCGATTGTTGAAATCGAGCGTCTGGCGCCTGATGTGATCGTTCTGCAAGGTCGTTATACCGTGTCATCGGTCAACGAAATGCCGGTGCTGTGCAACTACTTCAACGCCCGCAGCATCTATGAGCTCGACGATTACGTCATCGATGTTCCGCATCGCAATGCGCATATTCGCAATATGCCCGACAAGTATGAAATGGAGCGCATTGTTCGCCGTGCGATCGGCATGTGCGACCGTGTCGTGGTCTCGACTCAGCCATTGGCCAATGCCTTGTCGGACATGCATCAAGACATCCGCGTGGTGCCGAACATGTTGGCCAAAGAATTCTGGAGCAACCTGCGCGGCCAGCGCCGGACCTCGAAAAAACCGCGCGTCGGCTGGGGTGGCGGCACCAGTCACCATGGTGACCTGGCGGTGATCGCAGATGTCGTGCGCGAATTGGCAGATGAAGTCGACTGGGTGTTTTTCGGCATGTGCCCGGACGATCTGCGTCCTTACATGCATGAGTTCCACGGCGTGATCGGCCTCGACGCCTACCCGGCAAAACTGGCCAGCCTCAATCTGGATCTTGCTTTGGCGCCGCTGGAATTCCATATTTTCAACGACTGCAAAAGTAACCTGCGTCTGCTGGAGTACGGTGCCTGCGGTTACCCGGTGATCTGCACCGACACTGAGGCCTACCGCGGCTACCTGCCGTGCACGCGAGTCAAGACCAACACCACGCAAGAATGGCTGCAGGCAATCCGCATGCATCTGGCCGATCCGGACGCCAGCTACCGCATGGGCGACGAGTTGCGTGAAGTCGTGCTGCGCGACTACGTGTTGCGCGGCGATAACCTGCGTTACTGGGAGCAGGGCTGGCTGGCGGATTGATCGATCAGCTCCGGCTACCTAAAAAACAGGCGACTTTTTCAGTCGCCTGTTTTTTTTTGCGTCGTGTATTCGTCTTTGTATCAATCCCAATACATTTTTCGCAGCGGCTCAAGTTGCGATCCTTTCCTGTCGATATCAACACATTCGTAGTTTTTTATTGTTCGCCGCGATGACGTGATCGCCACGCGAACCGGTACCGGTTCACAACAAGGCAAGGAAGAAACAATGGCTGTTATTAACGGGACAAACGGCGCGGATACGCTGACGGGTACCAGTGGTGATGACGAGATCAACGCCTTGGGTGGCAATGATGTGATCAAGGGCAGCGGCGGTGCGGACAAGATCGATGGTGGCTCTGGTGTTGATACGGTTGATTATTCGAACTCGAACGCCGGCGTAAATGTTGAGGTTCGCTTCGGTACGGGAGCAGTTGGCAAGGGTGGGGATGCCGAAGGTGATCTTCTGACCGGCATCGAGAACGTGATCGGCTCGGCGTTCAACGACGTCCTGACTTCTGGCCCTGATCACACCGCCACGGCCATTCGCCTGGAAGGCGGGGCGGGCGATGATATCTACTACATCAACACCGGCGTTACGCCAACCATCGTCGAGCAGGCTGGTGGCGGTAACGATGAGGTGCGTGTAACAACAATCAATCCAAGTGGCACGCGGCTGGCGGTGAACGTCGAGCGTCTGACCTATATCGGCGACAAAGCCTTTATCGGTTACGGCAACGACAGCGACAACGTCATCACCGGCGGTTCGGGCAACGACACGCTGTACGGTGGCGCGGGTGCCGACCAGTTCATCGGTGGAGCTGGTTATGACACTGTCAGTTATAGCGACAGCACGGCGGCGATGGTCATCAACCTGAAAACCAATGTCTATTCCGGTATCGGTGCCGGGGACACCTTTACCGGTATCGAAGCGGTCAAGGGTTCGGGGCTCGACGATATCTTCTACGGTGGCGCCGCCGCTATGGGCGTTGACGGTGGCACCGGTCAGGACCTGATCAGTTACGAGTTTTCGGACGCTGCGATCACCCTCGACCTGATCAGCAATGTCAACTCTGGAGAAGCCGCGAGCGACACTTTCGCCAGCATCGAACTCTTTCAGGGCAGCCACTTCGATGACACGTTGTCAGGTTCCCGACTCGCTGATGTTTTCATCGGAGGTTTGGGTGCGGATGTAATCGATGGTCGCGAGGGACAAGATACGGCGATGTACATCACCAGCACTAGCGGGGTGACCATCAACCTGTTGACCAATATCAACGAGGGTGGCGATGCGCAAGGCGATGTATTGCGCAATATCGAGCGTGTCGTGGGCAGTCACCTCAATGACAGCCTGACCGGCGATGCTGGCATCAACTACCTGGAAGGTGGATTGGGGGATGACATCATCTTCGGTGGTGACGGCAACGATTACCTCTACGGCGGACTGGTTTCCTCGATCGGGCCGTTCTCCCTCGACGGGCAGGTCAACGGGCCGCAGGCCGACACAATATATGGCGGCAAAGGCAACGACACCATTTTCACGGCAAGCAATGATGTAGGAAGCCGCGTGTATGGCGAGGCCGGTGGCGATGTCATCACCGTGGTTCACGGCATGGCAGACGGTGGCGAGGATGGTGACCTGCTGACCGGTACAGGCTTGGGCTTTGCATTGTTTGGCGGTGCGGGGAACGATCAACTGGTGTTGAAGTCCAGCGGTTTTGCCAACGGTGGCGAGGATAACGACCTTTACACAATCGGCACCCCGGGTCTTGTGACCATCCAGGATGACGGCGCGAGCCGCGAGGACAAACTGGTGCTGTCGTATATCAGCAGTTCCCAACTGTTGATTGATCGTGTCGGTGATGATCTGTATCTGCATCGCTCGAGTTTCGCACCGGGCACGACGCCGCAGGAAGGTGTGCAGCTCAAGGGCTGGTTCGCAGGCTTCGATACCATTGAGCAAATTCAAACGGCGAACGGGCAAATCATCAACCTGCCAGCCAATAGCGATGCGTTTGCCATGTTTGGTTGACCGCTGAATCGAGCACTGTCGATCCTGCAACGGGATTGAAGGTGCAGGCATGGAGGGCGAACCTGATAATTATCATCGGGTTTGCACTTTTTTTTACCTTGCAGCCCGGTCTTCACGGGACTCATCGAGCTGGCGCGTTTCCTGCAAGTCCCCCGCAAATCGCCATAAAACGAGCGCTCGCGGTCATCCCACCGGCGCCCGAAGCGGCAAAAGGTTGAGGCAGACGGCCCGCAAAGCTCAAGAAAGCATTGCGCAGCCCGGTGACGAACGAGAGGGGAGACGATGAAGGCAGTAATTTTGGCGGGTGGCCTCGGCACGCGCATCAGTGAAGAGTCGCACCTCAAGCCCAAGCCGATGATCGAGATCGGCGGCAAGCCAATTCTCTGGCACATCATGAAGCAGTATTCCGCCCACGGAATTCACGACTTCGTGATCTGCCTGGGCTACAAGGGTTACGCGATCAAGGACTTCTTCGCCAACTACTTCCTGCACACCTCCGACGTCACTTTCAACATGCGCGAAAACCGCATGGACGTGCACCAGAACTACAGCGAACCGTGGAGCGTCACGCTCATCGACACCGGCGAGGAAACCATGACCGGTGGCCGTCTGCTGCGTGCCGGTCGTTACCTGAAAGATGAAGAGGCGTTCTGCTTCACCTACGGCGACGGCGTTTCCGACCTGAACATTCGTCAGTTGGTCGAATACCACAAGGCTCATGGCCGCCTTGCGACCGTGACGGCCGTGCAACCGCCAGGGCGCTACGGTGCGCTGGAGCGTCAGGGCGATCAGGTTCTCGGCTTCACCGAAAAACCCCGTGGTGATGGCGGTTGGATCAACGGCGGATTTTTCGTGCTGTCGCCGAAAGTGTTGCCATATATCGCTGGCGATGAAACCACCTGGGAAGCCGAGCCATTGGCCCGTCTGGCTCAGGATGAGCAGCTCAAAGCCTTTGAACACGATGGCTTCTGGCAGCCCATGGACACCCTGCGCGACAAGAATCATCTCGAAGCGCTGTGGCAGAGCGGGGAGGCCCCATGGAAGCAATGGGCCTGAGTGCGGATTTCTGGCACGGCAAACGTGTTCTCGTTACCGGTCACACCGGTTTCAAAGGCAGTTGGCTGACCCTGTGGCTGCAAAGTCTCGGCGCGCAAGTCAGCGGTTTTTCCCTCGATCCGTCGACCGAGCCGAGCCTGTTCGAACTGGCGCGGGTCCATGAAGGCATCAACGACCAGCGCGGCGATCTGCGTGACCTCGGTGCCTTGCTGGAAATCATCGCCGACATCGAGCCGGAGATCGTTTTGCATCTGGCCGCGCAGCCATTGGTGCGCGAAGGCTATCGCGATCCGCTGGGCACCTATTCCAGTAACGTCATGGGCACGCTGAACCTGCTCGAAGCGATTCGTCAGGTCGGTTGCGTGCGCGCCTGTGTGTTAGTCACCACCGACAAGGTCTACGCCAACAAGGAATGGCTGTGGCCATACCGCGAAGACGAAGCCCTCGGTGGCCACGATCCTTACAGCAGCAGCAAGGCTTGCTGTGAGTTGCTTGCGCAGTCTTATGCCGCGTCGTTTTTTCCGGCCGACAAGTACGCCGAACACGGTCTGGCCCTGGCCACGGCGCGTGCCGGTAATGTTCTGGGCGGCGGTGACTTCGCCCCCGAGCGACTGATTCCCGACGTGCTCAAAGCGTGGAGCGCCGACGAACCGGTGACCCTGCGTTACCCGCAAGCCGTGCGCCCGTGGCAGCACGCGCTGGAACCGCTGGCCGGTTACCTGCAGCTGGCCGCCGGTCTCTACGAACAAGGCCCGGAATTCGCCGGGGCGTGGAACTTCGGCCCGGGTGAGGCGGACATGTGCAGCGTTGGCGAAGTGGTCGAATTGCTTGCCAGCCGCTGGCCGCAGGCGCGCGGACTACGCATCGAAAAAAGCGAACTGCACGAGGCCGGCCTGCTGCGTCTGGACAGCAGTCGCGCGCGGCAACTGCTGGGCTGGCAACCACGCTGGACCTTGCAGGCATGCCTGACCCAGACACTCGACTGGCACCTGGCGTGGCAGAACGGCGATGACATGCGCACCGTCACCCTCGGCCAGTTGAACCTGTACCGAGGCGCGCTGTGAGCGAGTTTTCCTTGCAGGCGTTGCCGCTGGCCGGCCTGTTCAGCGTCCAGCACAAACGCTTCGAAGACCAGCGCGGACACTTCGCCCGGCTGTTTTGCGAAGGCAGTCTGAGCGCGTTCGGCAGCGAATTCCATATCCGCCAAATCAACCATTCCTGCACCCGCGAGAAGGGCAGTGTGCGCGGTCTGCATTATCAGAATGGCAACGCCCCGGAAGCCAAACTGATCACCTGCCTGCGCGGTGAAGTGTGGGACGTGGCGGTCGATCTGCGCCCCGACTCGGAAACGTTTTTGCACTGGCACGCCGAGCATCTGAAGGCCGGCGACGGTCGCAGCCTGCTGATTCCGGCCGGGTTCGCCCACGGTTTCCAGACCCTCACCGAGGACGCCGAACTGCTTTACCTGCACAGCGCCGATTACGCGCCGGAGCACGAGGGCGGTCTGTCGGTCAATGATCCACGGCTGGCGATTGCCTGGCCGTTGCCTGTCAATAATTTGTCAGCGCGTGATTCCAGCCATCCCGCGCTCGATCAACACTTTGCTGGAGTGCGTCTATGAACTGCCGTGGGTGCGCCGCACCGCTGAGCCTGCCGCTGATTGATCTTGGCACCTCGCCACCGTCCAACGCCTATGTGCACGCCGATCGTCTTGAGCAGGCTGAGCAGTGGGTGCCGCTGAAGGTCGCGGTGTGTCAGCAATGCTGGCTGGTGCAGACCGAGGATTACACCAGCGCCGACAGCCTGTTCGACGCCGAGTACGCCTACTTCAGTTCGTTCTCCAGCACCTGGCTGGCCCATGCCGAGCGCTATGTCGCCGAGATGGTCGAGCGCTTCGGCCTGAGCGCCGATAGCCGCGTGGTGGAGGTCGCCGCCAATGATGGTTACCTGCTGCAATATGTGGCCGGTCGCGGCATCCCCTGCCTCGGTGTTGAACCGACGCGCAGCACCGCGCAAGCGGCTCGTGAAAAAGGCCTGGAAATTCGTGAACTGTTCTTCGGTCGTGAGACTGCCGCGCAGTTGCAAGCCGAAGGCTGGGGCGCCGATCTGATGGCGGCCAACAACGTGCTCGCGCATGTGCCGGACATCAACGATTTCCTCGGCGGTTTCGCAACGCTGCTCAAGCCGACCGGCGTGGCCACCTTCGAATTCCCGCAACTGTTGACGCTGATGGCCGGCGCGCAGTTCGACACGCTCTATCACGAGCACTATTCCTACCTGTCTTTGACCGCCGTGCAGACCCTGTGCGAGCGCAATGGCCTGGAAGTCTTCGACGTCAGCCAACTGCCCACCCACGGCGGTTCGTTACGCGTGTTCGTCCAGCGCAAGGACGGCGAGCGCCGCCCGGTTCAGCCAGCGGTGCAGCAACAGTTGCAAGCCGAACTCGATGCTGGGGTAAAAACCGCCGAGTACTATGCGACCCTCGCGCCGGCTGCTGAACGTATCAAGCATGAACTGCTGCGCTTTCTGCTGCAGGCCAAGGCCGACGGCAAACGTGTGGTCGGTTACGGCGCGGCCGCCAAGGGCAACACCTTGCTCAACTACGCCGGGGTCAAACCGGACCTGCTGGCCTGGGTGGCGGATGCCAATCCACACAAGCAGGGCAAGTTCCTGCCGGGCAGTCGCATCCCGATCGTTGCGCCAGCGCAGATCGATCTCGAAAAACCCGACTACGTGCTGGTGCTGCCATGGAACCTGCTGCATGAAGTCAGTCAGCAACTGGCGCAGGTGCGTCAGTGGGACGGGCGCTTCGTGATCGCCGTGCCTGAGTTGAAAGTGCTGTGAAGGTTCTGGTCACCGGAGCCACGGGCTTTGTCGGCCGGCATCTGGTTGCCGCATTGCTGGCACGTGGCTGCGAAGTCCGCGCCGTGGCGCGTAACGCGCAAACGGCGCAAGGCATGCCGTGGATCAACGACGTCGAGTTTGTGAGCGCGGATATTCACGCGCCCGATCTGGATGTCGCTGCGCTGGTAGAAGGCATCGATGCGCTGGCGCATCTGGCGTGGCCGGGCTTGCCGAACTACCGGGCGCTGTTTCATTTCGAGCACAACCTGATGGCCGATTACCGCTTTATCAAAAGCGCGGTCGAGGCGGGCGTGCAGCAAGTGCTGGTCACCGGCACCTGCTTCGAATACGGCATGCAAAGCGGCCCGCTCAGCGAAAGCAGCGAGCCACAGCCGAGCAATCCTTACGGTCTGGCCAAACACACACTGCACCTGTTTTTGCAGAATCTGCAGCAACAACAGCCGTTCACCTTGCAGTGGGCGCGCCTGTTTTATCTGCATGGCGAAGGGCAGAACCCCAACAGTCTGTTGGCAGCACTGGACCGGGCCGTCGATGCCGGTGAGCCGTCGTTCAACATGTCGGCCGGCGAGCAGCTACGCGATTTTCTACCGATTGAAAACGCCGCCGATTATCTCGTTGCGATTGTGCAACAACGCGACTTCGACGGCGTGATCAATTGCGCCAGTGGCCAACCGGTATCGGTGCGGGCCCTGGTCGAACAACGCCTGCGCGAGCGTGGCGCTTCGATCGATTTAAACCTGGGGCATTACCCCTATCCGACACACGAACCCTTGGCGTTCTGGGCCGTGGTCGAGCGATTACAACAGTTACTCGAGGCGCAACGCATCCGCTGATGCGCCTGCAGCGAATGCCTTTTGGCAGCGTGACTATCAAATGACTTTTCAGTGAGACCGGACAATGAGCGATAACGTAATCAAAGCTTTCGAGGCGGAGTGCCAGGCCGAAGTGATTGCCCAAGGCCAGGACAAGGACTTGAAGGCGCTGGCCCAGGAGTTCTACAACCAGTCGGCCAAGCACAAATACACCTACCACTTCTCGTGGATGGGCCGTCCGATCATTCAGTTGCCGCAAGACATGATGGCGATGCAGGAACTGATCTGGCGGATCAAGCCGGATCTGGTGATCGAATGCGGCATTGCCCACGGCGGTTCGATCATTTACTACGCCTCGCTGCTGGAGTTGCAGGGCCACGGCGAAGTACTGGGCATCGATCGCGATATTCGTGCGCACAACCGTGAAGCCATCGAAAGCCACCCGATGATCAAACGCATCAGCATGATCGAAGGCTCGAGCCTTGATCCTGCGGTGGTCGAGCAAGTGCGTCAGGCCGCTGAAGGCAAGAAAGTCATCGTGGTGCTCGATTCCAACCACACCCACGAGCATGTCCTCGAAGAACTGCGTTTCTACGCACCGCTGGTGTCGGTCGACAGCTATTGCGTGGTCATGGACACCGTGGTCGAAGACATGCCAGCCGATGCGTTCCCGGATCGTCCGTGGGGCCCGGGTGACAACCCGAAAACCGCCGTGTGGGCGTACCTCAAAGAGAACGACGATTTCGAGATTGATCAGGCGATGCAAGACAAGCTGCTGATCACCGTCGCGTCGGACGGTTATCTGCGCCGGGTTCGTTAATCAGTTCCATTATCAAAGCGTTTTTCGGGCGGTTTCGCCGGTCGTGGGAGAAGTTATGCAAGGCAAGTCTGTTTCTGAACAAAAGCTGCCATTGAGCGAGTTGCTGACGGTGGTACTGATCACCCACAACCGCCCGGCGTTTCTGCGTCGAGCGCTGCAGTATTACAGCAGCCTGCCTTGCAAGGTTCTGGTGCTGGACTCGTCTCCCGAGCGCCCGGAAGGTGATTTTTCGGCGGTCGACTATCAGCACCTGCCGCAATTTGCCTATTGGGGCATGCAGGCCAAACTGACCTATGGCGTTGCGCAACTGACCACGCCTTATATGGTGTTCGCCGCCGACGACGACTTCATCCTGCACGAATCGCTGGCCGAGTCGGTCAACTTCCTCGAAGCCAACCGCGACTATGGTCTGTGCCACGGCTACTGCCTGATGTACCTGGCGCTGGCCGGCAGCGTCAGCTACTACCGCCGCGACAAGAAGATCTGCGAAGACTACGCCTCAGAGCGCGCCGAGGATCGAGTCCTCGATTTCATGCATCAGTATGTGCCGCCGTTCTATGGGGTCTGCCGCACCTCGATCATTCAGGACTGGTACGCGGCATTGCCGCCGGGCACCAGTTTCGAATGGCAGGAGATCGGCCACACCTATTACCTGCTGGCGAACGCCAAGGCGCGGATCCTGCCGATCCCGTATGTCGTGCGCGAGATCAATGTCGGTTTCTCCGACCACAACACCGAGGTGTATCACGCGCTGTCGTACACCGACTCCAAGTCGGTGGCCGAGCGCGAAGCCTTCGCCGAATTCCTCGCCTCGTTGCCGACCGCTATCAAGGATCTCGATCAGGCGCAGCGCAAGGCGTTTGCCCTGGAAAGTTTCGCGGCCATGACCGACAGCCTGGTCACCGGGCGGGCGTTGACGGCCGAGTTGATTTTCGAGTCGACCTGGAACCACCTGACCAAAGCCCCTGAGCGCAAATTCGGGCCACGGCAATACGTCGAGATGCCGTTCTACAACCAGCGCTTCTTTGACTTGCTGGCCCAGTTCGAGTTTCTGCTGCACGCGATGCCGGCCGGTCGTATCCAACTGGAAAAGCTCGAAGGCATCTGGACCCGCCAGGAGTACCTGTTGCAGTCGCGCAATAACGATACGGCGGAAAGTGTCCTCGACCGTTTGTGGCAGGCCCACGACAGCAACGTGTTCAACCGTCGCGTGGTCAAGCGTCTGGCCGAGCAACTGCAGATCCTCGGCGAGGACGATCAGGCGCAGGAAATGGCTGAGTGGGCGACGCGTCTTGACGTCGTGTCAAATGTCGAACACTACCCGGTCTTCAACAAAATGCGCTCAGGCCGTTTGCTCGACTGGATGGCTGCCCGCAAGCCGGACGCCGAACAAGCCGGGTTGATTGCCGCGCATCTGGCGGCGAACAATGGCGGACCACAATTCGGCATTTTCCTGCTGGATCTGGACAACGACATCGACAAGCTGCAAGTTACCCTCGACAGCCTCGTCGAAGGGCACAGCAAAGCCTTCAAAATCGTGGTCTTCACCACGGACGAGCCACAGAGTGCGACCACTGCACAGAATACCTTGCACTTTGTCCGGGTCACGCCGGGCAACTTCATCGACAAACTCAACCAGAGCGCCGCGCAGTCTCCGTGCGACTGGTTGCTGCTGGCCAACGCGGGCGATGAATTCACCGCCGGTGGCCTGTTGCGTGCTGGCCTGGAATTGATGTCCGCCACGGATCTGCGCGCGGTGGCCACCGATGAAATCCAGCGCACTGAAGATGGCGCGCTGGTGGATGTATTCCGTCCGGGTTTCAACCTTGATTTGCTGCAAAGCGTGCCATCGCTGATGGCGCGCCATTGGCTGATTCGACGCGACGTTTTCCTTGAAGCGGGCGGTTATCAGGCCGATTTCAGCAAGGCGCTGGAGTTTGACCTGTTGTTGCGCCTGATTGAGCAGGGTGGTCTCGGCGGTCTGGCGCACCTCGATGAGCCGCTGCTGATTACCCAGGCCGCTGCAGTGCAAGAGAATGCCCACGAGCGCCTGGCGTTGCTGCGTCATTTGGGCAATCGCGGCTACAAGGCCAAGGTCACTTCGTCGCTGCCAGGCACTTGGCAGGTCGATTATCGTCATACCGAACTGCCAATGGTGTCGATCATTGTGCCGGCCAGTGATGACCTGCCAGCGCTGCGCCGTTGCGTGGAGGGTGTGCTGCTCAGAACCCGCTACAGCCGTTATGAATTACTGGTGGCGGCCAACCCGAATCAGTCGGCGGCGGTCAACGACTGGCTGGGTCAGTTGCGCAATCCCCGCGTCAATGTCTTGCGTGCCGATCAGGCGCTCGGTGAAGTGGCGTTGTATAACGCCGCCAGCGAACAGGCGCGGGGTGACTATCTGGTGCTCCTGGCCGCTGACAGCGAAGTCGTCAACCCGAACTGGATCGACTCGTTGCTCAACCAGGCCCAGCGTCCGGAAGTGGGCATCGTCGGCGCCAAACTGGTCGACCGCGATGGCAGGATTTCCCAGGCCGGCTTGATTCTAGGCCTGAACGATGGGGTGGGTTCGGCGTTCATCGGCGAAAAACATGCGGCCGAGGGCTACATGCAGCGTTTGGCCGTCGAGCAGAATTACTCGGCTGTGTCCAAGGTCTGCCTGATGGTGCGCAAAGAGCTGTTCAACGCTCTCGGTGGGCTGGACGAAGTGACCTTCGCTGACGGTTTCAGCGATGTCGATCTGTGCCTCAAGGCAAGTCAGAACGGTTTCCTCACTGTGTGGACGCCGTCGGTGCAGGTGCTGCATACCGGCGCGTTGCCAGAGGCTCCCCAAACACTGGCGGCACTGCGTGAGAAATGGCCTGATGCGTTCGCGCAGGATCCGGCTTACAACGCCAACCTGGCCCTGACCGGCAAAGGTTTTACCTTGGGCGAAAACAGCTCGATCAATTGGGCTCAGTTGCTCGCCTAAGCGTGCTGGACAGGAATCAACCTATGTTCAACGGTAAATCGATTTTCATCTCTGGCGGCACCGGCTCGTTCGGGCGCAAATTCATCGCCCGACTGCTTGAGCAATACCAGCCCAAACGCGTGGTGGTGTTCTCCCGTGACGAGTTGAAACAGTACGAAATGCAGCAGACGTTCAACGCGCCGTGCATGCGTTATTTCATTGGTGACGTGCGTGACGCTGACCGTCTGCGTCAGGCCATGCGCGGCATCGACTACGTGGTGCATGCCGCCGCGTTGAAGCAAGTGCCGGCGGCGGAATACAACCCGACCGAATGCATTCGCACCAACGTCAACGGCGCGGAGAACATCATCGCTGCCGCCATCGACAACGGCGTGAAGAAGGTCGTCGCGCTGTCCACCGACAAGGCGGCCAGCCCGATCAACCTGTACGGCGCGACCAAGTTGCTTTCGGACAAGTTGTTCGTCGCGGCCAACAACATTGCCGGCGAGCAGGAAACCCGTTTTGCCGTGGTGCGCTATGGCAATGTGGCGGGTTCGCGCGGTTCGGTGGTGCCGTTCTTCAGCAAACTGATTGCCGATGGCGCGCAGGAGTTGCCGATCACTGACGAACGCATGACGCGGTTCTGGATCACCCTCGACCACGGTGTGCAGTTTGTGCTCGACAGCTTTGCGCGCATGCACGGCGGTGAAGTGTTTGTGCCGAAGATTCCGTCGATCCGCATCGTCGATCTGGCGCGCGGCATGGCCGAACACCTGCCGCACAAAAACGTCGGCATTCGTCCCGGTGAAAAGCTGCATGAGTTGATGGTACCGCTGGACGATGCGCGGATGACCCTTGAGTTTGAGGATCACTACACCATCCAGCCGTCCATTCGCTTCACCAGCGTCGATGTCGATTTTGCCGTCGACAAGCTCGGCGAGCAGGGGCGTGCCGTGAGCGAAGATTTCGAGTATCGCTCCGACACCAATCCGCATTTCCTCTCGGTCGGGCAGATCGCCGATCTGCACGCGAAGCTTTCGACATGATTCCCTATGGTCGGCAGAGTCTCGATCAGGCGGACATCGACGCCGTGGTCGAGGTGCTGCAATCGGACTGGCTGACCCAAGGGCCGGGCATCGAGCGTTTCGAGCAGGCGATGGCCGAGCGTTGCCAAGCCGATTTCGCTGTGGCGGTGTGCAATGCCACGGCAGCGCTGCACATTGCTTGCCTGGCCGCAGGGCTGGGGCCGGGTGATCGTTTGTGGACCACGCCGAACACCTTTCTCGCTTCCGCCAATTGCGGACGCTATTGCGGTGCCGAGGTAGATTTCGTCGACATCGATGCGCTGACCTGGAACCTCGATGCGTTCGCCCTCGAAGCGAAGCTCGATCAGGCCGAGCGTGACGGCACGTTGCCGAAAGTTCTGGTGGCGGTAGCGTTCTCCGGACAGAGCTGCGACATGCGCAAGATTGCCATGCTTGCCGAGCGCTACAACTTCACGGTGATCGAGGATGCCTCGCACGCCGTGGGCGCAAGCTATGCCGGGCGTCCGGTCGGCTGTGGCCAATTCGCAGCCATGACGGTGTTCAGCTTTCATCCGGTGAAGATCATCACCAGCGCCGAAGGCGGCATGGTGCTGACCAACCGCCCGGAACTGGCCGAGCGTCTGCAACGTCTGCGCAGCCATGGCATGACTCGTGATCCGCTGCAGATGAGCGAACCCAGCCACGGTCCGTGGTACTACCAGCAGATCGAGTTGGGTTTCAATTACCGCATCACCGATCTGCAAGCTGCGCTGGGTTTGTCGCAACTGGGCAAACTCGACGACTTTATCGCCCGTCGTCGTGAACTGGCGGCGCGTTATGATCGCTTGTTGGCGTACTTGCCGGTGACGCTACCGAGCCTTCAGCCAGAGGCTGAATCTGCCTGGCATCTGTATGTGATTCGTTTGCAGACCGAGCGCATCAGCCTCAGCCATCGTCAGGTGTTCGAAGGCTTGCGTGCCGCCGGTGTTGGCGTGAATCTGCATTACATCCCGGTGCACTTGCAGCCTTACTATCAAGCGCTGGGTTTTGCCGAGGGCGACTTCCCCGAGGCCGAGCGTTACTACGCCGAGGCGGTCAGCCTGCCGCTGTTTCCGTTGTTGAGCGATGAACAGCAGGATTACGTGGTCGAGCAATTGCGTCGGCTGACCGAATAATGGCCGCTGAGGCAATGGACGAGTAATGACAATGCGTCATTTGAGTGAGCAGGAAAAATTCTGGCAGGGCGACTTCGGTAACCAGTACGTCGAGCGCAATGTCGGCCAACCGCTGGTGGCGGCGAATCTGGCATTGTTTGCCAAAGCGCTGAGCCGCGCCGGGCGCATCGCCAGCCTGGTCGAACTGGGCACCAACGCCGGCAACAATTTGCAGGCGCTGCATCAGTTGCTGCCGCGCTGTGAGCTGTTCGGCGTCGAGATCAATGACAGCGCCTGTGCTCAGGCCCAGGCGTTGGACATTGCCCATATCTGGCATGGCTCGCTGTTCGATTTTCCGCGCGAGCGCTGCTACGACCTGACCCTGAGCAAAGGCGTGCTGATTCACTTGGCCCCGGAGCTGTTGCCGACCGCTTATGCGCAGTTGTACGAGTTGAGCCAGCGCTACATCCTGATTGCCGAGTATTACAATCCGGCCCCGGTGGAAGTCTCCTATCGCGGTAACAGTGGCAAGCTGTTCAAGCGCGATTTCGCTGGCGAGATGCTTGATCGCTATGCTGATCTGCAATTGCTCGATTACGGCTTTGTCTATCACCGTGACCCGCAATTCCCGGCGGACGATGTCACCTGGTTCCTGCTGGAAAAACGTCCTTGAGCAAGGTTGCAATCATCCCGGCCCGTGGCGGCAGCAAACGCATCCCGCGCAAGAATCTCTTGCCGTTCGATGGCGTGCCGATGATTGTCCGTTCGATCCGCACCGCGCTGGAATCAGGCTTGTTCGATCAGGTCGTGGTCAGCACCGACGATGCCGAGATTGCCGATGTGGCACGCACGCAGGGTGCGCAGGTGCCGTTCCTGCGCCCGGAGGAACTGGCCGATGATTTCACCGGCACGGCGGCAGTGATCGTGCATGCCTTGCAGCAGTTGCCGGCGTTCGATTATGCCTGCTGTGTGTACGCCACGGCGCCGCTGTTGCAGGCGCATTATCTGCGCCAGGGAATCGAGTTGCTGGAGCAGCATCCCGACAAGTCTTTTGCGTTTTCCGTGTGCAGCTTCGGGTTTCCGGTGCAGCGTGCGCTGACGCTGGACGGGCAGGGCGCCTTGAAGGCGTTGTACCCGGAATTTCGCCATACCCGCTCGCAGGATCTGCCCGAAGCGTTTCAGGATGCCGGTCAGTTTTACTGGGGCCGCAGTGAGGCCTGGTTGCGTGGTGAGGCGGTCTATTCGCCGGCCAGTCTGCCGGTGGTTCTGCCCCGGCACCTGGTGCAGGACATCGACACGCCTGAGGACTGGAAGCGCGCCGAATACTTGTATGCCGCGCTCAAGGCTGGCGGAGAGCTGCAATGAGAGTGCTGATTCGCGCGGACGCCTCGCCGACCATCGGCAGTGGTCATATCGCCCGCTGCCTGACGCTGGCGCGCGTGTTGCGCGGGCAGGGCAGCCACGTCGCGTTTGCCTGTCGGCAATTGCCGGGGCATCGGCTCGATATGCTGAGCGGCGAAGGGTTTGAGACCTTTGCGCTGCCCGATCTCTACCCCGCTGAAGACCCGCAGCAAGCCATCGAATCGATGCTGCCGTGGCAGGCCGATATCGACGCACTGGGTCTGCTGCTGGGCGGCCATGCCGAGTTCGACTGGATCATCGTCGATCATTACGGCCTCGATCATCACTGGCAAACCGCTGCACGCCGCTGGGCGCATCGCATCGCGGCGGTGGATGATCTGGCGACCCGACGCTACAGCGTTGATCTTTTGCTCAATCAGAACTTGTCCGGACTCAGCGAAAACTACTCACCTCTGCTGCCTGAAGGTTGCCGCACGTTGCTCGGCCCGCGCTACGCCATGCTGCGCGAAGAGTTCAATTGCCCGGCCATCGAGATCAAACCCACAGCTCGCCGGGTACTGGTGAATTTCGGCGGCTTCGATGCGGCGATGCAGACTCATCACGCGATGCTCGCCCTCGCTGAATTCAGCGAGTTGCAGGTGGATTTCGTTGCTGGCGCCGACAACCCGGCTTGGGCGCAGATGCAGGCCTTGGCCGAGACGCGGCCGAACTGGCGCCTGCACAGTTTTGTCAGTGATTTCCATCAACGCATGACTGAGGCGGACCTGTTTATCGGCGCCGGCGGCGGCACCAGTTGGGAGCGCGCGGCGCTGGGTTTGCCAACGATCTGCATTGCGGTGTCGAACAACCAGCAGAACAACGGTGAAGTGATGGCGGCGGCGGGGGCGCATGTGTTCATGGGCGCCCGCGAGCAGGTCAGTGTCGAGCAGTTGCGTGACGCTGTCGGTTTTGTTGTGGGCAACCATTTTCTGCGACAGAGCCTGGCCGAGCGTTCGCGGCGACTGGTCGATGGTCGCGGCGCCGAGCGCGTCGCGGCAGCGCTGGCGGGCGCGGTGCTCAAGCTGCGCCCGGCGACGCTGGACGATGCGCAGTTGCTGTTCGAGGGACGTAATGCCCAAGCCGTGCAGCGCTGGTCGCCGGAGACTGGCGCGATCGATTGGGCGCAACACCTCAACTGGCTGACGGCAGCTTTGCGTAATCCGCAGCGGTTGCTGTTGATCGCCGAGGCGGACGACGGCGCCGTCGGGGTGTTGCGTTATGACTTGCGTGGTTTTGAAGCCGAAGTATCGTTCTACCTGTTGCAAGGACGTTTCGGCCTCGGCTGGGGCAGGGCGCTGTTGACCCGTGGCCAAACGTTTGTCGCCGCACACTGGCCGCAACTGACGGTCATCAGCGCCCGTGTCATGCCGGACAATCTGCCCTCACTGAATGTGTTTCGTGACGCCGGGTTTACCCAGAGTGCCTGTGCGTTCACCCGTGTTTTGAAGGATCACCCGCATGACTAGTTTCAAGATCGGCGACCGCTCGATCGGCGCCGATGCGCCGCCCTTCATCATTGCCGAGATGAGCGGCAACCATAACCAGTCGCTGGACGTGGCCCTGCAAATTGTCGAAGCGGCGGCCAAGGCCGGTGCACATGCCTTGAAGCTGCAAACCTATACCGCCGAGACGATGACCCTGGATCTGGCCGAAGGTGAGTTCTTCATCAAGGATCCAGGCAGTCTGTGGGCAGGCACTTCTTTGTATGCCCTGTACGAAAAGGCCCATACGCCGTGGGAATGGCACGCACCGATTTTTGCCCGCGCCAGGGAATTGGGCATGCTGGCATTCTCGACGCCGTTCGATGAGACGGCGGTGGATTTTCTCGAAAGCCTCGACGTGCCGGCCTACAAGATCGCCAGTTTCGAGAATACCGACCTGCCGCTGATTCGCCGCGTGGCGGCTACCGGCAAGCCGCTGATCATCTCTACGGGCATGGCCAGTATCGCCGAGCTGGATGAAACCGTGCGCGCCGCGCGTGAAGCCGGCTGCAAGGATCTGGTGCTGCTCAAATGCACCAGCACTTACCCGGCAACTCCGCTCAACAGCAACGTGCGCACGATTCCCCATCTGCGTGAGTTGTTCGGTTGCGAGGTGGGGCTGTCCGACCACTCGATGGGCGTGGGTGTGTCGGTGGCGGCGGTGGCGCTTGGCGCGACGGTAGTGGAAAAACACTTCACCCTCGACCGTTCGGCGGGTGGCGTCGATGCGAGTTTCTCGCTGGAACCGGCAGAAATGGCCAGTCTGGTGGTGGAAACCGAACGTGCCTGGCAGGCCTTGGGTCAAGTGCGTTACGGCGCCACCGAAGCCGAACTGAAATCGGTGGTGTATCGCCGCTCGCTGTACGTTACCGCCGACATGGCCGCCGGTGACACCTTTACCGGGGACAATCTGCGGGCGATTCGCCCCGGTCTCGGTCTGCCGCCCAAACACACCGACGCCGTCCTCGGCCGCCGCGCACGTGCGCCGATCAAGCGCGGCACGCCGCTGGACTGGTCGCTGGTCGAATAAGCCGATCTGCACCGAATCGGCAAAATAGCGTGACCTGCGAGTCATAACGCGCATCTTCACTGTATTGTATTGATCGGGGAGATGGCGCCTGGCTCGTTTTCGATTCCAGTGATAGCCCTTTGCGCTCCCCGTGGCTGCCCGTTGTGGCGGCCGTTTTCTGTTTGTCGGCGCCCCTCGAAATCCTTGCGAGCGGTGGTCTTGGGCTGTTTTTTTATTGGGAAGCCGTAATGATTGGCATAAAAAGCATTGCGAGCTACGTTCCTGTAGCCGGCGTGGACAATTACGCACAAGGTGCAAAATTCGAAAAGGATGAAGAGTTCATCATTGGCAAGATTGGTTCGGCGTTTCTGCCACGCAAAGACGCTGAACAGGAAACTTCCGATCT
Source organism: Pseudomonas sp. MYb2 (assembly GCF_002979955.1). NCBI lineage: Bacteria > Pseudomonadati > Pseudomonadota > Gammaproteobacteria > Pseudomonadales > Pseudomonadaceae > Pseudomonas > Pseudomonas sp. MYb2. The sequence goes on from NZ_PCQC01000022.1 coordinate 69,833, forward strand.
GTGCGTGGAAGCGGCCAATGCGCTGTTTGCCAGCAACCCTGAGCTGAAGCGTGAATCGATTGACGCGTTGATCGTCGTCACTCAGAACGGTGACGAAGAAGGCCTGCCGCACACCGCTGCGATCGTGCAGGACAAACTCGGTTTGCCGACCAATGTCGCGGCGTTCGACATCTCCCTGGGCTGCTCCGGTTACGTCTACGGCATCTACGCGATCAAGGGCTTCATGGAAGCCGCCGGCCTGAAGAACGGCCTGCTGATCACCGCTGACCCGTATTCGAAAATCGTCGACCCGGAAGACCGCAACACCACCATGCTGTTCGGCGATGCCGCGACCGCCACGTGGATGGGCGAAGATCCGGTCTGGGCGCTGGGCAAGGCCAAGTTCGGCACTGACGGCTCCGGTGCACCGCACTTGAAAGTCACCGATGGCGTGTTCTTCATGAACGGTCGTCAGGTGTTCAACTTTGCCCTGCTCAAAGTCCCGGCACACTTGCACGAACTGCTCGATGATTCCGGTCTGAAAGCCGATGACATCGATGCCTTCTGCATTCACCAGGGCAGTGCGGCGATTGTCGATGCCGTGGCGCGGCGTTTCGAAGGCGAGCCGGAGAAGTTCATCAAAGACATGGTCGAGACCGGCAACACCGTGTCGTCGAGCATTCCGTTGCTGCTGGAAAAGCACGTCATCGATTCCGATTGGCAGCGTATTGCGCTCAGCGGTTTTGGCGTTGGTCTGTCGTGGGGCTCGGCGATCATCTATCGTCCTTGAACCGAAGCAAAAACGGCGGATACAAAAATAGCGTTCAAGGTTAACCTTGAGCGCTATTTTTTTGCCTGAACGGGGAGCGCGAGGCGCCATGAGCGAGTTTTTTCAAGCCAATGCCGAGGTGTTGCAGCGGCGCTGGCCGGCGCTGTTCGAGCGACTGCAGGCAGAAGACAGTGCGGCCGTTGCGGCGCAATTGGTCGAGGGACTTGGCTCGACGCTGAGCATCAACGGCATTCAGCTCACCAGTCGTCACGATCGCCTTCATGAAGCGCAGACTCAGGCCGCCAGCCTGCCCGACAAGCCGCAGTTGCACGTCTATGGCACCGCTCTTGGGGATTTGCCCGTTGTGCTGCTGGAGCGCGAAGGGCTGCAACGGTTGTACGTGCACATCCTCAACGGCGCGTTGTTCGCGCTGGTGCTGCAACTGCTTGATCAGCGCCAGTGGCTGGAAGATCCGCGTACCGAACTGTTCTACGCCGGCGATCTGTCGGACATTTGCTCGCCGTTTTTTGCGCTGCCTGCCGAAATGCTGCTGGCCGATGACTTCAGCGCGAAGATCCGCGATCGGCTGGTCAATGAAGTCCATCTGAGTTTCAACAATCGCGAATTCGATGCGCAGTCTCCGTTCATACAGCAGCGCTTGCAGGACTGCTTGCCGGTGCTGCTCGGCGATGACGATGTCGCGCAATTGTTTGGCACGTGCACTGAGCGCGAGATCTATGTGATCGGCACCGGCCCGACGCTTGAAGGGCATTTTCAGGCACTGGCGGCCATCCAGGCTCAGGCACAGCCTCCGCTGTTCATCTGCGTCGACACCGCTTATCGGCCATTGCGTGAACACGGCATCGTGCCGGATCTGGTGGTGACCATTGATCAGCGCATCAGCTTTCGACATTTGCCGTTCGAAGCGTCCGACGATATCCCGCTGGTGTATTTGCCAATGAGTGACCCCGAGGTGTTGCGCGCCTGGAAGGGCAAGCGCTACGGCGGCTACTCGGCCAGTCCGGTGTATGCGCAATTGCGTGAGCAGTATCTGCGCGGGGAACTGCATGTGGGTGGCAGCGTGATTCATCCGGCGGTGGATCTGGCGGTAAAACTGGGCGGCACGCGCATTACCTTGTTCGGCGCGGACTTCGCCTTCCCGATGAACAAGACCCACGCCGGCTGGAATGATGGCGAGCTGGGTCCGGGTGTGAGTCAGGCGCGGCATTGGGTGCGCGACGGGCATGGCCAGCGTGTCAGTACCCAACTCAACTTTCGCGGATATCTGTGTGTGCTGGAACGTTACATCGCTGCGCATCCGCACGTTCAGTTCTTCAATAGCAGCCGGGCGGGCGCGCTGATCGCCGGAGCGCAGTTCAATCAGGAGTTCGTGCAATGACGGCGATGCAAGCGTGTATCGGTGAATGCCGTCAGTGCGCAGTTCTGTTTCGGCTGGGGCGGGATGTCGAGGCTGCGTTGAGCATGGTCGATGTCTTCGAGGGAGCGCAGCAGTGGCTGCTGTCCGCGCCAGCGGATGCCCAGCAGATGTGGACCCAGGTGCTCACGCAAATGCTCGATTGCCAGGAGCGCCAGGACTGGTTGGGACTGGCTGACTATATGGAGTATGAACTGGTCGAATTGCTGCAAAGCGTTCCGGCCTGAGCAGGCCGACAGCGCTGGCCCGCAGGTTTGCGCGGCAGTCGGTTTTATGGCGTCATTTTTTCGCGGGCGATGGGTGGCTAAGTCATTGTTTTCGCGGGGGTGGCAGGGTGATGGCAAATTTTTTTCAAAAAGCCCTCAAGCAACCTGCAATCCCGACGATAACTATTACGAAGGTTCTCTAGGCCATACCCGGCGGTTGCCAGGGCCGGAAGCCGCAGTACCCAACCAACGAGGAATTCGTCATGGCTTTAACAGTAAACACCAACACCACATCGTTGAACGTTCAGAAAAACCTGAACCGCGCTTCCGACGCTCTGTCGACTTCGATGCAGCGCCTGTCTTCCGGCCTGAAAATCAACAGCGCTAAAGACGACGCCGCTGGCCTGCAGATCTCCACCCGTATGCAATCGCAAATCCGCGGTGGCAACCAGGCTATCCAGAACGCCAACGACGGTATCTCCGTTGCTCAGACCGCTGAAGGCGCTCTGCAAGCTACTACCGACATCCTGCAGCGTATGCGTGAACTGGCTGTTAAAGCACGTACCGGCACCAACGGCACTGCTGACCAGAAAGCGACCAACAAAGAATTCGCCGACATGTCGGACGAAATCACCCGTATCGCAGCTTCCACCAACCTGAACGGCAAAAACCTGCTGGACGGTTCGGCTGGTACTGTGACTCTGCAAGTTGGCGCAAACACCGGTACTGCTAACCACATCGACCTGGTACTGAGCTCCAAGTTCGACGCCGTCAACCTGTCCGTAGACAAAGGTACTCTGGCTCTGACCGGTACTGACGCTGCTACCGCTGGTAGCAACATCGACAACGCTATCACTGCAATCGACGCTGCTATCGCTGCGATCGGTGATACCCGTGCCAGCCTGGGTGCTTCGCAAAACCGTCTGACCAGCACCATCTCCAACCTGCAGAACATCGTTGAGAACACCACCGCTGCACAGGGTCGTGTACAAGACACCGACTTCGCCGCGGAAACTGCTAACCTGACCAAGCAGCAAACTCTGCAGCAGGCTTCGACCTCCGTTCTGGCTCAAGCCAACCAACTGCCTTCCGCTGTACTGAAGCTGCTTCAGTAATTTCGGATCGAGTTTGGGCGGGGGAGTGCGCTTGTCGTGCTCTCTCGCCCTTTTACGTTAGGAGGTGATGAGCATGGACATGAGCGTCAAGCTTAACCAGTCTTATCCGGCTCCCAAGCCAGTCACGCCGGTTGCTGACAAACCGTCAGAAACGCCGAAAGTTGCCAAGACTGAAGCGCCGGTCGCTGCCAAGAGTCAGGTTACGGACGACGCCAAGTTGAAACTGGCGGTGCAGGAGATCGAGAAATTCGTACAATCGATCAAGCGCAATCTGGAGTTCTCGATCGACGAGCATTCCGGGAAGGTCATCGTCAAGGTGATCGCAAGCGAGACGGGTGAGGTCGTTCGACAGATTCCCTCCGCAGAAGCCCTCAAGCTGGCAGACAGTCTGGCCAATGCGAGTCACGTGTTGTTCGACGCCAAAGTCTGATAGCTGGCATGAATAATGTTTGTCCATTCTCAGGGCGCGTGTAACGGTCAAAAGAATGGCAACAATCTGAAGGGAGATGCACATGGCAAGTCCAATTCTACCGGGTTCCGGACTGGGTTCCGGCCTGGACATCGGTGCGATCGTCACTGCGCTGGTCAACGCCGACAAGGCGCCAAAGCAGACGCAGATCGATACCGCGACCAAAGCCAACACGCTGAAGATTTCCGGCATCGGTTCGCTGAAGAGCGCATTGACCGCGTTCCAGACGGCAATGACCAATCTGGGCAGCAAGACCAATCCTGCATTTGCCGGCTTCACCGCGACTTCCAGCAACACCAACCTGACCGCGACTTCCGACAGTACTGCGGTTTCGGGCAATTACAACGTTGTTGTCAGTCAGCTGGCCACGGGTTCGAAAATCGCCAGCGCCTCTTTCGCCGGCGGTGCCGCCAGTGCCATTCCGAGTGGTACCCTGAAAATCAGTCAGAATGGCACTGATTACAATGTCGATATCCCGGCCAATGCCACGTTGCAGACCACTCGCGACGCCATCAACAAGGCTCAGGGCGCCAACGGCATTTCTGCCAACATCGTGACCGACAGTACCGGTGCTTCGCGCCTGGTAATCAGTTCGAGCAAGACCGGCGAAGGCTCTGACCTCAAAGTCAGCGGTATTGCCGGTCTGGAAATCGATGGTACCCAGGAGATGGGCGCGAGTCCGGCTGCAGGCGCTTCAGGCGCCGTCAACGGCGTTGCGAAAAATGCCAAGCTGACCATCGACGGCCTTGAGGTCACCAGCAAAAGCAACACGGTGAGCGGCGCAATCAGTGGCTTGACCCTGAATTTGACGACGGTCAGTGAGGGCACGCCGCCGAGCAAGCCTACGGCTGTCACCGTGGACGCCAACACCAAAGGTCTGCAGACATCGATTCAGTCGTTCGTCGACGCTTACAATACCTTGAAGACCACCATCGATACGCTGTCCAAGGCGACGCCGGATGCCGATGGCAAGTTGACCGTGCAAGCGGCATTCACCGGCGACGCGATGCCGCGCACGTTGATTGCTGACGTACGTGCCGAGTTGACCAACACGGGGGCTGGCGGTCCGTTGGCGGTGCTGTCGCAGTTGGGTGTAATGACCGACCGCAACACCGGTAACCTGACGTTTGATACCAGCGCTTTCACCAAAACCATGGCCCAGCCAGGCATGACCGGTCAGGTTCAACAGTTGTTCACCGGTACCGACGACACCAATGGTCTGTTGGCGCGCATGAGCAAAGCGGTGGACCCGTATCTCAAGCCAGCTACAGGTGATATTACCGGCAGTGGTTTGCTTGATCAGCGCATGGCTATTCTTACCAAGAACACCAAAAGCCTGACCGAGCAGCAATTGGCGCTGGACTTGCGTGTCGCCAACCTGACCAAGACGTTGACTGCCAAGTACAACGCCATGGACTTGCTGGTAGGGCAGATGAAGGCGACGGCGAGCAGCATTACCTCGTTCTTCACCTCGCTGAACGCTCAGCAGTCCGCGAAGTAACAGACGTGCACGACAAAAACCCGGCTACGCTTTATCGGCGTGCGCCGGGTTTTTGTCTTTTGATCTAAAGTTCTCTGATTCGTTGGCGATACACTGGATATACGAGTCATTGTGGCAATGAGGTAGAACATGAATCCGATGTTAGCCCTTCGGCAATACCAGAAAGTCGGCGCACACGCACAGACGTCCGAAGCGAGCCCGCACCGTCTGGTGCAAATGTTGATGGAAGGCGGTCTGGAGCGCATTGCTCAGGCCAAGGGCGCCATTGAGCGCAAGGATGTTCCTGCCAAGTGCACGGCCATCAGCAAGGCCGTTGGCATCATTGGTGGCTTGTGTGAAGGCCTGGATCTGGAAAACAGCGCCGATTCGGTAGGTGAGCTCAATCAGCTCTACATTTACATGATGAAGCGACTGGCCGAAGCCAACGTCAAGAGCGACCCGAAGATTCTCGACGAGATTGCCGGCCTGCTGCGCACTGTGAAGGAAGGCTGGGACGGCATTGCTCCGCCGGGCCCCCAGTTTTAAGGAGAGCACCATGAGTCTTGTATTGCAGCGAATTGCCGATACCCGTGAAGCGTTGGTCACTGCCTTGGCCGAGCGCAATTGGGAAGCTATTGGTGAGCTGGATCTGGCTTGCCGTTCCTGCATGGAAGACGTCATGGCTGAAGCTGCACTGGATGAAGTCGCGTTGCGCGATAATCTTGAGGAGTTGCTCCATGTTTACAAGGAGCTTCTTGAGGTGGCCATGGGTGAGCGGCAGGCGATAGCCAACGAGATGTCGCAGATCACCCAAGCGCAGAAGGCGGCAAAGGTTTACCATCTGTTTGGTTAATTAACCTCCAGTTAATCCAGACATGTGCGCCATAAATTTGACTGTGCACGGTTTTTTGACTTAACTAGTGGCTGTTTTCAGATTTCAGGCGTCTACAGGCACATGGTGTCCTGCAAGCGTGTCGCTTGCCCCATTTTTCGGGCATTGAGTTGACTAGGGAAGTTGCTATTGCATGTGGCGTGAAACCAAAATTCTGCTAATCGATGACGATAGCGTCCGCCGCCGCGACCTGGCGGTGATTCTAAATTTTCTCGGTGAAGAAAATTTACCCTGCGGCAGCCATGACTGGCAGCAGGCAGTCGGCTCTTTGTCGTCTAGTCGTGAGGTCATTTGCGTACTGATCGGGACGGTTAATGCTCCTGGCGCGCTTTTGGGCTTGCTAAAGACACTCTCAACCTGGGATGAGTTCCTTCCGGTTTTGTTGATGGGCGATAATTCTTCCGTTGACTTGCCTGATGACCAGCGTCGCCGAGTGCTTTCGACCCTCGAAATGCCGCCCAGCTACAGCAAATTGCTCGATTCGCTGCACCGCGCCCAGGTCTATCGCGAAATGTATGACCAGGCCCGCGAGCGCGGTCGTCATCGCGAACCCAATCTGTTCCGCAGCCTCGTCGGCACCAGCCGGGCGATCCAGCACGTGCGTCAGATGATGCAGCAGGTCGCCGACACCGACGCCAGCGTGCTGATCCTCGGCGAGTCAGGCACGGGCAAGGAAGTGGTTGCGCGCAACCTGCATTACCACTCCAAGCGCCGCGACGCGCCATTTGTGCCGGTCAACTGCGGGGCGATCCCGGCAGAGCTGCTCGAAAGCGAGTTGTTCGGCCACGAGAAGGGCGCCTTCACTGGCGCGATCACCAGCCGTGCCGGGCGTTTCGAGCTGGCCAACGGCGGGACGCTGTTCCTCGACGAAATCGGCGACATGCCGCTGCCGATGCAGGTCAAGCTGCTGCGCGTGCTGCAGGAACGCACCTTCGAGCGCGTGGGCAGCAACAAGACCCAGAGCGTCGACGTGCGCATCATCGCCGCAACGCACAAGAATCTCGAAAGCATGATCGAGATCGGCACCTTCCGCGAAGACCTCTACTATCGCCTGAACGTGTTCCCGATCGAGATGGCCCCGCTGCGTGAGCGTGTCGAAGACATCCCGTTGCTGATGAACGAACTGATCTCGCGCATGGAGCACGAGAAGCGCGGTTCGATCCGCTTCAACTCGGCGGCGATCATGTCGCTGTGCCGTCACGGCTGGCCGGGCAATGTCCGCGAACTGGCCAACCTGGTCGAGCGCATGGCGATCATGCACCCGTACGGGGTGATCGGCGTGGTCGAGCTGCCGAAGAAATTCCGCTACGTCGATGACGAAGACGAGCAAATGGTCGACAGCCTGCGCAGCGATCTGGAAGAGCGCGTGGCCATCAACGGCCATACGCCGGACTTCACCGCCAATGCCATGCTGCCGCCGGAAGGCCTGGATCTGAAGGACTACCTCGGTGGTCTGGAGCAGGGCCTGATTCAGCAGGCGCTGGACGATGCCAATGGCATTGTGGCGCGTGCCGCAGAGCGTCTGCGTATTCGCCGTACCACGCTGGTCGAGAAGATGCGCAAGTACGGCATGAGCCGGCGCGATGGAGATGAACAGGCGGATGATTGACGCCTGTTTTTCAACTGCTTCATTTATAAGCGGTTTTTTTTAGGCACGGGTATTGCTACAGCCCTCGCAACGTTCCGTTTAACTGACGGTCAGCCAAGCGAGAAGCACAATGCCCCAAGCCGCCCAGATGTCTTCTGCCTCCAGTCCCGAGGGGCAACCGTCCTCCGTAGAACAGGCAAGCCGACAGGGTCTTGAGCAGGCCTTCGAGCTGTTCAATCAGATGTCCAGCCAGTTGACTGATTCCTACAGCATGCTCGAGGCGCGGGTGACCGAGCTCAAAGGTGAGCTGGCGGTGGTCAGTGCCCAGCGCATGCAGGAACTGGCGGAAAAAGAACGCCTGGCCAACCGTCTGCAAAACCTCCTCGATCTATTGCCCGGTGGCGTCATCGTGATTGACGGCCACGGCATGGTGCGCGAAGCCAATCCGGCTGCCATTGATCTGCTTGGCCTGCCACTGGAAGGCGAACTGTGGCGCCAGGTGATTGCGCGCTGCTTCGCCCCGCGTGAAGACGATGGTCATGAAATCTCCCTGAAAAACGGTCGGCGCCTGTCGATTGCCACCCGCTCGCTGGACGCCGAACCGGGTCAGTTGGTGCTGCTCAACGACCTGACAGAAACCCGTCATCTGCAAGATCAGCTGGCGCGACATGAGCGTCTGTCATCGCTGGGGCGCATGGTTGCCTCGCTCGCTCATCAGATCCGCACACCGCTGTCCGCTGCTCTGCTGTACGCCAGTCATTTGACTGAGCAGGAGTTGCCGGTGGCCACGCAGCAGCGTTTCGCCGGGCGCCTGAAAGAGCGCCTGCATGAGCTCGAACACCAGGTGCGCGACATGCTGGTATTCGCTCGCGGTGAATTGCCGCTGACCGATCGCCTGACTCCCGGCGCCTTGATGCAGGCCCTGCAAGCGGCGGCGCTGACCCATGTGCAGGATCTGCCAATCCGCTGGCAGTGCGACAGTCATGTCGGAGAGTTGCTGTGCAACCGCGACACTCTGGTCGGCGCGTTGTTGAACCTGATCGAAAACGCGATTCAGGCCAGCGCCGGCGATGTACGGCTGAAAGTCCACTGCTATACCCGCGACAACGCCTTGCGCATCAGCGTCAGCGACAGTGGCAGCGGCATCGAGCCCGCTGTTCTGGCACGGCTCGGCGAACCATTTTTCACCACCAAAGTGACCGGTACTGGCCTGGGCCTGACCGTGGTCAAGGCGGTGGCCCGGGCGCATCAGGGAGAATTGCAGCTACGTTCGCGGGTCGGGCGTGGCACGTGTGCGCAGGTCATCCTGCCGCTGTTTTCCGTTGTACAGGGAGCTGAGTAAAGGTCATGGGCATCAAGGTTTTGCTGGTCGAGGATGATCGTTCTTTGCGCGAGGCGCTGGCCGATACGCTGTTGCTGGCCGGCCATGATTACCATGCGGTCGGTTGCGCTGAAGACGCGTTGACGGCGGTGGCGCGAGAGGCGTTCAGTCTGGTGGTCAGCGACGTCAACATGCCCGGCATGGATGGTCATCAACTGCTCGCGTTGTTGCGGGCCCGCCAGCCGCAATTGCCGGTGTTGTTGATGACCGCCCATGGCGCCGTCGAACGCGCGGTCGATGCCATGCGCCAAGGCGCGGCGGATTATCTGGTCAAACCGTTTGAGCCCAAAGCGCTGCTGGATCTGGTGGCGCGCCATGCGTTGGGCAATATGGGCGCAAGCGAAAGCGAAGGTCCGATTGCCGTCGAGCCGGCCAGTGCACAGCTTCTCGAATTGGCGGCGCGAGTCGCACGCAGCGATTCCACCGTGTTGATCTCTGGTGAGTCGGGTACCGGTAAAGAAGTGCTGGCGCGCTACATTCACCAGCAATCCCATCGCGCCAATCAACCGTTCATTGCCATCAACTGCGCCGCGATCCCGGACAACATGCTTGAAGCAACATTGTTCGGTCACGAGAAGGGTTCATTCACCGGCGCCATCGCCGCGCAGGCAGGCAAGTTCGAACAGGCCGACGGCGGCACGCTTCTGCTCGACGAAATTTCCGAAATGCCCCTCGGCCTGCAGGCCAAGCTTTTGCGTGTGTTGCAAGAGCGTGAGGTGGAACGCGTCGGCGCGCGCAAGCCGATCACCCTCGATATCCGTGTGGTTGCGACAACCAACCGCGACTTGGCGGGCGAAGTGGCGGCGGGGCGTTTTCGTGAGGATCTGTTCTACCGTCTGTCGGTTTTCCCCCTGGCCTGGCGTCCACTTCGCGAGCGCACTGCCGATATCTTGCCGCTGGCTGAGCGCTTGTTGGCCAAACACGTCAATAAAATGAAGCATGCCGCGGCGAAACTTTCGCCTGAGGCGCAAGCGTGCCTGACCGCTTACCCATGGCCAGGCAACGTTCGTGAGCTGGATAACGCGATTCAGCGCGCGCTGATTCTGCAGCAGGGAGGTTTGATCCAGCCGCAGGATTTCTGTCTCGCCGGTGCCGTGACGTTCGCCGCGTTGCCGGTCGCAGCGCCCGCGCAAACCGTGGTTCGTGAAGTGGAAATCGACGTGGATTCCGCCGGGGCATTGGGCGATGACCTGCGCCGCCGGGAGTTTCAGATGATCATCGACACCCTGCGCACCGAGCGTGGCCGACGCAAAGAAGCGGCGGAAAAACTCGGCATCAGCCCGCGAACCCTGCGCTACAAACTCGCGCAAATGCGCGATGCGGGGATGGACGTCGAAGGCTATCTGTTCGCCACTTGATCCGTGGCGTCATGCATTGCAAACGCTTTTCTGAAGGGGTGCCCGTGAGCTGGCACCCTTGTTGCTAATACCTGTGTACCCGCCGAGTGAGTGTCAAAAAATTGCGGGCCGCCCTAGAGAGTAGACCATGAGCCAAGGTATTGAATTTAATCGGTTGATGATGGACATGCAGGCCATGAAAGTGGATGCCATGTCTGCGCCGAAATCGACGACCGCTGTCCCTGAGCTGGGAGGCAGCAGCTTTTCCGACATGCTCGGTCAGGCGATCAACAAAGTCAGCGATACCCAGACCGCGTCGACTCAGTTGGCCAACGCCTTTGAAGTGGGCAAAAGCGGTGTCGATCTGACCGACGTGATGATCGCTTCGCAGAAAGCCAGCGTGTCGTTCCAGGCTCTGACCCAGGTGCGCAACAAACTGGTTCAGGCTTATCAAGACATCATGCAGATGCCGGTATAAGGACGAGATTGAGTCATGGCAGAAGCAGTCGCCGATAATGTTCCGGCCAAGGCCACCCCGATAGACGGCAAACCGCCGTTGTTCGGCTTGTCCTTCCTGGAAAACCTCTCCGAGATGACCATGCTGCGTCAGGTAGGCCTGTTGGTCGGCCTGGCTGCGAGCGTGGCGATTGGCTTTGCCGTGGTGCTGTGGTCGCAGCAGCCGGATTACCGTCCGTTGTACGGCAGCCTTGCCGGCATGGACGCCAAACAGGTCATGGATACCCTGGCCTCCGCCGACATCCCTTACACCGTCGAACCGAACTCCGGCGCCTTGCTGGTCAAGGCCGATGATCTGTCCCGTGCGCGCCTCAAGCTCGCAGCCGCTGGTGTCACTCCCAGCGATGGCAACATCGGTTTTGAAATCCTCGACAAGGAACAGGGTCTGGGCACCAGCCAGTTCATGGAAGCGACCCGTTATCGTCGCGGCCTCGAAGGTGAACTGGCGCGGACCATTTCCAGCCTGAACAACGTCAAGGGCGCCCGCGTGCACCTGGCGATTCCGAAGAGCTCGGTGTTTGTCCGTGACGAACGCAAGCCAAGCGCTTCGGTGCTGGTTGAGCTGTACAGCGGCCGTTCGCTGGAGCCGGGTCAGGTCGTTGCGATCATCAATCTGGTGGCGACTTCCGTTCCCGAGTTGAGCAAATCGCAGATCACCGTCGTCGACCAGAAGGGCAACCTGCTCTCTGATCAGGCGGAAAACTCTGAAATGACCATGGCCGGCAAGCAATTCGATTACAGCCGTCGCATGGAAAGCATGCTCACTCAGCGCGTGCACAACATTCTGCAACCGGTACTGGGCAACGATCGCTACAAGGCTGAAGTCTCGGCCGATGTCGATTTCAGTGCCGTCGAATCTACCGCCGAGCAGTTCAACCCGGATCAACCGGCGTTGCGCAGCGAGCAGTCGGTCAACGAGCAACGCACCGCCAGCAATGGTCCGCAAGGTGTGCCGGGTGCCCTGAGCAATCAGCCACCGGCACCGGCTTCTGCGCCGCAAACCACCGGTGGCGCGGCCGCGCCGGCCAGCATGGTCCAGCCAGGTCAGCCATTGGTTGACGCCAACGGTCAGCAGATCATGGACCCGGCCACCGGCCAGCCAATGCTCGCGCCGTACCCGGCCGACAAGCGTCAACAATCGACCAAGAACTTCGAGCTCGACCGTTCGATCAGCCACACCAAGCAGCAGCAGGGTCGCCTGAATCGTCTGTCGGTGTCGGTTGTGGTCGACGATCAGGTCAAGATCAACGCGGCCAACGGTGAAACCACCCGTGCGCCGTGGAGCGCCGACGAATTGGCGCGCTTCACCCGTCTGGTGCAGGACGCCGTCGGTTTCGACGCCAGCCGTGGCGACAGCGTCAGCGTGATCAACATGCCGTTCTCCGCCGAGCGCGGTGAAGTGATTGCCGATATTCCGTTCTACTCCCAGCCATGGTTCTGGGACATCGTCAAACAAGTGCTGGGTGTGTTGTTCATCCTGGTGCTGGTGTTTGGTGTGCTGCGTCCGGTGCTCAACAACATTACCGGCGGCGGCAAAGGCAAGGAGCTGGCCGGTCTTGGCAGCGACGTGGAACTCGGCGGGATGGGCGGCCTCGATGGCGAACTTTCCAACGACCGCGTGAGCCTCGGTGGTCCGCAGAGCATTCTGTTGCCGAGCCCGAGCGAGGGTTATGACGCGCAACTGAATGCAATCAAGAGCCTTGTGGCCGAGGATCCGGGTCGTGTGGCTCAGGTCGTGAAAGAGTGGATTAACGCAGATGAGTGATAACCGAGCCGCAGCCGTCAAACTGACCAAGGTCGACAAAGCCGCGATTCTGCTGCTGTCCCTGGGTTCGACCGATGCTGCACAAGTGTTGCGCCACATGGGCCCGAAAGAGGTTCAGCGCGTCGGCGTAGCCATGGCGCAGATGGGCAACGTCCATCGCGAGCAAGTCGAACAGGTCATGAGCGAGTTCGTCGACATCGTCGGCGACCAGACCAGTCTCGGCGTTGGTTCCGACGATTACGTGCGCAAAATGCTCACCCAGGCCCTGGGTGAAGACAAGGCCAACGGCCTGATCGACCGCATCCTGCTCGGTGGCAACACCAGTGGCCTCGACAGCCTGAAATGGATGGAGCCGCGCGCGGTTGCCGACGTGATTCGTTACGAGCACCCGCAGATTCAAGCGATCGTGGTCGCGTACCTCGACCCGGATCAGGCCGGTGAAGTACTCGGCAATTTCGACCACAAAGTGCGTCTGGACATCATCCTGCGCGTGTCGTCGTTGAACACCGTGCAGCCAGCGGCACTGAAAGAACTGAACCAGATTCTCGAGAAGCAGTTCTCCGGCAACTCGAATGCCTCGCGCACCACCCTGGGTGGCATCAAGCGCGCGGCGGACATCATGAACTTCCTCGACAGCTCGATCGAAGGCCAGCTCATGGACTCGATCCGCGAAGTCGACGAAGACCTGTCCGGTCAGATCGAAGACCTCATGTTCGTGTTCAACAACCTCGCCGATGTCGACGACCGTGGCATTCAGGCGTTGCTGCGCGAAGTGTCTTCCGACGTGCTGGTGCTGGCCCTCAAGGGTTCGGACGAGGGCGTCAAAGAGAAGATCTTCAAGAACATGTCCAAACGTGCTGCCGAACTGTTGCGCGACGACCTCGAGGCCAAAGGCCCGGTGCGTGTCAGCGACGTCGAAACCGCACAGAAAGAAATCCTCACCATTGCCCGTCGTATGGCCGAAGCCGGCGAAATCGTACTCGGCGGCAAAGGTGGCGAGGAAATGATCTAAGCCCATGGACAAGCACGACGACGATGTGACGGATCTGATCCGTGCCCGCGATGTCCGTGGTTTCGAATCCTGGGCCATGCCCAGCTTCGACCCGCCGAAGCCGGAACCCGAGCCTGAACCGGAGCCCGAACCGCCGGAAATGGAAGAAGTGCCGCTGGAAGAAGTCCAGCCACTGACTCTGGAAGAACTCGAAAGCATCCGTCAGGAGGCTTACAACGAGGGCTTCGGCATCGGCGAAAAGGAAGGTTTTCACAGTGCTACGCTCAAGGTGCGTCAAGAAGCCGAGGTGGCGCTCACCGCCAAACTCGCCAGCCTTGAGCAGTTGATGGCGAACCTGTTCGAGCCCATCGCCGAGCAAGACACGCAGATCGAAAAGTCGCTGGTCGACCTCGTGCAACACATCACCAAACAGGTGATCAAGCGCGAACTGGCCATCGATTCCAGCCAGATCGAACACGTCATGCGCGATGCGCTCAAGCTGTTGCCGCTGGGCGTCGACAACGTGCGCCTGTACGTCAATCCGCAGGACTTCGAGCAAGCCAAGGCTTTGCGCGAACGTCATGAGGAAACCTGGCGCATTGTCGAAGATGAATCGCTGTTGCCGGGTGGTTGCCGGGTTGAAACCGAGCACAGCCGCATCGATGCCAGCATCGAAACCCGCGTGGCCCAGGTCATGGCCAAATTGTTCGATCAGTTGCACGAGCAAGCCTTGCACCCGGCCGAGGCGGATCTGACTCTGGATATCCCCGAAGACGTAAAACCGGCGGCCACGTCTGAAGAGCCGCTCGCGGACGAACCCGATGCGTCTTGAACGCACCAGTTTCGCCAAGCGCCTGAGCAGTTATGCCGAGGCGGTTGAAATTGCCGGCGCGCCGATTCTTGAAGGTCGCCTGCTGCGCATGGTCGGCCTCACCCTCGAAGCCGAAGGCCTGCGCGCTGCCATGGGCACCCGTTGTCTGGTGATCAATGACGACAGCTATCACCCCTCGCAGGTGGAAGCGGAAGTCATGGGGTTTTCCGGCAGCAAAGTCTTTCTGATGCCGGTCGGCAGTGTCGCCGGTATCGCCCCCGGCGCCCGCGTGGTGCCACTGGCCGATACCGGTCGGTTGCCGATGGGCATGAGCATGCTCGGTCGCGTGCTCGACGGCGCCGGTCGTGCGCTGGACGGCAAGGGCGGCATGAAGGCCGAAGACTGGGTGCCGATGGACGGCCCGACGATCAACCCGCTCAACCGTGACCCGATCAGCGAACCGCTGGACGTCGGTATCCGTTGCATCAACGGTTTGCTGACGGTCGGTCGTGGCCAGCGTCTGGGCCTGTTCGCCGGTACCGGTGTCGGTAAGTCGGTGTTGCTGGGCATGATGACCCGCTTCACCGAGGCCGACATTATTGTCGTCGGCCTGATCGGTGAGCGGGGTCGCGAAGTCAAGGAATTCATCGAGCACAGCCTCGGTGAAGAAGGCCTCAAACGTTCCGTGGTGGTTGCCTCGCCGGCGGATGACGCGCCGTTGATGCGTTTGCGCGCGGCGATGTACTGCACGCGCATCGCCGAGTATTTCCGCGACAAGGGCAAGAACGTCCTGTTGCTGATGGACTCGCTGACCCGTTTCGCTCAGGCCCAGCGGGAAATCGCCCTGGCCATCGGCGAGCCGCCAGCGACCAAGGGTTATCCGCCGTCGGTATTCGCCAAGCTGCCGAAACTGGTGGAGCGCGCCGGTAATGCGGAGAAGGGCGGTGGTTCGATCACCGCGTTCTATACCGTGTTGTCCGAGGGCGATGACCAGCAGGACCCGATTGCCGACTC
Source organism: Pseudomonas sp. MYb2 (assembly GCF_002979955.1). Classification (NCBI taxonomy): domain Bacteria; kingdom Pseudomonadati; phylum Pseudomonadota; class Gammaproteobacteria; order Pseudomonadales; family Pseudomonadaceae; genus Pseudomonas; species Pseudomonas sp. MYb2. Next base: position 85,581 of record NZ_PCQC01000022.1, read on the forward strand.
GGCGCGAGGCGTACTCGACGGCCACATCGTGCTGTCCCGGCGTCTGGCCGAGGAAGGGCACTATCCGGCCATCGACATCGAAGCGTCGATCAGCCGGGTGATGCCGGCGGTGGTTTCGCCGGAGCACATGCAGCGTGCGCAGTATTTCAAACAACTGTGGTCGCGTTATCAGCAGAGTCGTGACCTGATCAGTGTCGGCGCCTATGTGGCCGGCGGCGACCGTGAAACCGACGTGGCGATTTCCCTGCAACCGCAGTTAGTCCGCTATCAGCGTCAGGGCCTCAACGACAAAATCAACATGGGTGAAAGTCAGGCCTATCTCGAAACGCTGTTCGCACCTGCGGCGGGCGGTTAACCGCTCATGGCCGCCGTCAGTCGAGCCGCGCGTCTGGCGCCGGTGGTGGACATGGCTGAAAAAGCCGAGAAAACCGCTGTGCAGCGGCTGGGTTACTTTCAGGGGCAAGTGAAGGTCGCAGAAAGCAAGCTGGCCGACCTCAATGCCTTTCGTCTGGACTACTCCGAGCAATGGATCGTACGCGGCGCCACCGGCGTGACCGGCCAATGGTTGCTGGGTTTTCAGGGCTTTCTGGCGCAGCTCGACACCGCCGTCGATCAGCAACGGCAGAGCCTTAACTGGCACCAGAAGAATCTGGACAACGCGCGTGAGGCCTGGCAACAGGCATTCGCCAAAGTCGAAGGCCTGCGCAAACTGGTGCAGCGCTACCGTGAAGAGGCGCAACGCCTCGAAGACAAGCGCGAGCAGAAGCTGCTTGATGAACTGTCCCAGCGATTGCCCCGACAGAATCCGTTCTGAAACAAAAATCAAAAGATCGCAGCCTTCGGCAGGGGATCGGTGTAGGAGCTGCCGAAGGCTGCGATCTTTTGATCTGGCTTCCTGACCTTGCCCCAACCCTGTCCAGATGCTAAACCTTGTACACGTTCGTCAATGACAAGGAAGCCAGTCAATGTCAGTCGTTGCAGAAGTATCTCCGGATGGTCAAAAACTGACGATTTCGGTCAAGGGGCGGTTCGATTTCGGGCGCCATCAGGAATTTCGCGAGTCTTATGAGCGGCTCGACAGGAAACCAGAATCCATTGTGGTCGATCTGAAAGAAGCCACCTACCTCGACAGCTCGGCACTGGGCATGTTGCTCCTGCTGCGCGATCACGCCGGCGGCGATAACTCGGACGTGCGAGTCGTCAACAGCAGCTCCGACGTGAAAAAGATCCTCGCCATCTCCAATTTCGACAAACTCTTCGACATCAGTTGACGGCCATGCAGGTGCAAGAGCCGCTGACGATCCTGATCGCCGAAGACAGCGCCGCCGATCGCTTATTGCTGTCGACCATCGTTCGTCGCCAGGGCCACGAAGTCCTGACGGCGGCCAACGGTGCCGAAGCGCTCGATCTGTTTCGCCAACAGCGACCCGATCTGGTGCTGATGGACGCGATGATGCCGGTGATGGACGGCTTCGAGGCCGCGCGGCAGATCAAGGCGCTGGCGGGCGAGACGCTGGTGCCGATCATCTTCCTCACCTCGCTCACTGAAAGCGAAGCGCTGGTGCGTTGTCTGGATGCCGGCGGCGACGACTTTCTGGCGAAGCCCTACAACCAAGTGATCCTTGCCGCCAAAATCAAGGCGATGGACCGCTTGCGCCGGTTACAGGCGACCGTGCTGCAGCAGCGCGATCTGATTGCCAAACACCACGATTACCTGCTCAACGAACAACGCGTGGCCAAAGCGGTGTTCGACAAGGTTGCGCACTCCGGCTGCCTCAGTGCACCGAACATCCGTTATCTGCAATCGCCTTACGCGCTGTTCAACGGTGACTTGTTGCTGGCGGCGTACACCCCGGCCGGCGACATGCATGTGCTGCTCGGCGACTTCACCGGCCATGGGTTGCCGGCTGCGGTCGGCGCGATGCCGTTGGCCGAAGTGTTCTACGGCATGACCGCCAAGGGCTACGGCCTCGCCGAAACCCTGCGCGAGATGAACGCCAAGCTCAAGCGCATCCTGCCGGTGGACATGTTCTGCTGCGCGACGCTGCTGTGCCTGAGTTCTCAACGGCGCTCGGTCGAAGTGTGGAATGGCGGCATGCCCGACGGCTATCTGCACCGGATCGCCACGGGCGAGCGCGTGCCGTTGGCCGCGCGGCATCTGCCGTTGGGAGTGCTCAGTCCCCAAGCGTTCGACGATTGCACTGAAGTTCATCCGATGGCAGTCGGTGACCGGGTTTTCCTGTTGTCCGACGGGGTGATCGACACCAGCGATGCCAGTGATCAATTGTTCGGCGTCGAGCGCTTGCAGCAGGTGTTCGCCGCCAACCGCGAGCCGGATCGCTTGTTCGAGGACATCGAGCAGGCACTGCGGGATTTTCGCGGCGAGGCGCGCGATGACGTCAGCATGGTCGAGGTCAGCCTGTTGGAGCCGGCGCAGGTCAAGCCCTCGGCACCGGTGTATTCCGACAGCGGCCAGTCGTGCCCGCTGGACTGGTCGGTAAGCTTCGAGTTTTGCGGCGCCACGCTCAAACGTTTCAATCCGTTGCCGTACCTGCTGCAGTTGCTGCTTGAGGTGCATGGATTGCGGGCGCAGAGTGGTGCTTTGTACAGCGTGCTGGCGGAGTTGTATTCCAATGCGCTCGAGCACGGCGTGCTCGGGCTGGATTCCAGTCTCAAGCGCGATGCGGCGGGTTTCGCTCGCTACTATCAGCAGCGCAACGATCGGCTGGAGGCGTTGCAGGACGGTTTCGTGCGCGTGCATTTGCAGGTGCAGCCGCAGGGCGACGGCGGTCGTCTGGTGATTCGGGTGGACGACAGTGGTAAGGGCTTCGATGTGGCGCGGGTGATGGATCGACCGCTGGACGGTGTCCGTTTGTCGGGACGTGGTGTCAGCCTGGTCCGGCAATTGGGGCGCAACGCCAGTTGGTCGGACGAAGGTCGTAGTGCCCGCGTGGAGTTTTCCTGGGAGGTTCAGGCATAATCCGCGCAATTCTTGATCAAGGAGTGAACAAGTGGCTGACACACATATTGATCGCGAGGCGCTCAGCGTACTGCGCGAAGTCATGGAGGAGGGTTATCCGGAGCTTCTGGATACCTTTCTGGCGGATTCCGAAAGTCGCTTGGGCGAGTTGCAAAAGACCTCTGATGCCAAGGTGTTGTCGGAAGTTGCCCATAGTTTCAAGGGCAGCGCCAGCAACATGGGCGCTGTCCGTTTGGCGGCACTCTGCCAGGAACTCGAATCGGACGCCAAAGACAAGAGTCCGGCGGAAATAGTCAAACTGGTCGCTGAGATCAGTGGCGAATTTGCTGAAGTTCGCCCGGTTTACGAAAGCGAAAAACATCCCGCTCACACCCACTGATCCCGCCGTCCGGCGCTTTTCTCAAGCGCCGGACAAAACTGGCCCGGCACTTGCAGTTATCTCCGCAACTGTACCTACGATCCCAGTGCAGCGGAGACCGTTTCATGCCTGCGACCCCCAACATCCTTCTTCAAAACGCCGCTCAGGCCAAGGCGCAAGCCGCTTCTGCCAAAACGTCGGCGATGGCCGTAGACACCGGGGATAAAGCCTCAAGCTTCGCGAAAGTGTTCGCCGATCAGGGGTCGAGCAAGCCTGTTGCAGCCGCTGACAATTCGCCCAAGTCGCCGCGCGACAAGGTCGCTGACAACAGCGGTAAAAAGGACGTTGGCAAGGATCCATCTGCCGCTGCGCAACCGGCGGTTGCCGATAGCGGCAACGACTTGCCAGCCGATAAAACCGCCGCGAGCGATGACACCACTGCCAGCAGCGACGACAGCACGGACACTTCTCAGCCAGCAGTGGTTGATGCCGCGCCCGTTGACCCGGCACTCGATCCGGCATTGGCAATCGCTGTGCAGCCGGTGACCACGCCGCCCGTGGTGCCGACCCCGGTTGCCACCGCCCAGCCTGAAACCGCCCCCCCTGCGCTCGCCGCATTGCCGAGCGTGGTCAAAGACCCGGCGCCTGCCACTGACAGTGATTTCGATCCTTCGGCGGACCCCCTCGACTCGCTGCCAGTGGTGCGTATGGCGATGGAGCAGGGCGGGCACATTTCCGCTGCCAGCCAGGCGCAACCGAAAGCCTCGCCAGCTCAGGCTCAGGCCGACGGTGAGCTGACGGCGGCGCAGAATTTTGCGGCCGGCATGGCCGGTATGCTCGACGTGCAAGCCGACAAGGACAGCACCAGTCAGGGCGGTGACAAGGCTTTCAGTGGTTTGATCGATGACGGTCTCAAAGACCTCAAGACTGCGACCAGCGATACCCGTGTCGATGACTTCGCCAACCGTCTGGCGGCACTGACTCAGGCCGCGACACCGAAGACCGCCAACGCGGTACCGGTGAATCAACCAATTGCCATGCATCAGAGCGGCTGGACCGAAGAAGTGGTCAACCGCGTCATGTATCTGTCGAGCGCCAATCTGAAGGCGGCGGACATTCAATTGCAGCCGGCCGAACTCGGGCGTCTGGATATCCGCGTGAACATGGTACCGGATCAGCAGACACAGGTGACCTTCATGAGCGCGCATCCAAGTGTGCGCGAAGCACTTGACGGCCAGATGCATCGCCTGCGTGACATGTTCAACCAGCAGGGCATGGGCCAGGTTGACGTCAATGTCTCCGACCAGAGCCGTGGCTGGCAGGGCCAGCAAGGCCAGGAGCAGGCGCAGCAGGGCCAGAGTGGCCGCACCAGCGCGGCCGGCGGTCGCCTCGATTCGGCGGATGAAGAATTGGCGCCTGCCGCCATTGCTGAAGCCGCTGCTCAAACTACCAGCGTGATTGGCTCCAGCGCGGTCGACTACTACGCCTGACGTTTGCGAGGACATTAAAAGATCGCAGCCTCCGGCAGCTCCTACAGGATGTACACGCGCCTATGTAGGAGCTGCCGAAGGCTGCGATCTTTTGCTTTGTGCTTCTAGCCGTTCCTCCAATTCCTGGCTTCGACACTTCTGGCATAACACTTGCTCTTGCCTTGCCGTGCGACTGTGAAAACCCGATTAGTGACGGATTATTGGCATGGCGAAGAGCGAAACAGCAGCAGTGAAAGACCCCGCAACCAAAGGCAAACTCAAGCTGATCATTGTGATCGTGCTGGCATTGCTATTGGCCATTGGTGCATCCGTGGGGGCGACCTGGTTCTTCATGCACAGTGCCCAGAGCAAGCCTGCCGAGGCCGCCGATGCAGCGCCCGTCGGCAAGCAACCGGCGATTTTCGAGCCGATGGCGCCGGCGTTTGTCGCCAACTACAACCAGAACGGTCGTCAGCGCTACATGCAGGTGAGCCTCACCATGCTGGCGCGTAACCAGGCCGATCTGGACGCGCTCAAAGTGCACATGCCGGTGATCCGCAACAACCTGGTAATGCTCTTCTCCGGTCAGGATTTCGCCACACTGGCGACCCCGGTCGGCCAGGAGATGTTGCGCCAGAAGGCCACAGCCAGCGTCCAGGAAGTGGCGCAGAAAGAGCTGGGCAAAGTGGTGATCGAACAGTTGCTTTTCACTAATTTCGTACTGCAGTAGGAACACGACATGGCCGTGCAGGATCTGCTGTCCCAGGATGAAATCGACGCGCTGTTGCATGGCGTCGACGATGGTCTGGTACAGACCGATAACGCTGCCGAACCCGGCAGTGTCAAAAGCTACGACCTGACCAGCCAGGATCGCATCGTCCGTGGACGCATGCCGACTCTGGAAATGATCAACGAGCGTTTTGCCCGTTACACCCGCATCAGCATGTTCAACATGCTGCGCCGCTCGGCGGACGTTGCCGTCGGTGGCGTACAGGTGATGAAGTTCGGCGAATACGTGCACTCGCTGTACGTACCGACCAGCCTCAATCTGGTCAAGATCAAGCCGTTGCGCGGCACCGCGCTGTTCATCCTTGACGCCAAACTGGTGTTCAAACTGGTGGACAACTTCTTCGGTGGCGACGGCCGTCACGCCAAGATCGAAGGGCGTGAATTCACCCCGACCGAACTGCGCGTGGTGCGCATGGTGCTGGAACAGGCTTTCGTCGATTTGAAAGAAGCCTGGCAGGCAATCATGGAAGTCAATTTCGAGTACATCAACTCGGAAGTGAACCCGGCCATGGCCAACATCGTCGGCCCGAGCGAAGCGATTGTGGTGTCGACCTTCCACATCGAACTCGATGGCGGTGGCGGCGACCTGCACGTGACCATGCCGTACTCGATGATCGAGCCGGTGCGTGAAATGCTCGATGCCGGTTTCCAGTCCGACCTCGACGATCAGGACGAGCGCTGGGTCAACGCCCTGCGTCAGGACGTGCTCGATGTCGACGTGCCGATCGGTGCCACCGTCGCTCGCCGCCAGTTGAAGTTGCGCGACATCCTGCACATGCAACCGGGGGATGTGATCCCGGTCGAGATGCCGGACGAAATGATCATGCGCGCCAACGGCGTGCCGGCCTTCAAGGTCAAGATGGGCTCGCACAAAGGCAACCTCGCGTTGCAAGTGATCGAGCCGATCGAGCGTCGCTGAAGCGGCGCCACACCCCCTTTTTTGCATTAACTGAATTGTTGCCCGCCGAGGACACATGATGAACGACGATATGAACGCCCAGGACGACCAGGCACTGGCTGACGAATGGGCTGCGGCCCTGGAAGAAACCGGTGATGGTCAAGCTGACATCGACGCACTGCTGGCGGCCGACGCGGCCAGCGGCTCGCGTCTGCCGATGGAAGAGTTCGGCAGCGTGCCGAAAAATAACGATCCAGTGACGCTGGATGGTCCGAACCTGGACGTCATCCTCGACATCCCGGTATCGATCTCGATGGAAGTGGGCAGCACTGACATCAACATCCGCAACCTGCTGCAACTCAACCAGGGTTCGGTGATCGAGCTCGATCGTCTGGCTGGTGAGCCACTGGACGTGCTGGTCAATGGCACGCTGATCGCGCACGGCGAAGTGGTTGTGGTCAACGAGAAGTTCGGCATCCGCCTGACTGACGTGATCAGCCCAAGCGAACGCATCAAGAAGCTGCGCTGAGTGAAAAGGTTTCTCTGGGCTCTGTTGGCCTTGCCGCTGAGCGTGCTGGCTGCTGAGCCGTCGACAGCCACGACAGTGCCTGCCGCTACCGCGCCGATGGTGACCAGCGGCGTGGCTGGGCAATTGACGCAACTGGTGTTCGGCCTGCTGCTGGTGCTGGGGGTGATTTTTTTCCTCGCCTGGCTGTTGCGTCGCGTGCAGCAGGCGGGTCCTGCCGGGAAGGGGCAAGTGATCGAGCTGATCGGGTCGCGCGCACTGAGTCCGCGTGACCGCTTGCTGCTGGTCCAGGTCGGCAACGAGCAGATCCTGCTCGGGCTCAGCCCCGGCACCATCACCGCGCTGCATGTGCTCAAGGAACCGGTCGACGTGCCTGCGACCAGTGAAAAAGCGACCCCGGAATTTGCCCAGCAGCTGCTGAAGATTCTCGGCAAGGATCAGAAGGATACGAAGTAATGGGTGCGTTACGCATCGTCTTGACGCTGGCCCTGTTGCTGGCCGCGCCACTGGCGTTCGCCGCCGATCCGTTGTCGATCCCGGCGATCACGCTGGGCACCAACGCCGATGGCGCGCAGGAGTATTCGGTCAGTCTGCAGATCCTGCTGATCATGACCGCGCTGAGCTTTATCCCGGCGGCGGTCATCCTGATGACCAGTTTCACCCGGATCATCATCGTCTTCTCGATCCTGCGTCAGGCCCTCGGTCTGCAACAGACGCCGTCGAACCAGATCCTCACCGGCATGGCGCTGTTCCTGACGCTGTTCATCATGGCGCCGGTATTCGACCGGGTGAACAACGATGCGCTGCAACCGTACCTGGCGGAAAAACTCACCGCTCAGCAAGCGGTGGAAAAGGCTCAGGTGCCGATCAAGGACTTCATGCTCGCGCAGACCCGCACCAGCGACCTTGAGCTGTTCATGCGCCTGTCCAAGCGCACCGACATCGCCACGCCGGATCAGGCACCGTTGACCATTCTCGTACCGGCCTTTGTCACGTCTGAGCTTAAAACGGCGTTCCAGATCGGCTTCATGATCTTCATTCCGTTCCTGATCATCGACCTCGTTGTGGCCAGTGTGCTGATGGCGATGGGTATGATGATGCTGTCGCCGCTGATCATTTCGCTGCCGTTCAAGATCATGCTGTTCGTGCTGGTTGATGGTTGGGCGCTGATCATCGGCACCCTGGCCAGCAGTTTCGGAGGTGTCTCGCCATGACGCCGGAAGTCGCGGTCGATATCTTTCGTGAAGCGCTGTGGCTGACCACTTTGATGGTCGCGATCCTGGTGGTGCCGAGCCTGTTGGTCGGCCTGCTGGTGGCAATGTTCCAGGCCGCGACGCAGATCAACGAACAGACTCTGAGCTTCCTGCCGCGTCTGCTGGTGATGCTGGTGACGCTGATCGTCGCCGGTCCGTGGATCGTGCAGACGTTCATGGAATACATCATCCAGTTGTACAAAAACATTCCGATGGTCATCGGCTAAGCCATGCAATCGCTGCTTCAGCTGACCGACACCCAGATCAGTACCTGGGTGGCCTCGTTCATGTTGCCGCTGTTTCGCGTCGCGTCGATGCTGATGGTGATGCCGGTGTTCGGCACCACGCTGGTGTCGCGGCGGATACGCCTGTATTTCGCCGTGGCGATTACCGTGTGCATTGCCCCGGGCCTGCCGCCCATGCCGGCGGTCAGCCCTCTGGATCTGAGCGGTTTGCTGCTGATTGCCGAACAGATTCTGGTGGGTGCCGTGCTGGGGTTTTCCCTGCAGCTGTTCTTCCAGGCGTTCGCCGTGGCCGGGCAGATTGTCGCGATCCAGATGGGCATGGGCTTCGCCTCGATGGTCGACCCGGCCAACGGCGTCTCGGTGGCGGTGATCGGGCAGTTCTTTACCATGCTCGTGACCCTGTTGTTCCTGTCGATGAACGGCCATCTGGTGGTCTTCGAAGTCCTCACCGAAAGTTTCACCACGCTGCCGGTCGGTGGCGGATTAATGACGGCGCAGTACTGGGAATTGGCCGGCAAGCTCGGGTGGGTGCTGGGCGCAGCGTTGTTGCTGGTGTTGCCGGCTGTCACCGCGTTGCTGGTGGTCAACATCGCATTTGGCGTGATGACCCGTGCAGCGCCGCAATTGAACATTTTCTCCATCGGTTTCCCACTGACCCTGGTGCTCGGGCTGTTCATCGTCTGGGTGGGGCTGGCGGACATTCTCAATCAGTATCAGCCGCTGGCCACCGAGGCCTTGCAGTTGTTACGCGAACTGGCACGGGCGCGCTGAGTCATGGCTGAGAGCGAAAGCGGTCAGGACAAAACAGAAGACCCCACGGAGAAACGTAAAAAGGACTCCAGGGAAAAGGGTGAGATCGCCCGCTCCAAAGAACTCAACACCCTTGCCGTGATGATGGCTGGTGCCGGCGCCCTGCTGGTGTTCGGCGGTATGCTGGCCGAAGACCTGATGGAACTGATGCGCATGAACTTCACGCTGTCGCGTGAGGTGATCATGGATCAGGGTTCCATGGGCGCATTTTTGTTGAAGTCGGGTCAGATGGCGTTGTTGGCCATCCAGCCGTTCATGATCACGTTATTGCTGGCGGCATTGATCGGGCCGATTTCTCTGGGTGGCTGGTTGTTTGCGGCCGGCTCCATGGCACCCAAGTTCAGCCGGATGAACCCGGCGGCCGGCCTGAAGCGGATGTTTTCGTTCAAGGCTGTGGTCGAACTGCTCAAGGCGCTGGCCAAGTTTCTGGTCACTTTGGGTGTGGCACTGGTGGTGCTGATGTCGGACGTCGATGACCTGATGCGGATCGCCCATGAGCCGCTGGAGATGGCGATCATTCACAGCGTTACGTTGGTTGGCTGGAGCACTTTGTGGCTCGCCTGCGGCCTGATCATCATCGCCGCCGTCGACGTGCCGGTGCAGCTCTGGGAGGCGCACAAGAAACTGCTGATGACCAAGCAGGAAGTGCGCGACGAGCACAAGGATCAGGAAGGTCGCCCAGAGGTTAAACAGCGCATCCGCCAGACCCAGCGCGAAATGTCCCAGCGCCGGATGATGGCGGCGATTCCCGACGCCGACGTGGTCATCACCAACCCGACGCACTACGCTGTCGCGCTCAAGTACGATTCCGAAAAGGGCGGCGCGCCCATACTGTTGGCCAAGGGCAGCGACTTCCTCGCCCTGAAAATCCGCGAAATCGCCGTGGCCAACAACGTCATGCTCCTTGAATCGCCGGGGCTGGCGCGGTCGATTTACTACTCCACCGAGCTGGATCAGGAAATTCCTGGTGGCCTCTACCTGGCGGTTGCCCAGGTGCTGGCCTACGTCTACCAGATCCGCCAGTACCGTGCGGGCAAGGGCAAACGCCCGGATCCGCTCAAGGACGATTTGCCGATTCCACCGGATCTGCGCCGCGATTCCTGATTTCTCCCCTCATGCCTTTTGTCTCTGATCGTTCCCACGCAGAGCGTGGGAACGCAGCCCGGGGCGCTCCGCGTCCCTTTCCCAGAGCCGAACGCGGAGCGTCCGTTGAGGCATTCCCACGCAGAGCGTGGGAACGATCTGTGACCGAACTAATTCGGCAACTGCAGATTATCCAGCGCCCGATTCACCGCCAGCTCCCCGAGCATGATCAATTGCGCGATGCCCTGCAGCGTTCTGCGCTGCGAGGCCGGTATGAGATTGGCGAAGTCGTTGGCGATGGTTCTGGCGCAAGCGAGGGTTTCGCAGGCGTCGGCCAGCAGTTCTTCATTTTTGAAGTCTGCGGTTACGGCATACATCGAGCGGGTTTTGCGTGGCGGCGGCGTGGCGCCGGGTGGGCAGAGGTAGTGGTCGAGGGCGCGGTCGGCGGCTTCGTGGAGTTTTTTTGAGTCGAGGGATTCGTAGGGGG
>NZ_PCQC01000023.1:0-90274 GCF_002979955.1 Pseudomonas sp. MYb2
CGTCACGGCAGGTAAGAAGATCTAAAACCGTCCACCATGTCTCCGAACATGTGTCCACCATGTCTCCGGTACATACAGGGAGAGGGTTAGGGTGAGGGTCTTTCAGGATCAGCCCCCGATTCAGACCGCAACGTGATACGGATTGCGCGGATCATGATTCCAGTCCAGAAACGGCTTGCCAGTCTCCATCGGCACCATCTCGATACAGTCCGCCACCGGACAAGTGATCTGGCACAAGTTACAACCCACACACTCCTCATCAATCACTTCATATTTATGCGTGCCGTCCGCCTGCTTCAGACTACCGATCGCCTGGTGTGAAGTGTCCTCGCAAGCAATGTGGCAGCGCCCGCAACCAATGCACGCCTCCTGATCAATCTTGGCGATCACCTGATAGTTGATGTCGAGGTACTTCCAGTCCGTGGTGTTGCCCACCGCACGCCCGGCAAACTCGGCAATATTGGCGTAACCCTGACTGTCCATCCACCGCGACAACCCGTCCTTCATCTCCTCGACAATCCGGAAACCATGCAGCATTGCCGCCGTGCACACCTGCACCGCACCGCTGCCCAGCGCCATGAACTCCGCCGCATCACGCCAACTGCCGATGCCGCCAATCCCACAGATCGGCAAGCCTTGAGTCTGCGGATCGCGGGCAATCTCGGCGACCATGTTCAGCGCAATCGGCTTCACCGCCGAACCGCAATAACCGCCATGCGTGCTTTTGCTGCCGACGGTGGGCAGGGCGACCATGTGTTCCAGGTCGACGCTGGTGATCGAGTTGATCGTATTGATCAGCGACACCGCATCGGCGCCGCCGCGATGCGCCGCCCGGGCCGCGACACGAATATCCGTGATGTTCGGCGTCAGTTTGACGATCACCGGCAGCGAGCAATAGGTCTTGCACCAGCGCGTGACTTGCTCGACGTACTCCGGCACCTGACCAACCGCCGCACCCATGCCACGTTCAGGCATGCCGTGCGGGCAGCCGAAGTTCAGCTCGATACCGTCAGCGCCGGTGGCTTCGACCAGCGGCAGAATGTGTTTCCACGACTCCTCTACGCACGGCACCATCAGCGACACGATCAACGCGCGATCCGGCCAGTCCTTCTTCACCTGAGTGATTTCGCGCAGGTTGATTTCCAGCGAACGGTCGGTGATCAGCTCGATGTTATTGATGCCGAGCACTTCGCGGTTATTGCCGTAATGCGCTGAGTAGCGCGAGGAGACGTTGACCGCCGCCGGATCCTCACCGAGGGTTTTCCAGACCACGCCACCCCAGCCTGCTTCAAAGGCGCGGACGACGTTGTAGGCTTTGTCAGTAGGTGGCGCGGAGGCCAGCCAGAACGGATTCGGCGCCTTGATGCCAGCGAAGACTATCGAGAGATCGGCCATTTACGCAGCCTCCACGTTGAGCATCAGTTGCGCGTTGATCGCCTCGGCGGCGAGTTTGCCGTGCTGTACGGCTTGCACGGTGAGGTCTTGATCGAGGCTGGTGCAATCGCCGCCGGCATACACGCCGGGGACGCTGGTGCGCAGGTTTTCATCGACGTAGATGCGTTCACCCTGACGCTTGAGCTCACGGGCCAATGGGTCAGCGAGGGCGCTGCCATCGAACGCCTGGCCGATGGCTTTGAAGATGGCATCAGCGGCCAGTTCGAAGGTCTCCCCGGTGGTTTGCAGGCGACCGTCGACCAGATCGGTACGAGCGAAACGCATGCCGCGCACCTGGCCCTGAGCGTCGAGCAGCACCTCTTCCGGTTGCGCCCAGGTCAGCAGGCGTACCTCATTGGCTTTGGCGATGTCCTGCTCATGGCCGGTGGCGCCCATGTCCGCCGCGCCACGGCGATACACCAGATTCACATCACGGGCGCCGAGGCGGGCCATTTGCACAGCCATGTCGATCGCCGTGTTACCGGCGCCGAGGACGATGCAACGCTCGGCCAGCGGCAGTTGCGTGAGGTCATCGGCCTGACGCAGTTCGCGGATGTAATCGGTGGCAGCAAGCAGACCCGGCGCATCTTCGTGTGCCAGGCCGAGTTGTTTGCTGGCATTGAGGCCGAGGCCGAGGAACACCGCGTCGAACTGCTGATGCAGTTCGCTGAGGGTCAGATTCTCGCCAAGCTTCTGCCCGTGGCGGATTTCGATGCCGCCGATTTGCAGGAGGAAATCCAGTTCCTTTTGCGCGTAGTCATCGACCAGTTTGTACTTGGCGATCCCGTATTCATTGAGGCCGCCAGCCTTCTCCCGCGCTTCGAAAATCACCACGTCATGACCGTGCATGGCGCTACGGTGCGCACAGGACAAACCGGCAGGACCGGCACCGACCACAGCAATGCGTTTGCCGGTGGTGGCGGCGCGCTGGAACGGGTGTTCGGTGAAGTGTGCGTTGTCGACGGCATAGCGCTGCAGCAGGCCGATCAACACTGGCGCGCATTCGTGGGCGTTGTTGCGCACGCAGGCTTGCTGACAGAGGATTTCGGTCGGACAGACTCGTGCGCAACTGCCGCCGAGGATGTTGGCCGAAAGGATTTTCTGCGCAGCGCCGGGGACGTTGTCCTGATGGATATTGCGGATGAACGAGGGAATATCGATCTCGCTCGGGCACGCATTCACGCACGGTGCGTCGTAGCAATACAGGCAGCGCGAGGCTTCCAGATGCGCTTGCCGATCGTTGAGCGGTGGCGCCAGATCAGTGAAATGCCCGGCGAGGGCGGCCGCGCTTTCGTGCGGGTGGGGGAGATGGTTCAGGGTCTCGATCACGGTTTATGGCCTCACGGTTATTTGAGGTGCTGCCTCTGATGGGCAGATCGTTCCCACGCTCTGCGTGGGAATGCCTCTAGGGACGCTCCGCGTCCAGTGACGCGGAGCGTCACGGGCTTCATTCCCACGCAGAGCGTGGGAACGATCATCTTCTGGGGATCAGCGTTTCACGGCAGTGGGCCGGTGCATCTCAGCCCGCTTGCTCAGCAAATCAAACACCGCCGGATACGCCGGCCGTTCGATATACCGCCCGGCACTGCGCTCGGCGCGCAGGTCGCCATCGGCCCAGACCACGCGGCCCTGGCTGACGGTATGGCTCGGCACGCCGCGTACGGTCTTACCTTCGAAGATGTTGAAGTCCACCTGCTGATGGTGGGTCTTGGCGGAAATGGTGCGCGTACCCTGCGGATCCCACAGCACCAGATCGGCATCGGCGCCAACGCGAATCGCACCTTTGCGCGGATAGAGATTGAAGATTTTCGCGGTGTTGGTGGAGGTAAGCGCGACGAAATCCTGCATCGACAAACGCCCGGAGTTAACCCCCTCATCCCAAAGCACCGCCATGCGATCTTCAATGCCGGCGGTGCCGTTGGGAATCTTGCTGAAGTCATCACGGCCGGCGGCTTTTTGCTCCGCGCAGAAGCAGCAATGGTCAGTCGCGGTGGTGTGCAGATTGCCGTTTTGCAGACCGTGCCAGAGCGCTTCCTGATGACCGCGCGGGCGGAACGGCGGGCTCATCACGTAACCGGCAGCGGTCTGCCAGTCCGGGTGTTGGTAGACGCTGTCGTCGAGCAGCAAATGCCCGGCGAGCACTTCGCCATACACCGGTTGGCCCTTGCTGCGCGCATAGGTGATTTCGTCGAGGGCTTCTTTCGTTGAGACGTGCACCAGGTACAACGGCGTGCCAATGGTTTCAGCAATACGAATCGCCCGGCTCGCCGCTTCACCTTCAACCTGCGACGGCCGCGACAGCGGATGCGCTTCGGGCCCGGTGATGCCTTGGGCCATCAACTTGCGTTGCAGGTGATAGACCAGCTCGCCGTTTTCCGCATGCACGGTCGGCACTGCGCCAAGCTCCAGACAGCGCTCGAAACTCGCCACCAGCGTGTCGTCGGCGGCCATGATCGCGTTCTTGTAGGCCATGAAGTGCTTGAAGCTGTTGATCCCGTGATGGCTGACCAGCTCGGCCATTTCCTCACGCACCTGCTCGCTCCACCAGGTGATCGCGACGTGGAAGCCATAGTCGGACGCGGATTTTTCCGCCCAGCCACGCCACTGATGAAACGCTTCCATCAACGACTGCTGCGGATTGGGAATCACAAAGTCGATGATTGATGTGGTGCCACCGGCCAGTCCCGCCGCCGTGCCACTGTAAAAATCTTCACTGGCCACAGTGCCCATGAACGGAAGCTGCATGTGGGTGTGCGGATCGATGCCGCCGGGCATCAGGTATTGGCCACTGCCGTCGAGCACTTCGGCGCCGGCGGGAATATCCAGGTTTTCACCGATGGCTTTGATCACGCCGTCGGCGCAATAGACGTCGGCGCGATAACTTTCATCATGGGTAACAACGGTGGCGCCACGGATCAACAGAGACATTCCGAGTTCCTCGCAGGCATTGACCGACTTGTGCCGGTTCTAGATGTTTTATTGATGTACGGCGTTGCAGGGTGTATTCCTGTCAGCGCTGTCAGGAATAGAAACTAGTCGCAGATTTGCAATAGATCAAGATTATTTTTTATAAGCTTATGACTATTTTAAGTGATTGAAAAATAAAGATAAAACCGATGAATCACCAAAATGGTGAGGCCGTTCACCATTTTGACGCACTTGACAGGATGGAAATATGAGCAAGATTTTGTATGTGAAATCAGCCGCTTGAAGTTGAGCTGCGGCTGCTCGCGCACATTGAAAATAAATGCAGTGCACCAGATTGAGTCCTGACAGTTCGAACAACTTGCCCGACGTTTAGCCTGAGCGTTCAGACAAGTTTTCGCGGACTCCCAAGGTGAATAATTAAAACTGATGAATATCAGAAAGTTGCAAAGCGTTTGCAGTACCGCCCGATGCGAAAGCGGGGCACCCGGCACGTTTATTGATGCCGCCGCTGACACCATGGCCGGTGCACGAAAGTTGTCAGTTCCTCCGGCCATCGTCCGGTTTGCACCTGCGAGTGCCAGCCGCCTGATGAGCAAAAAAATAATCAGAAGAACAGTGGAGCGGCCATGCAACAGAACAGATCGCAAGTGACCGAGCGCGACGGCTTGTTCGAACTCGAAGCCGGCAGCGATGTCCTCGACAGTCCCCGTTACAACCACGACATGGCACCGACCAAGGTGCGCGAACGAACCTGGAACAAATGGCACATCACCGCGCTGTGGGTCGGCATGTCGATCTGTGTGCCGACCTATACCCTCGGCGGCGTGCTCACCGCGTACTTCGGCTTGACCGTCGGCGAAGCGCTGCTGGCGATTCTGTTCGCCAACGTCATTGTGCTGATTCCGCTCACGCTGAACGCCTTTCCCGGGACCAAGTACGGCATTCCGTTCCCGGTGCTGCTGCGTTCATCGTTCGGCATTCTCGGCTCCAACGTGCCGTGCCTGATTCGCGCGTTGGTCGCGTGTGGCTGGTTCGGCATTCAGACGATGTTTGGCGGGTTGGCGATCCACCTGTTTCTCGGCTCGGTGTTCGAGGGCTGGAAATCCCTCGGTGGCACCGGGGAGGTGATCGGCTTCATGGTGTTCTGGGCGCTGAACCTGTGGGTGGTGATTCGCGGCGCCGAGTCGATCAAGTGGCTGGAGACGTTATCCGCGCCATTGCTGGTGGCGGTCGGCATCGGCTTGCTGGTGTGGGCGATGCCCAATGTGTCGATGACCGAACTGCTGGCGATCCCGCCAAAACGTCCGGAAGGCGCCAGTGTGGTGAGTTACTTCGCCGCCGGGTTGACGGCGATGGTGGGTTTCTGGGCGACGTTGTCGCTGAACATTCCGGACTTCAGTCGTTACGCCAAGAGCCAGAAGGATCAGATCCTCGGGCAGATTTTCGGCCTGCCGCTGACCATGTTTTTGTTCGCTTCGCTGGGCGTAATCATGACTGCGGCGTCGGTGAAACTGGTCGGCGTCACCGTGTCTGATCCAGTCAGTCTGATCGGTCATATCCAGAGCCCTGTGTGGGTCGCGGTGGCGATGGCGTTGATCATCATCGCCACGTTGTCGACCAACACCGCCGCAAACATTGTCTCGCCGACCAACGACTTTCAGAACATCGCGCCCAAAGTGATCAACCGCACCAAAGCGGTGTTGCTGACCGGGTTGGTCGGGCTGTTGCTGATGGGCCATGAGTTGCTGAAAAAGCTTGGTTTGATTGTCTCCGATGTCAGCCTGGAAACCGTGTATTCCAATTGGCTGCTCGGGTATTCAAGCCTGCTCGGACCGATCGCCGGGATCATGGTGGTGGACTATTTCCTGATCAAGAAACAGCAACTCGATCTGGCCGGGTTGTACCGCGATGACGTCTATCCGGCGTGGAACTGGGCGGGGTTTCTTGCGTTCGGGGTGCCGGTTGTACTGACCTTGTTGTCGCTGGGCAGCGATGCGTTCAGCTGGTTCTACAGCTATGGCTGGTTCACCGGCTCGGCGCTGGGCGGGATTATTTATTACGGGTTGTGCGTGATGCGTGCGCAGCCCTCTGCCGTTAAAACAGCGGTGTAAGTCATGATCGTTCCCACGCTCTGCGTGGGAATGCAGCACGGGACGCTCTGCGTCCCAACAGCGGACGCAGAGCGTCCATGGATGAGTGCCCACGCAGAGCGTGGGAACTATCGGTATCAGCACTGAGGAGATCCCCATGAACGCAGCCGTAGACGTTCTGCAATCGACCCATCAGCACATCAACCGCGACCGCTTATGGGCGTCGCTCATGGAGCTGGCCAAACTCGGCGCCACGGTCAAGGGCGGGGTCTGTCGTCTGGCCCTGACCGACCTCGACCGCCAGGCCCGCGACCTGTTTGTGCAATGGTGCAAGGACGCCGGATGCAGCGTCACGGTCGATGAAGTCGGCAACATCTTCGCCCGTCGCCCGGGGCGCAATCCCGACCTGCCGCCAGTGATGACCGGCAGCCACATCGACACCCAACCCACCGGCGGCAAGTTCGATGGCTGCTTCGGCGTACTCGCTGGCGTCGAAGTGCTGCGTACCCTCAACGACCTCAAGGTGGAAACCGAAGCGCCACTGGAAGTGGTGGTCTGGACCAACGAAGAAGGCTCGCGCTTTGCGCCGTGCATGATGGGCTCCGGCGTGTTTGCCGAAAAATTCACCCTCGAAGAAACCCTCGCCAAGGTCGATGCCGAGGGCGTCACGGTCGGCGAAGCGCTGAACGCCATCGGCTACGCCGGTTCGCGCAAGGTCAGCGGACATAAAGTTGGCGCTTACTTCGAAGCGCACATAGAACAAGGCCCGATCCTCGAAGACGAGCAGAAAACCATCGGCGTGGTGCTCGGCGCGCTGGGGCAGAAGTGGTTCGACCTCAAGCTGCGCGGCGTCGAGGCTCATGCCGGACCAACCCCGATGCACCTGCGCAAAGATGCCTTGGTCGGCGCCTCGGTTATCGTCGGCGCAGTCAACCGCGCAGCCCTCGGCCATCAACCGCACGCCTGCGGCACGGTCGGTTGCCTGCAAGCCTATCCCGGCTCGCGCAACGTCATCCCCGGCGAAGTGCGCATGACCCTCGACTTCCGGCATCTGGAACCGGCGCGGCTGAATTCGATGATCGCCGAGGTCAAACAAGTCATTGACGCGACCTGTGAGGAACATGGACTGACTTATGAACTGACACCTACCGCCGACTTCCCGCCGCTGTACTTCGAAAAAGGCTGCGTGGAAGCGGTACGCGGCGCGGCCAAGGGCCTGGGCCTGTCGCACATGGACATCGTCAGCGGCGCCGGCCACGACGCCATTTTCCTCGCCGAACTCGGTCCGGCGGGGATGATTTTCGTACCGTGCGAAGGCGGCATCAGCCACAACGAAATCGAGAATGCCGCGCCGGATGATCTGGCGGCGGGGTGCGCGGTGTTGTTGCGGGCGATGCTGGCGGCTTCGGCGGCGGTGGCAGCCGGACAGCGTGCTGCCTGAAGACACGGCATAACCTGTGGGAGCTGGCTTGCCAACGATGGCGGTGGATCAGTCGACTCTGTATCAACTGAAAATCCGTTATCGCTGGCAAGCCAGCTCCCAACAGGATTCATTTACTCAGGTGAGTGAGGCGATCAGCCGGAACGGTCGTTTTTGCTTGCGGCACTCGTGCGCCGGTCATTGCCATTCGGATTGCCGATATCCAGCAAGCGCCTCTCCACCAAGACATTCTCCAACGCCTGACGCTCAAACGGCGCCATCTGGTGTTCGCGCTTTTTCAGCTCCAGCAGAATGGGGCTGGACCAGGTGCGATAGGTCTGTTCGATCGTGCGACGCGACGTCATCAGTCTCTCCTTGATCAAGAGCCCTGGGGCTCAGTCCGATGAGGGAGTAACGTTAGTCGACAAACCCGGAAGGCGCGAATACACCGCAATCCCCTGTAGGAGTGAGCCTGCTCGCAATAGCGGTCTGTCAGCCACGTTAACTCTGACTGATACACCGCTATCGCGAGCAGGCTCACTCCTACAAGGGTTTTGTGGTGGGTTTTGATCAGTCGTCGACGTTCATCAATTGCTGCACGCCTTCCCACGCTTCGGCGCGCATGCGTTCGATGTCCAGGCCCGGAATTACGCCGTTGTCGACGACGATCCGGCCGCCCACCAGGCTGTATTTCACCGTGATCGGTTCGCCCGCGACCACCGGCGCGACGGCGCTGTCGTGGAAGCCATAGAACCGAGGATGATCGAGGCTGTAGACCACCAGGTCCGCCGCTTGCCCGACTTCCAGCGTGCCGACGGCGCCAAGCCCCAGCACCTGCGCGCCGCCCGCCGTGCCCCAGTGAATGACGTCTTCAGCGGTGGTCGCCGAGGCGCCTTGTTCGGCGCGGTGGATCAGCCACGCGGTGTTGGCTTCGCCGACCATGCTTCCGGATTCGTTGGAGGCGACACCGTCGACACCGAGGGAGATCGGCACGCCGGCCTCGTACATTTGCGGGATCGGCGCGACGCCGCTGCCCAGCCGGGCGTTGCTCACCGGGCAGTGGGACACGCCGGTGCCGGTCTGCGCGAGCATGCGGATTTCTCCCGGTTGCAGGTGTACGGCGTGGGCGAACCAGACGTCGGGGCCGAGCCATTCGTGTTCGGCGACGAATTCCACCGGCAGGCAGTTGTATTTTTCCCGGCAGAAATTCACGTAGTTCTGCGTTTCCGACAGGTGCGTGTGCAGGCGCAGGCCGAGGCCGCGCGCGGTATGGGCGAGTTCGCGCAGCAGGGTTGGCGGCAAGGAAAAGGTCGGCGTGGTCGGGGCGACGACCACGCGGCGCATCGCGTCCGGGGTGTCCTGGTGATACAGCGCTTTCAGCCGTTCGATATCGCCGACCATTTGTTCGAGGCTTTCTGGTTGCAGCGCCGTTTTCGAGAAGCCGGGATGCGCGCTGGCCGACTCCAGCGCGCCGCCACGGCACAGCACAAAGCGCAGGCCAAATTCATCGGCCATGTCGAACAGCAAGTCGCCGGTCTCGGTGCTGCCGTGGGCGTGGTAGAGGTAGTGGTGATCGGCGCAGGTGGTGACGCCGGACAGCAGCAACTCGACCATGCCCATCCGTGCGGCGATCCGCGCCAGTTGTGGGGTGAAGCGGTTGAGGCGCGGGTAGGGCACGCTCGCCAGCCAGCCTTGCAGATCCTGATTCAGTCCTTCGGGCACGGCTTTGAGCAGGTTCTGGAACAGGTGATGGTGGGTGTTGATCCAGCCTGGATAGACCACGCTGTTGCGCGCGTCGATCAGCCGTTCGCCGGGTTGTGGTTCAAGGTTCGCGGCCATTTCAGCGATGCGACCATTGACCACGCGAATGTCCACGGCGCCGGCCCGCGCGCGAGGGCCGCGCAGGCCGGTCATCACCGCGACCGGGTTCTTGATCAGGATGTTCTGAAGTTGAGTCATGGGCAGCTCCAAACTAAAGGATGTGCGAGGCGGATTTGCTGGCGGTGGTTTGCGCCACGCTGACGCCATTCAGCGCGGCATTGAGCAGCACCGACACCAGGCAAGCGATAACCACGCTGCTGTGCAGGAACGGCTGCGACCACTCGGGAAGTTGCTTGAACAAGGTGGGGGCGAGCACCGGCACCAGCGCGGCGGCGAGGGTGAAACCGACGATCAGCACGTTGTAGCGATTGCGCTCGTAATCGACTTTGGCGAGGGTTTGAATGCCCGCCGCCGCGACCACGCCGAACATGGCAATACCGGCACCACCGAGGGCGGCGGTCGGCATCGAGGCGATGATCGCGCCGGCCTTCGGCACCAAGGCAATCGAGCACATCAGCAAGCCGCTGACCGCGACCACCCAACGGCTGCGCACGCCGGTAAGAATCACCAGGCCGACGTTTTCCATGAAGGCGATAAACGGAAATGCGGCGAACATGCCGGCGATGGTGCTGGCCAGACCGTTGGCGCGCAGGCCGTTGATTACTTGTTTGTCTTCCACCGGTTTTTCGACGATATCGCCGATGGCCACAAACAGCCCCATCGATTCGACCATCTGCACGATCATCACCACGACCATGGTCGCGATGGGAATCAGGCTGAAAGTCGGCAGCCCGAAATAGAACGGGTAGGGCACGGTCAGCCACGGCGCTTCTTCGACGCTGTGAAAACTGCCCATGCCCAGACCGTAGGCCAGAGCGGCACCGATCAACATGCCGATCAGCACCGCCATGTTGCGCAGCAACGGGCTGCCATAGCGGTTGACCAGCAGAATCGTCAGCAACACCACCACCGCGACGCCGAGAAACGTCGGGGCGCCGAAGTTGCTCGCATTGCGCCCGCCACCGACCCATTCATAAGCAATCGGGAACAGCTGCAAGCCGATCACCGTGACGATGCAACCGGTCACCACCGGCGGAAAAAATCGCCGCAATCGACCAACGAACGGCGCCATCAGCATGGTGAACAATCCTGCGCCGATGACCGCGCCGCAGACCCCGGCGAATCCCACTTCCGGGTTGCTGCCGATGGCGATCACAGGTCCCACGCTACTGAACGCCACGCCTTGCAGAATCGGCAGACGCACGCCGAATTTCCAGAAGCCGACGGTTTGCAGAAGGGTGGCGATGCCTGAGCAGAACAGCGTGGTGCTGATCAGCACCACCGTGTCGGCGTGGGACATTTTCAGGGCGCTGGCGACAATCAACGGCACGGCGATGGCGCCGATGTACGAGACGGCCATGTGCTGCAGGCCGAGGGTGAGCATCTGTCGCACCGGCAAAACGCGGTCGACGGGGTGCACGGTGGATGCGGTTTTCGATGGGGATGTGGCTGACGACATGGGGAAACACCTCTGGCTGTTTTATGCGGTAGAGAGGGGTATTCGTCTGATGCCTGCTGCAGATCCCCTGTAGGAGTGAGCCTGCTCGCGATAGCGGTGAATCAGTCACCATCATTGCTCAATGACACACCGCTATCGCGAACAGGCTCACTCCTACAGGTTTTGTGGCATCAGTCATTCGTACACATGTGCCCGAAGCCGCCATCCACCGGCTCCGATGCCTTGTTTCAGCCTGCCAGGCAGGCGGCGAAGCCCTGGTTCAGCGCCGCGCGGTCCAGGTCGCGACCGATGAACACGATCTTGCTCGAGCGCGGCTCCGTGCCCCACGCGGTCGAGGCGCGAAATTCCACCAGGCTGTGCACGCCTTGCAGCACGTAGCGCTGATCTTCGTTGGCGACCGCGAGCACGCCTTTCATGCGGTACAGGTTGTCAGCCTGGGAGGAACGCAGTTCGCTGATCCAGCGGTGGAACGCCATCAGGTTGACCGCGCCGTCCACGGCGATGCCCACCGATGACACGCTTGGGTCGTGTTGGTGGTCCTGCTCTTCAGTAGAGTGCTCAGCGTGATGCTGATGGTCGTGATCATGGTGATCGTGCTGATCCGCGCCGATTTCCATCAGCTTCTGCGTGCATTCAAACGCGCCGATGCCGAGGATTTTCGTCAGGTCGATCTGCGCATGGGTCGAGGTCACCAGATCCGCCGTGGCGTTCAAGCCACGGATCTTGCCGCGCAGGGTTTCAACTTCTGCAGGGCTGACCAGATCGACCTTGTTGATGACGATCCGGTCGGCGCAAACAATCTGATCCACCGCCTGATTGTCGACGCCGTCGAGTTGCAGATCCTCCAGATGCTGGGCGATGTGTTTGGCGTCGACCATGGTCACGATCGCGTCGAGTTCCACTTCCTCGGCAATCGGGTCATTGATGAAAAAACTCTGCGCCACCGGGTAAGGATCGGCCAGACCGCTGGTCTCGATGAGGATGTGATCGAGGCGCACCGGGCGCGCCACCAGTTCGCGGACGATGCGCAACAAGTCCTCGCGAACCTCGGCGGTGCAGCACACGCAGCCGTTGACCATCTCGTAGATTTCTTCGGTCTCGGAACTGAGGACGAGGTCGCCGTCGATACCGACTTCACCGAATTCGTTTTCGATCACGGCGATTTTACGACCGTGGTTTTCCTTGAGGATGTAGTTGAGCAGGGTGGTTTTACCGGCACCGAGGAAACCGGTGAGGATGGTCACGGGGATTTTGGTGTTGCGGGTTGGGGCGTTGAAGGGGGTGTTCATGGTGAGGCTCCTTTGATTGACCGGTGCACACTGAATTCGGGTGGTGCTGCTTTTCTGTAGGCCTTCGCCTGCTCGCGATAGCGGTGTATCAACTGAGATTTACTTCACTGACACTCCGCTATCGCGAGCAGGCGAAGGCCTACAGGGAACTATGTGTTCTTGATCTCTCCAGCGGGTGGCGACGCCGGCATCGAGGCCGAACAGGTCGAGCACGCGGCCGAGGCTGTGGTCGACCATTTGCCCGAGGCTTTCCGGGCGGGCGTAGAACGCCGGTACCGGCGGAGCGATGATCCCGCCCATCTCGGTGACGGCGGTCATGTTGCGCAGGTGCGCGAGGGTCAGCGGGGTTTCGCGGGCCATCAGCACCAGGGTGCGGCGCTCCTTGAGCGTGACGTCGGCGGCGCGGCCGATCAGCCCTGATGAGGTGCCGGTGGCAATCTCTGCCAATGTGCGCATCGAACACGGCGCCACCACCATGCCCAGGCAGCGAAACGATCCGCTGGCGATCCCGGCGGCGACGTCATCGGCGCGGTGGTAGTGGCTGGCCAGCGCGGTGACGTCGGCGAGTTTGTAGTCGGTTTCGTGGGCCATGGTCAGCAGCGCCGCGCGGCTGATGATCAGGTGGCTTTCGATGTCCAGCTCGGCGAGCAATTGCAGCAAGCGCACGCCGTAGATAAACCCGGACGCGCCGCTGATGCCGACGACCATCCGTTGCCGGTTCACGATTGCAGACCTTTGAGCAAAACCCTCGCCCGCTCAAGAACATCCTGATCAAGCTGCGCCTTGATCCCGTCAAATCCTGAACCGCGAGTCGCATCCAGGCCCATCCGCGACGTCGTGCCATTGACCGACGACGATGGATCCAGCGGACTCCCGGGCAAACCATCAATGGTGAAAATATCCAGGTGCGGCTGAAAGTGCGTGGCCAGCGCCCACAACACCTGGCTGTCATCGCTGATGTCGATATCGCTGTCCACCGCGATCACGGTTTTCAGATACGGATCCCAGCCGAGCAAGGCCAGCATGATCTGCCGCGCCTCGCCGTCACGGCTCTGATCCAGCGCCACATAGCAGTGAAAATGCGTGCCGGAATTCGGGTAATGCACGGCGGTGACGGCGGGGAAACGCGCCTTGAGTTTTTCGCTCATCTCGGCTTCGCGGGGCAGGCGGGCGAGGGTCAGGTGTTCGGCGTAGCGGCCGCCCATCACGTCAACCAGCCAGGCATCTTTGCGCTTTAACAGGGTGTCAACGCGCAGCACATTGTTGGTCGAGCGATCCGAGGAATAACCGCTGAACTCGCCGAACGGACCTTCTTCGGCGTAGGCCGCCGGGTCGATGGCGCCCTCTAAAACAAACTCCGCGTACGCCGGTACACCGATGCCGTAGCGCGGGGTTTTCACCAGCTCCAGCGGCGCGCCGAACAGGCCGCCAGCGACGGCGCGTTCATCGCTGCCATACGGCAGGCGTGCAGCGGCGGCGAGCATGAACAGCGGATGCGCACCGACCACCATGGCCACGCGTAATTCTTCGCCACGTTCGCGGGCGGTCTGCAGCATCCGCCACAGGTGACCGCGTGAATGCAGGCTGGTGGCGAGGGCCTGACGGGCGTGGCGCATCGAGCGGTGGTAGCTCATGTTGGCGATGCCGGTCAGCGGGTCTTCGGCAACGATGATCGCGTTGGTGATGTACGGACCGCGATCACTGTCGAAATGCTTGAGCATCGGCAGCAGCGCGAGATCCAGCGCTTCGCCTTCGAAGACTTCATCAAGGATCGGACCGGTCTCCACATAACGTGGGGCGATGGGTTGGTTGGCGCGGGTCTGGAAGGTTTCGTGCAGTTGCGCCGGAGTGACGCCAAACAACCGGGCGATGCGGGTGCGAGAGGCGAACAGATTGGTCGCCACCGGCACGCCGAGGTTGCCAACGTTTTCGCAGATCAGTAGCGGATCGCGGCCCTGAGCGGCGAGGGCGTCGACCAGGGCGGTGACGTCCTGGTCGGCGGAAATCGGTTGGGTGACGGTCAGCACATCGTCCGGGTACTCACGGCGATAGGCGTCGATGAACACGTGAAAGTCCTGAGAATCGCCGAGCGTCGAACGGGTCATGGTGTCACCTCGTAAAAAGCAGGCACGCAGGGGTGAGAGGGCGTTCGCGCAGCCAGCCGTTGGCCTGCCGGGCGAGCGAAACGCCGGGTCATCTTCGTGCCTGTAAAGTCGCTGTGTGCTCTGTGTTGAACACCGCTCCCCTGTAGGAGTGAGCCTGCTCGCGATAGCGGTGTGTCAGTCACTATCACCGCTAAATGACACACCGCTATCGCGAGCAGGCTCACTCCTACAATGAGATTGGCGTTAGCTAGAGATAGGTGGTGGTCAGGCGTATGTCGGCCTCGGCCAGGTCCTTGGGCGGTGGCGTCGGTTCGATCCCGCACAACCTTGCGATGTTGTTGCCCAGGTAGTCTTCGAGATGATCCTCATCAATCCCCAACCCCTGCGGTGCCGGTGAGCACAACACCTCAAGTTCCCTCAGCCACATCCCCGGCTCATTCGGCGGCGAATCGGTGCCGAACACGATCTTGTTGCGCGGCAGTTCCTTGGCGAACTCGACGATTCGCGACTGGAAGCACCAGCCCGATTCGCAGTACACGTTCGGCGTGTCCATCGCCATCCAGAACGCTTCGAACGAGTAGTTGCCGCCGGTCTGGATACCGAAGTGGCCGATGATGAAATTGACCATCGGGAACTCGCGGATGATCGGGTAGAACATCGTCGGAATCGTGTACGGACCGTCGCCGGTGTGGATCAGCACGACGATGTTGTACTTGGCGCAGACCTTCATCGCCGGACGCAGCCAGTCGAGTGCGCGATCCGGGCGATAGCCGTGCATGTTGGCGTGCAGCTTGAGCATCTTGAAGCCGTATTCCTTGATGTGGAATTCCAGCTCCGCCGCACCGTTTTCCGGTCCCCAGCGCGGGTTGAAGTTGAAGTTGCCGATGAAGCGGTCCGGGTACTTCACACAGAGTTCGGCGATGTACGACATGTAGTCGCGCACGCCCTCGCGGCCGCGGCGGTTGCCGTCGCGATAGCCGGTGTTGCCTGGTGGCGGCTGGATGAAACCCATGTCGATGCGGCGTGGTTTGCCGTTGATCATGTACGGGCCGTCCATCAGCTTGAGCATGCGCTCGCCGGTGAATGGTTCGCCAGTGTGGCGCCAGGCCTCGTCGACCAAGTTGGTGGGGTGCAGATGGGTGTCGATGATCATCGGTTCAGCTCCTGGCCAGTTGAGTGGTGACGGGACGCTTGAGTTGCGCCTCTGCTTCGGAAACGGAACGCGGTGGCGGGGTGGGTTCGAGGCCAATCATCCGCGCGGTGTTGTTGCCCAGGTAGTCTTCGAGGGTGTCCTCGTCGAGGTTCAAGCCTTGTGGCGGCTCGTGACAGAGCACTTCGAGCAGGCGCAACCACATGCCCGGTTCGTTCGGGGGCGTGTCGGTGCCGAAGAGAATTTTGTGCGTCGGCAGAACCTTGGCGAATTCGACGATCCGCGATTGCAGGCACCAGCCGGATTCGCAGTAGACGTTGGGCAATTCCATCGCCCATTGCATCGGTTCAAACACGTAGACGCCGCCGGTCTGCACGCCGAAGTGGGCCATGATGAAATTGACGTTGGGGAATTCCTTGATCATCGGCACCCATTCCGACGGGATGCTGTAAGGCCCGTCGCCGGTGTGCAGCTTGACCGGAATGCCCAGCTCGGCGCATTTCTCGAAACATGGGCGCACCCAGTCGAGTGCGCGGTCAGGACGGTAGGCATGCATGTTGGCCTGCATCTGCACCATGCCGAAACCGTGTTCCTTGACGTAGCGCTCGATTGCCTCGACGCCGTTTTCCACACCGCAGCGCGGGTTGTAGACGAAGCAGCCGATGAAGCGGTCCGGGTAGGTCTGGACCATTTTCAGGGTGTAGGCCATGTAGGCGTCGATGGATTCACGGCCGGTCAGGTCGCCGTCGGTCCAGGTGTAAATCGTGTTGCCTTGCGGTGGCTGGATGAAGGCTTTGTCGATACGGCGCGGCTTGCCGTTGACCATGTACGGGCCATCCATCATCTCCAGCAGACGCTCGCCGGTGAACGGGTCACCGTCATGCCTCCAGGCGAGGTCCACGAGATCCGTGGGATAGCAGCTGATATCGATGATCATTGCAGTCGATCTCCTGATAGCGGGGAAGGGAGCCTTGCGGCTCTCGGCATCCACGTCCCGGGCAATCGGCCGTTGCTATGCGCAGGATTCGCGCATTCCCTCGCCTGTTCGCATCCGGCCCGGGTGGGTGGCTGCTGAGGGCGAGTATTGGAAAGGGGGGAGGGGTTCGTACAATATTAATTGGGCGGGGTGGTGATATGCGTTCGATATGGGCAGATCAGGAGCTACCCTCACCCCAGCCCTCTCCCGGAGGGAGAGGGGGCCGACCGAGGTGTTTTTCGCGATGCATCGACTTGAAAGTTCGAGTCGATTATGGATTCAAAGCTGATCTCTCAAGTCGGCGTAAGTCGTCAATATCCCACGATCAGTCCCCTCTACCTTTGGGCGGTCCGACGTTTCGGGAGGGCTAGGGTGAGGGCTGGATTTCAAGTGTCCGCAGGGCCAACAGTTTGATCGCTTCAACCACCGGCGCCACACGCTCCGCCTGCCCAGGCGGCCACACCGCGTAAAGGTTGTAATGCGCGGCAATCTGCGCCTCGTTCAACGCCACCAAGCGCCCACTGCGCAGCGCATCAGCCGCCAGTAATCCACGCACCAACCCCGCGCCAACGCCAGCTTCTGCAGCGGCGATAAGGTTGGCCGCGTTATCAAAAATCACCCGCGCCGGTGGTTCGCTCGGGGTCATGCCGGCGGCATCCAGCCACGGAATCCATGAGCGCCGCGTATACCCCAACAACGGTAATTGGAGAATCTGCGCCGGGCTCAACGGCACCTGCAAACCATAGCGTTCCAGCAGATCAGGCGAAGCCACCGCCAACACCCGATCGCCACAAATCTGCGTGATTTCGCAGTCGTCCCAATCGCCATAGCCGTAGCGCAACGCCAGATCGACCCGCTCAAACGTGCTGCGATCACTGCGCGGCATCGACAGCAACGTCACCTCGTAATCCGGCAGCCCGTCGAGCAACTGCGGCAGGCGCGGATTGAGCCAGCTCTGGGCTAGTTCGCTGTCGACATCGAGCGTCAACCGTTGCGCGACGCTGCGGTTTTTCACCGACGAGATCGCCCGATCAATCTGCGCCAGACCGTCCGACAAGACACTGGCAAACAACTGCCCGGCATCGGTCAGGTTGCTGCCGCCACCTTCGCGCACAAACAACGGCTGGCCAATGAAATCTTCCAGCGCACGAATCTGCTGGCTGATCGCGCTGTGGGTCAGATCGAGTTTGCGCGCAGCGCTGGAGAAACTGCCGCTGCGCGCGGCGTGGATAAACGCGCTCATGGACTGCACCGACGGGTATCGCTTGTACATGTTGTTAGTCCTGCTTACAGCGGTTGGCAGAAATCGTCGCTGGCCGGGTTTTGCTCGGGGTTCCAATAATCGGTCACCAGGCCCGCACAAAGACGGGCCGCTCTTTTGGAGCCTGACAATGATTGCATTCACGGTTAACGGCGAACGACGCGAGCTGGATGAAGCGTCCTCCTCCATGCCCTTGTTATGGGTACTGCGTGATCAACTGAAACTCACCGGCACCAAGTTCGGTTGCGGTATGGGCCTGTGCGGTGCCTGCACCGTGCACCTGGACGGCGTTGCGGTGCGATCCTGCCAATTGCCGGCGGCCGCCGTCGCGGGCCACAGCATCACTACCATCGAAGGCTTGTCGCCGACGCAAAGTCATCCGTTGCAACTGGCCTGGGTCGCCGAAGATGTGCCGCAATGCGGCTACTGTCAATCCGGACAGATCATGTCCGCCGCCGCGTTGCTCAACACCGGTGCGGCGGTGACCGACGATTCGATCCGCAATGCGATGTCCGGAAATATCTGCCGCTGCGGCACTTACGGACGTATCAACAAAGCGATCAAACGTGCGGCGAATGCGCCGAAGGAGGCGTGATGAGCCCCATTGACGACAGCCGCATTGAACTGCCGCGGCGGGTTTTTCTCAAGCAAGCGGCGACCATCGCTTCAGGTTTGGCAATTGCCCTGTATCTGCCGAGCGCAATAGCGGCGACTGACCCGAAAGCCCCGGCTCCGGCCAGCGAGTTCGAACCGAATGCCTGGGTGCGGATCTTTCCCGACGGCACGGTGAAACTGGTGGTGCACAAGCACGATTCCGGCACCGGCACGCACACCGCGCTGGCCGCGTGCGTGGCGGAAGAATTGGACGTCAACCCGCTGACCGTGCAGGTGATCACCCCGGAAGATCCGTTCTTCGAAACCTACATTCATCCGGTCTGGAAAGTCTTCTCCACCGGCGGCAGCACCAGCGTTTCTCTGGAATACGATCGCCTGCGCATGGCCGGCGCCACGGCGCGGGCGCTATTGATCACCGCTGCCGCGAAACAGTGGAAAGTCAGCCCCGACAGTTGCACCACCGAGGAAGGTCGAGTGATGCACACGGCGAGCAAGCGCAGCCTCGGTTATGGCGAACTGGTCGGCGTCGCGGCGAATCTGCCCGCCCCGACCAACGTCACGCTGAAGGATCCGGCGCAGTTCAAGTACATCGGCAAACTGCGGCATAAACGCGATGCAGCGGCCAAGGTCTGCGGGCGTTTCAAGTACAGCATCGACGTGCAATTGCCGGGCATGCTGGTGGCGGTGATCCTGCGTGCGCCGGTGGTCGGGGCGAAGGTTGTCAGCGTCGATTCGGCGGCGGCCCTGCAAGTGCCGGGCGTGCGTAAAGTGCTGGCGATTCCGGGCCGCCCCGATGTGCTCGGCGGCAATCTGGAAGGCGTCGCGGTACTGGCGGACACGTTCTGGGCCGCGCAGCAGGGCCGCAAAGCGCTGGAGATCCAGTGGAGTGACTCGCCGCTGGCCGGGTTCGACAGCGAGCAGCTATTCAGCGCTCAAGCCAAGGCCATCGGCGATCCGACAGCACAAACCGTCAAAGCCATGACCCAAGGTGATGTCGCCGGACAATGGGCGAGCGCGGCGCAGCTGATCGAAGCCGATTACACCATGCCCTACAAGGTGCAAAACCCGCTGGAACCGATCTGCATCACCGCGCAGGTCAAGGACAAGGCGATCACCTATTGGGGCGGCGTGCAGGTGCCGTCCTCGGCGCTGGAAGCGGCGCAAACCGTGTGCGGGATCGACAAGGCCAACGTGACCATTCATGAGTTGGTCTCCGGCGGCAGTTTCGGTGCGCGGGAGGCCAAATACTGGTTGTTTGAAGTCGCGTATCTGGCGCAGAAAACCGGCGTGCCGGTGAAACTGCTCAACAGCCGTGAAGATGAAATGCACGCGCTGTTCTATCATCCGGCGACGCTGCATCGGGTCAAAGGCGCGCTCGACGCCCAAGGCAAACTCAGCGCGCTGCAACTGCACGCGGTGTCGCCGGCCTCGCCGGAGCAGTGGGAGCCGGGGTACTTCGAACGTCCAGACAAGATGGATTACAGCACCACCGAAGCGATCACCGCGTGGGACTTCGCCTATCGCCCGCCGCATCTGCAGCTGAATTGGGTCAAGCACGAAAGCAACGTGCCAAGCGGTTGGTATCGTTCGGTGAGCTTTATCCCCAACGTGTTTGCCGTCGAGAGCTTCATGGATGAGCTGGCGCATGCGGCCGGTGCAGATCCATTGGCGTTCAGGCTGGCCAACATGCAGGAAAGACCCCGCCATGTGGCGGTACTCAAACAAGCCGCCGAACGTGCCGGTTGGGGTAAACCATTGCCGCCGGGCACAGCGCTGGGGATCGCGACCAATCAGGGCTACACCAGTTTCATCGCGGTGGTGGCGCGGGTTTCGACCGTTGACGGCAAGCCGAAAGTCGAGAAGCTCACCTGCGTGGTCGATTGCGGTTTGGCGGTGTCGCCCGGCGGCGTTGAAGAGCAGATCTACGGCGGTTTGATGTGGGGTTTCGGCCACGCGTTGTTCGATCGGCTCGATATCAAGCAGGGCCGGGTGGTGCAGAGCAATTTCCACGACTATCGCGTCACGCGCATGTCCGACATGCCGGCCACCGACATCCTCGTGCTCGACGGTGAGCCGAGCAAACCCGGTGGTGTCGGCGAATTGGGCAGCCCTTCGGTGGTGCCGGCCATCGCCAATGCGTTGTTCGCGCTGACCGGCGTGCGCCAGCGTTCGACACCGCTGAGTCTGGGGTAAGCCGCCATGGACTTGCGTCTACTCCGCTACTTCATGGCGCTCGCCGATGAGCTGCACTTCGGTCGAGCCGCCGAACGCCTGCACATCTGCCAGCCACCGCTGAGCCAGCAGATTCGTTTGCTGGAGGAAGAACTCGGCACGCCGCTGTTCGAGCGCAGCCATCATCGGGTTGAACTGACCGCAGCGGGGCAGATGCTCAAGGAGCAGGCGCCGCTGGTGTTCGAACAGCTCGAACGGGCGCTGGACCTGACGCGACAGACCGGGCGCGGGCAATTGGGCGAGCTGGAAATCGGCATGATCAGTTCGGTGATGGTCGGCGTGCTGCCCAAGGCCTTGCACCTGTTTCGAGAGCGCTATCCGCAGGTCAACTGGCGCTTGCATGAGATGACCCCGGCAGCGCAGGTCAAGGCGTTGAAGGAGAAGCGTATCGATGCCTGCGTGTTTCGCGTCGGCTATGACGACCCGTTGTTACGCAATGAGTTGCTGATCTACGAGCCAATTCATGTGGTGATGCCGACGGACCATCCGCTGGCGCAGCGCGAGGTGCTGGCCCCGGCGGATCTGGCGCAGGAGCCGTTTGTGGCGCTGGAATTGAAGCAGTCGCGGTTCGCCAATTTTCTCTATCAGTGCTGCATTCAGGCCGGGTTCACCCCGCAGATCCGTCAGCAGGTGATCGAGGTACAGACCTTGCTCAGCCTGGTGCGCGCCGGGTTTGGCGTGGCGCTGTTGCCGGCGTCCATCGAGCAATTGGCGCCGGCGGGGCTGGTGTTTCGGCGGCTGACGCCGGCGTTGCCGGAGGTGCCGTTGTATGCCACTTATCGCGCCGACGATGCTTCGCCAGTGCTCAAGCTGTTTCTTGACACGCTACGGGAACTCAAGACGCAAAATTCGAACTGAAATCCAATCCCTTGTAGGAGTGAGCCTGCTCGCGATAGCGATGTGTCATTCAACGGCTCTGCTGGCTGACACACCGCTATCGCGAGCAGGCTCACTCCTACAAAGGGATTTGTGCCGTTGCGAACATTTATGCTCGGCACGATCAGAGGGCGCTGCGGTCGTACTCTTCACATGGGCGTATCACTTGTGGAGATCCAATGAGCCAGGAAGTCCTGACCACCGAAACCAACCGCCGCCAGTTGCAGCAAATCATCGCCGGGCTGTCCGACGGGGTGATTCTGCTGGAGCTGGATCAGAGCATTCTCTGGGCCAACGAAGCCGCGCTGTCCATGCACGGTGTCAGCCGGATCACCGATCTGGGCCACAATGCCGACGAATACGCCAAGAAATTCAACTTGCGCTATCGCAATAATCACTCGATCACCGCCGAAAACTACCCGATCAGCCGGGTAGCGCGCTGTGAGAGTTTCAATGACGTACTGATCGAAGTGTCGCCGACCGATGATCCGGAACGTATCTGGGTGCACAGTGTGCGCAGCATGATCCTCACCGATCGCGAAGGGCAGCCCGAATCGCTGGTGCTGATCATGAGCGACGTCACCGACTGGGCCAACGCTGAGCAACGCTTCGAAAAGACTTTCAACGCCAACCCGGCGCCGGCGGTGATTTGCCGTCTCAGCGACCTGCGCTACATCAAGGTCAATCTCGGCTTTCTCGAAATGACCGGCTATACCCGCGAACAAGTGATCGGCACCTCGGCCTATGAGATCGACATCTTCGAACAGGCCGAGAAAAAGGATCTGGCGATTCAGCGTCTGCGCGATATCGCGACCATTCCGCAGATGCAGTCCGAATTGCGCCTGCCTGATGGCGGCAGCAAGCAAGTGATCGTGGCCGGCCAGCCGCTGACGCTCAACGATGAGGATTGCATGCTGTTTTCCTTCGTCGACATGGAGCCGAGGCACAAGGCCGAGGTGGCGCTGCGTCAGAGCGAGGAGCGTTTTGCCAAGGCCTTTCGCCTGACGCCGGTGCCGATCCTGATTTGCAGTGCCGATGAGCAGCAGGTGATCGACGTCAATCAGGCCTTTCTCGAAACTCTGGCCTACGACAGCGAAGACGTGCTCGGCAAAACCGTGACGCAGCTGGATTTCATCGATGACAGCGGTGCGCGCACGCGTTTGCTGACCGCTCTGGCGAAAAACGGTCGAGTGGATCGGGTGGACGTGCGGGTGCGCAAGAAGGATTCGGAACTGCTTGAGTGTGCGCTGTCGGCCGATACCGTGAATATTCAGGACACACCGTGTTATTTGCTGGTGTTGATGGACATCACCGAGCGCAAACGCACCGAGCTTGAACTGGTGGCGGCGATTGAAGAGGTGATGAAGGATGCTTCCTGGTTCAGTCGTACGCTGATCGAGAAGCTGGCCAATGTGAAGAAGGTCAATTCGCCGCAACTGCCAAGCGTGTCGTTCACCGATCTGACGGCGCGTGAGCGCGATGTGCTGGGGTTGATCTGTGAAGGGCTGGCGGACAAGGAGATCGCGGCGCGGCTGAAACTGGCGCCGAATACCGTGCGTAATCATGTGGCCACGGTGTATTCCAAGCTGGATGTGCACAGCCGCAGTGAGGCGATTGTCTGGGCGCGGGAGCGTGGTTTGTTTTCTGGGGAGCCGGGTGGCAAGGGGCAGCGATAGGGTGCAAATGCACTAGTTGATCTGGTGCATTTTGAGGTGTTGGTGTCGGGTGGCTGTTCTTAGTCTGTTGGGGTGCGGCGCGAGCCTTTTGAGGTTTGTGGTCGCGTCCCTTCGAAGTTGCTAAAGGAACCGCCGTAATGATGAATCTTGCGCAGTTACGCGCACAGCTTGAGCGCAGTTTTTCGCCGCTGGCATGTGAATGTCTGGTGGATGGTGATCATTCGCTGACCGTGAAGTTATATCACCCAGTGTCGGGGCAGGTGGATCTGGTGATCAGTGGGCTGAAACTCGATGCGCTGCGCACGCCGGAGTCGGTGGAGGCGTTGATCGACGAATTACGCTACGAGCTCGAAAGCAACTCCCTGCGCTCCTCACGGGACCCCGACCTGGCATAACCCGTGTACGCGCTGCCCGTGAAAGCAGCGGCGTGCGTAAAATCGACAGCCCTGGCAGGCTGATCAGGCGTCTTTACTGGCGCTTGCGGTGACCTCGGCTATAAAGAATGAGTGGTCAGGTCTTGCGTGGCCGGTCGGGGCGCGCAAGTAGGTCTTCAATTTACCGCGGGTCGTCCTATGAACAATCCTGGGAATCGCGTGTTGCCGTTGGCTTTTTTTGCCGTGCTGCTGGCAGGCTGTGCCAGTCCGCCGCCACCGCCACCCGTCACTCCACCTCCACCGCCGGAACGTACTTGCCAGGTTCTCGAAAATACTGAGGTCGCCGGCGACATGTACGTCGACGGGCAAGTGACTCGACACATCACCACCACCCGTTGCGTCACTCAGTAACGTCGGCGGGGCAAAAGTCCCGGGTTGAGCGGATCGTGCTGATCGCCGATCTGCTCGGCACGGCAGTGTTTGCTGTGGCGGGGGCCATTGCGGCGTTGCTGGCAGGCGCAGCGTGTTTGCTGCTGCGCCTGTTGTCAGTGCATTTTGGCTGGCAGTTGCCGAAAGTCATGGGTGCCTGAAGCTTAAACTTCTTCGAGCCAGACCCAACGCCGCTCGTGTGCGGCGAGGCGAATTGCCGTGGCCAGACGCTCGACCGCCCAGGCCTGTTCGAAGTCGGTGCCACCCTGATGGGAGCCGGCCAGTGCCATCAATAGGTCATGTACCTCTAGCGTCTTCAGTTCGTTGTAGCCCAGTTGGTGGCCCGGGGCCGGGCTGAAGGCGGCGTAGCCCGGCAGGTCAGGCCCGGCAAGCAGGCGCTGGAAGCCGTCTTGTCCGGCGCGGAACAGACGCAGTTCGTTCAAACGCTCCTGATCGAACGTCAGGGTGCCGCGCGTGCCGCTGATTTCAAAACTCAGGTGATTCTTGTAGCCATGTTTGAGCCAACTGCTGCTGAACGTGCCGCGTGCGCCGTTGGCGAAACGCAGCAAGGCATGTACCTGATCGTCGACGTTGATCGGTTTTTGCGTGGTCCCGGCCGGGCGTTGGGTATGCACGGTCTGGGTGTCGGCGCAGACGGCTTCGATGTCACCCAGCAGATAGCGCGCCATTGCCAGCAGGTGACTGCCGAGATCGGCCAATGCGCCGCCAGCATGGTCCGGGTCGCAGCGCCATGACCACGGCGAGTCGGGGTTGGCCATGAAGTCTTCGCTGAACTCGCCCTGAAAGCTGATGATCTCGCCGAGTTCGCCGTCGCGTATCAAGTCGTGCGCCAGGGTGATCATCGGATTGTGCTGATAGTTGTAGCCGACCCGGGTGACTACGCCGGCGTCTCTGGCGGCCTGGCACATCGCGCTGGCTTGTTCGAGATTCACCGCCAGGGGTTTTTCGCAGTACACCGCTTTGCCGGCAGCCAGGGCGGCCATGGCCATCGGGTAGTGCAGGTGATTAGGGGTAGTGATGGCGACCAGATTGACCTTGGGATCATCGATCAATTGTTGCCAGTCGCTATGATGGCCGGCAAAACCCCAGGCTTCGGCACAGTGGCGGGCACGCTGCGGGTCGGCGTCGGCGAGGGCGGCGAGGGTGAGTCTGAACGGCAGTTCGAACACTGCACTGACATTGCGAAACGCCAAGGCATGGGCACGCCCCATGAAACCTGTGCCGATGAGACCGATACCGAGTTCGCGCATAGCCGTCTTCCTTTGGATTTTTATTTTCAGGAAGGCTATTTATGGAATAAAAATTCCGTTAATGCAAATATCAGAATAAATATTCAGGCCGTGCAGGGGCTGCCGAAGGCTGCAATCCTTGATCTTGTCTCTAACAACAAAATCAAAAGATCGCAGCCGTCGGCAGCTCCTGCATGGGTCAGTCGTGATCCGCGATCAGCACATGGGCTAGCAGGAGGTCAGGAGAGGAAACCGCCGTCCACGTTCAGCGCTACGCCGGTGGTGTAGCTCGATGCATCACTGGCCAGATACAACACGGCGCCAGCCATTTCACTCGGATCGGCCACGCGCTTGAGCGGGATCTGCGTCAGCGCCTGCTTGAGGATCGCATCGTTCTTTACCAGTGCCGAGGCGAATTTGGTGTCGGTCAGGCCCGGCAACAGGGCATTGCAACGGATGCCGAACTGCGCGCATTCCTTGGCGAAAACTTTGGTCATGTTGATTACCGCCGCTTTGGTCACCGAGTAGATGCCCTGGAAAATCCCCGGCGAAATGCCGTTGATCGACGCGACGTTGATGATGCTGCCGCCACCGTTTTCGCGCATCAGCTTGCCGGCTTCGACCGACATGAAGAAGTAGCCGCGAATGTTCACGTCAACGGTCTTCTGGAACGCGCTCAGGTCAGTATCCAGCACGTTGCAGAACTGTGGGTTGGTCGCGGCGTTGTTGACCAGAATGTCGAGGCGGCCGAACTGTTCCTTGATCCCGGCGAATACTTGGGCAATCTGCTCCATTTCACCGATGTGGCAAGCCACGGCTGTGGCTTTGCCGCCAGCGGCGATGATCGCGTCGGCGACGTGCTGGCAGCCATCGAGTTTGCGGCTCGAAACGATCACGTGGGCGCCTTGCTGGGCCAGCAGTTTGGCGATGGCTTCACCGATGCCACGGCTGGCGCCGGAAACGAAAGCGATTTTGCCGTCGAGGTCGAACAACTGAGTCTTGGACATAGGGGTTCCTTGGTGTGGGCCGTCAGAGGCTCGATTTCGCGATGACTTGCAGGCTCATCTGCTCCAGCAGTTTGTTCATGTGAATGAACTGCGCGAAGCGTTTGTCCTGGGTCTGGCCGTGGTAGAAGCGGTAGTAGATCTGCTGCACGATGCCGGCCAGGCGGAACAGGCCGTAGGTGTAGTAGAAGTCGAAATTGTCGATCTGGATGCCCGAACGTTCGGCGTAGTAATCGACGAACTCGCGGCGGGTGAGCATGCCCGGCGCATGGCTCGGCTGGCGGCGCATCAGTTGCACCGGTGCCGGGTCATCGGCCTGAATCCAGTAGGCGAGGGTGTTGCCCAGATCCATCAGCGGATCGCCGAGGGTGGTCAGTTCCCAGTCGAGCACGCCGATGATCTGCATCGGGTTGTGCGGGTCGAGGATGACGTTGTCGAAGCGGTAGTCGTTGTGGACGATGCTCGAGGTCGGGTGGTCGGCCGGCATCTTGTCGTTGAGCCAGGCTTTGACCTTTTCCCAGTGTGGCGCATCGGGGGTCAGGGCTTTCTCATAGCGCTCGCTCCAGCCTTTGATCTGGCGGGCGACGTAGCCTTCTGGTTTGCCGAGGTCGCCAAGACCGCAGGCGTTGTAATCGACGCGGTGCAGCTCGACAAAACGGTCGATGAAGCTTTTGCACAGCGCTTCGGTCTTTGCCGAATCGAGGCCCAGTTCCGGCGGCAGTTCCGAGCGCAGGATGATGCCGTTGACCCGTTCCATCACATAGAACTCGGCGCCGATCACTGATTCGTCGGTGCAGTGCACATAAGCTTTCGGGCAATACGGGAAGCCGTCGCGCAGCTGATTGAGAATGCGGAATTCGCGGCCCATGTCGTGGGCGGATTTGGCCTTGTGGCCGAACGGCGGACGGCGCAGAACGAATTCCTGCTCCGGGTATTCCAGCAGGTAGGTCAGGTTCGACGCACCGCCGGGAAACTGGCTGATCGCAGGTGTGCCGCTGAGGCCCGGAATGTGCGCCTTGAGGTACGGATCGATCAGGCTGGCATCGAGTTCTTCGCCGGAGCGGATACGGGTGGACTGGTCAGTAAGCGCCATGCTTATCCCTTCTGCTTATTTTGGAGGCCAGACATCATTGGCTAATCTAATGGTGCGCTCGGGCGGTCACAAGCGCGGGGCGGTCTTATAGGTTAGCGTGTTGCCGGATAATCACCTTTGAGAATGTGCGCGAAGGGCAGCGGCAGACTAAGGTTTAGCGGGTATGCCATGGTCGAAAAGGAGCTTTGAAATGGGCTGCCCACAAGTCTGTGCCTCGGCCACGCTGCAGTGCAGCTTCGGCGCTGCGCCGTCGATGCTCAACGTGTTGCCGGTCAACCGCACGCTGACCGGCGGGATGCCGGCGGCGAACATCATGGATCACATCCCGCTGGTCAACATCCTGCCGTTCGGCGTGTGCATGAGCCTGGCCAATCCGATGGTCGCTGCAGCGACGGCCGCCGCTCTGGGTGTGTTGACGCCGATGCCGTGCATCCCTGCGACGGCCACACCGTGGATTCCCGGCGGGGCGCCGACGTTGCTGTTGGGAGGGATGCCAGCGATCGATGCCAACTCGACGTTGATGTGCAACTGGGCGGGGGTGATCAAGATTGTGGTGCCGGGGCAGATGCAGATGCTCATCCCTTGAGTTTTGTGCTCGGCGTGAAATCCAAACCCCTCACCCCAGCCCTCTCCCAGGGGGATAGGGAGCCGATTGGGGGATATTGATGAGCTACGCCGACGTGAAAATCTAGCTGTGAATCCATAATCGACTCGGTCTTGCAGGTCGATGTATGAAGCAAGACAGCTCGGTCGGTCCCCTCTCCCTCTGGGCGGTCCGACGTTTCGGGAGGGCTAGGGTGAGGGGCTCTTCCGGGGTTTTCAGGCCTGTTGCGGATCCGCCCACTGCCGATACCACCAGCGCACCCGCGAAATCGGCTTGCCATCGGCGCCCAGCGGCCGCCCGTCCTCGGCATAGCCTTGCTCCGGTTCCATCAATTGCCCGTTCAGATAACGCGCTTCCACCGCCGGTTTGCCATTCGGATGAAAGCGCTGATAACGCCCCTCACGTACGCCATCGCGATAAAACTCCGCCTCCGCCACTTGCCCATCCGCGAAGTAATTGAACGCTTCGCCATGCAGCAGGCCTCGCCGATACGTCGCCTTGCGCTGTAAAAAACCCTCCGGCGCGTAAAAATTCGCCACACCTTGCAGCTTGTCGTGCACAAACGGCATTTGCGCCGAGACCTTGCCACTGGGGTGATACAGCAGTGACGTGCCCTGCAACTCGCCCTCGCGGTAATGCAGATCGGCCTGCTTGCGCCCGTCATCCTTGATGTTCAGCGGTCCATCAAGCTGGCCGTCCTGCAAGCGGCCCTTGAGCTGCTTGTCAGCCTGCTGCAGATCCAGCGGTGTGATTGCCATGGCTTCTCCTTGTCAATTGACCTGCACCAGACCGCCCTTGATGGTCAGCATGCCGCCACCGTCGACGGTCTGCGAGGCAGCGCCCTTGTTGGTCAGACTGATGCCGGCGTCGTTGGTCAGCGTCGTGCCGGCCTTGTTGTCCAGCGAAGTGCCGGCCTGATTGGTCATCGCGGTGCCGGCCTTCTGCGTGATTGAAGTGCTCGCCGACGTCGCCAGATCCGCGCCGCTCTTGATCGTGAAGCTGCCGCCACTTTGCAGGGTGAGGGTGCCGCTGACCTTGATGGTCAGGTTGCCATCCACGGTCAGGCTGTAATCACCGGTGACTTTGTCGGTGTAGTTGCCGCCGGTGCTGTGGTTCTGATCAGCACCGACTTTCACCGTACGGCTGTCTTTCACATCGAGGCTGTCGCTGCCGGTCTGGATCGTGACGCTGCGCTTGCCTTTTTCCAGCGTGACGGTTTCGTCGCCGTCCTTCACCGTGCGCGTGCGGGCGTTTTGTACGGTGAGGGTTTCGTCGTGGCCAACGATGGCGGTGGCGTCGTTGAGCACGTTGATGTTCAGATCTTTTTGCGCCTGCAAGAACACTTCTTCAGCGTCCTTTTTGTCTTCGAAGCGCAGCTCGTTGAAACCGCCGCCACCTTTGGAAGACTGGGTCTTGATTCCCGATTGTGTCTGATTGGCCGGGAGAGCATAGGGCAGGGCGTTGTCGCCGTTGTAGACGCAGCCAGTGACCAGTGGACGATCCGGATCGCCGTCGATAAACGTCACGATGACTTCCTGGCCGATGCGCGGGATGAACTGCATGCCGAACCCTTTGCCACTCCACGGCAACACCACGCGCACCCAGCAGGAGCTGGTTTCGTCATTCTTGCCATCGCGATCCCACGGAAACTGCAACTTGATCCGGCCGTATTCGTCGGTCCAGATTTCTTCACCGGATTTGCCCACGACGATCGCTGTTTGCGGATGCATGCGTGGTTTCGGCGTGGTGCGCTGCGGGCGAAACGCGGTGCTTTTGGGGATCGCTTCGAAGCGGTTGCGATAGCTCTCGTGGCTGGCGTCGTGAGTGACGCGGGTCACCACCCAATCGATGTTCAGGCTGCTGTCGTCATGCCCGTCGAGGGTGAACCAATGCCCGGGAATCAGCCAGCGACAGTCACTCTCGCCAACAAAACGCTTCTCCTCGCTGCGCAAGCCATCCACCCGTTGCTTGGTCAGGGTATCGCCGCGCGCCTTGGCGTTGTAACCACCCGGATGCGCATAGATCGAGAGTGGCCCGGCCACGGCTTCTGCCTGTCCATAAAGAGAAGTTGTTGGGGTGGTGAATTCATAATCCGTCGCCCGGTACACTCCGGACACGGCCTGTAAACTGACTTGGCCGCAACGGATGCCGTGCAATTCTCGTTCGCCCAATCCTTGACCCAGGTACTTGACTATCGGCCCGTTGGGGATCTGTACGAAAGCGTCGTTACTGTCGCCGAGCACCAGCGTGTGCGTGCCGGCGTCATGGGTAAAAAACCAGAAAATCCCGTCCTCCTCCAACAAGCGCGAGACAAAAGCGAAATCCGTTTCACCGTACTGCACGCAGTACTCGCGCGGCGTGTAACTGCCGGTCAGCGACAGCTTGAAGTCAGTGAAACCGTAAGCCTTGAAAATGGTCGTGACGATGTCCGCTGTCGCGAGGTTCTGGAACACTCGGTTGTTGCTGGCCAGAGTCAGCCACCAGAGCCACGGCCTGAGTACAAGTTGATAGCGTTCGGCCGTGGCGTCGGCGGGGAGTTGTCGGATCTCGGCGACCAAGGCGTCAAAGGGGCGTTGTTGGGCATCGTTGTGCAGGGTGGTGGTGACGTGTGTAGCGACGGCCGAAGTCAGGGTGAGGGGCGCGCCGTCATTGAGCCCGTTGAGGGTTTGCACGCCCAGCATATTGAGCGCTTCGTTACCGGAAAGGGATTCAGGGTAAAGCGCCGACAGCGAGGCGGCGGTGAGGGAGAGGGTGGTGGCGCTGTCGGAGGAGCGGGGCATCGAAAATACTCACGTGATAATCAATATTCAGTGCCAACATTGAATAATCAACGAACTAGTTGATTGGATCCGCTTGATGTCGTGAAACCAAGTGCGCGAACGCGGTTATATGTTCGGATGCGTTGAACTGCTGTCGTGCTTCTGCGTTATTTATAGGGTCCACAGGGCCGGGGTGCGGAAACTGCAATCTGAACTGTTGTAAGATCCAATCGATAAGCGCCGCCAGATTGGTCAAGTCAGGAACTGGTGCTGCATTCATGTCGAGTAAAAGCACGTCTCCGGTACCTTCCAGGTAACTGGGCATGGCTGCCTGAGCAACAGACAGCACTGCGGCGGGGTAATAATGGAAACCCGTGGCGTAATAGTAAATATAGTGAACGGCGTCGACTTTGGTGGTCCAGAGGAGTTTGAAAACAGCCGAATCGAGCTCAACTTTCCTGTGGGATTCCTCGGTAGCCTCTTTGGCGCAAGTCACGTAAGTATTGTCATCATCATCGTTTCCGCCAAAAACACTAGGGAACCCCGCACAATATGCGGCGCCCCCGGTATAGGGGTTGAGCAGGGACTTTACACC
Source organism: Pseudomonas sp. MYb2 (assembly GCF_002979955.1). Classification (NCBI taxonomy): domain Bacteria; kingdom Pseudomonadati; phylum Pseudomonadota; class Gammaproteobacteria; order Pseudomonadales; family Pseudomonadaceae; genus Pseudomonas; species Pseudomonas sp. MYb2. Next base: position 31,501 of record NZ_PCQC01000023.1, read on the forward strand.
CCAATAAGCAACGCCATTGCTAACAGGGAAAACGTAAACTTTCATTTTAATACTCCATTTCAAAATGTTGATTAAAATTTACTGCGCAAGACGCTGACACTGCTCATTCCAACACCCACTCCGCCAGCTTTCCCGTCACCTGCGTCATCAACACATTCTCGACATCCCGCGCACCCGCCGCGCTGCACTTGGCGAGCACTGCCTTGACGATTCCTGAATCAAACTCGAACTGTTTACCGGTCGCTGCCTTGTAGCGGCCACGCAACTTCTCAAGCTTGGCCAGGACAATCCCTTCCAGCGTCGCCTCGTCCAGCGGTCGATAAGCGACCACCGTCATGCGCGCCAGAAACGCGGGACGGAAGGCTTGTAGCAGGACGTTGTGCAGGGCTTCGTTGAAGGCTTCCGTGCCGAGTTGTGCCACCGGCGTATCAAGTAAAAGCTCAGCGCCGACGTTGCTGGTGGCGAGCATCACGGTGTTCTTGAAGTCCACCACCAACCCGGTGCCGTCCTCCATCAGGCCCTTGTCGAAGACGTTGTAAAACGCCTCCAGCACATCCGGGTGCGCCTTCTCGATTTCATCCAGCAAGACCACCGAATACGGTTTGCGCCGTACTGCTTCGGTGAGTACACCGCCACTGCCATAACCGACGTAACCGGGCGGTGCGCCCTTGAGTTGGCTGACGGTGTGCGCCTCCTGATATTCCGAAAGATTGATACTGATCAGGTTGCGTTCGCCGCCGTATAACGCGTCGGCCAGCGCGTAAGCGGTTTCGGTCTTGCCCACACCCGTGGGCCCGACCAACAGGAATACACCGACCGGTTTTTGCGGGTCGGTGAGGCCGGCACGATAAGCCTGCAAACGCTGAGCGATGGTATTGAGCGCGAGGCTCTGGCCCATGACCCGTTGGCCCATGCGCTGGCCCAGTGTGCGCACGGCGTGCGCTTCGTCGGCGAGCATCTTGCCGACTGGGATGCCGGTCCAGCCGGCGATCACGGCGGCGACGGTTTTGGTGTCGACCTGCTCCGGCACCAGTGGATCGTCCTGGCGAATCGCGTCGAGCCCGGCTTCCAGACGCAGCAGTTCGGCGGCCAGATAATCGATGCGACTGTCGGTGGCTTCATCGGGTTTTTCGCTGTCGGCGCGTTCGCTCAAATCCAGCAGTTCACGGCGGGTATCGAGCAGTTCGCGTACGGCGACGCGCTCTTCGCTCCAGCGGGTTTCCAGTTCGCGAATAGCCTGAACGTTGGTCTTCGACTCACTTTCCAGCAGCGTGATGCGTTCGCGGTGATCCAGCCCGGTGGCTTGTTCACGGCGCAGGCGTTCGACTTCTTCTTTCAGGCTTTGCTGGCGATGACGCAGACTCTCCAGCGGTGGCGGCACATCGTGCTGGCCGAGGGCGACCCGGGCGCATGCGGTGTCGAGCACGCTGATGGCTTTGTCCGGTAACTGACGGCCGGAAATGTAGCGGTGCGAGAGCTTCACCGCTTCATGAATAGCGGCATCGAGCACCTGCACGCCGTGGTGCTGTTCAAGTTTGGCGGCCACGCCACGGAGCATTTCCACGGCGGTGATCTCGTCCGGCTCTTCAACTTGCACCAGTTGGAAGCGACGGGCCAGGGCCGGATCCTTCTCGAAGTATTTTTTGTATTCCATCCAGGTCGTGGCCGCGAGCGTGCGCAACTCGCCACGCGCCAGCGCGGGCTTGAGCAGGTTGGCCGCATCGCTGCCGCCTTCGGCACCGCCAGCACCGATCAGCGTGTGGGCTTCGTCGATGAACAGGATGATCGGTTTGTCGGCGCTGCGCACCGCGTCGATCACGCCTTTCAAACGTTGTTCGAATTCGCCTTTGACGCCGGCGCCAGCCTGCAACAAACCGAGGTCGAGCACGCGCAGGCTGACTTCCTGCAATGACGGCGGTACATCGCCGGCCGCGATGCGCAGGGCCAGACCTTCGACCACGGCGGTTTTGCCGACACCGGGAGCGCCGACCAGAATCGGGTTGTTCTGCCGACGCCGCAACAGAATGTCGATGCACTGGCGGATCTCGCCGTCGCGCCCGACAATCGGATCGATACGTCCGGCGTGGGCGTCGGCGGTCAGATCCTGAGTGTACTGATCCAGCACCGAGTCTTGCCGTGGCGTCGGGTTGCCAGCGCAGGCACTGCGCGCGCCGACATGCTCGCGAGAGTTTTCCGTCCACTCCAGCAGGTGGGCGCGCAGGACTTCCTTAGGGATTCTCAGCAGCGACGATGCACTGTTGAGCAGCAGGCTGCGACGCTCATCACGATCAATCAACGCCAGTAACAACAACCCTGAACGAATACTGTCGATGCCCAGCACGCTGGCCTGCACCACCGCGTCTTCCAGCAGTCCCAAGGTGTGCGCAGACAACGCCGGTGTGCGGGTACTGCCAGCCTTGAACAGATCCAGTGCCTTGTTGATTTCGGCCGTCAACGCATCACGTTCAAGACCGAAACGCGGCAGCAGGAAAGCCAGGTCGCCGCCTTCGATGTCGAGCAGTTCGAGGAGTAAATGTTCGATCTCGACAAAGTGGTGACCGCGTTGCAAACACCGTTGCGCTGCACGTTCGAGCGCACGGCGGTTATCCGGGTTGAGGCGTCCGATCAGGCTGGCCAGTTCCATTTCAGGTGATCTCCAGCTGACGCAGACGGGTTTCGATCGTTTGTACCGCGAGGCTGGCCTGCCGCTGCAAACCACCGTTCCAGCTGAGCAGGGACGGCGCCTGGCGCCCCAGCCTCATCGGCCCGGCACCGCGCACCAGCAGCACCAGCTTGACGTCCAGGTCCGGACCGAAATACAAGGCGGCGAGGCTGGCCAGGGCTGGATGTGCTTCGCCGTCCGGCAAAAAACGCCCGGCTTGCGCGGCGGGCAACGGCCCCAGCGTCAAGCGGATACCGGCGTGTTCATCCCAGACCCGTGTTCCCGCCACGGCTGTGCGACCGAGTTGCAGGTTGCGCCCGCCAGCCTTCATCAAACTGCGGCTGGCCCGCGGAATTTCGCGCCATGCACCTTCGTAGGCAGTGAGTTCAACCGGCACCGCGAATTGCTCGCGGACGATCGCCGCAAACCCGGCCAACGAACGACGCCCGTCGGCAAACAGCGCGGTACAGGCCAGCACCGCACAATCGGGAACGGCCTGGCGCTCCTGCAGGGGTTTGGGCAGCAACCCGGTCAGTGCGCGCAGTTGTGCCTGCACGGGCGAAGCACCGGGCGTGACAAAGCCCAAGGCGATTCGATGCTTGCGCATCACCTTGTAGAGCAGACTGAGCAGGCGATGCTGGAACAGATCAAGAAATTCTGCGGGTGCATGATCCTTGGCCCGTGCCCGCTGTTGCAGCCATTCCTGGTAGGCATAGGGCAGGGGGCCGTCGGGCCCGCCAAGACCGAAGACCGGCGTGTCGATGGTCAACGGCTCGCCGGGCTCTTCGCGCAGATCTTCGATCTGGCTGGCGGCAAACATCGGCGTCAACGGCCCGCGCAGTTTCAGTGCTTCCGCCTGAGGCGCTGTGCCGCTGCCGAGCGATTCGGCTTGCGGCTGTTCGCGCTCCAGCAGCAGCAACGCCTGCAGCAATTCAAACGCCTGCGGATCGCGGCGCAGACGCTGGCTCAAGGTCAGAGCGACAGCGGCATGCCGGCTTGGGGTTGCCATACCTTGACCTCCTTGTCGGCCTGCATGAGCACTGTGCGCACAAAGCGATTGGCTGTGGCGTACACCGAGAAAAACTGCGCCAGCACGGCGGAAAACAACACCGCGCTGCTGCCGACAAAATGCTGTGGATCAAGCTGCAATTGCACCTCCAGACCGTTGCGCCAGCCACGCCAGGCGTCGGCGCCGACATGGCCGATCACCCGCTCGCAACTGAGGCTCAGCAGGCCTTCGATCTGGCGGATTGCACTGGCCTCATCGCGCAGGTTGTGCAGGTGCAGAATCTCCTTCAGCGCATCCAGCGCTTGGGGGCCTTCGACCAGCGACAGGTGATTGAGGGTCAGTTGCGACACCAGTCGCCAGCGCGAATCGCCGTCCAGCCGCGGCAGGCTTTGTGGGCTCGGCGGATTGCGCAGGCGCGCCCAGGCCACCGGGCCGGGACGCTCGAAACCCAAAGGTGTGCCGGCGGGCAAACTCTGCGCCAGATGACGATTGGTGCAGAGCAATTCGGCGGTGAGGCTGTAATCGGGCAGATCGGTCAGTGGGTCGAATCGGGTGTCGACTACGCTCAGCAAAAGATCGCTGCCGAGGCGGTTCGGGGTCATCCCGCTGACGCGCCGCGCATGCCAGTAACGCTGTTGATCGCCGCCGCTGTGCTGACTGCCGTAATACGCCGGCAGCCTTTGCACGCCGGCGCTGGAACTGGCGCGCACGCTGCGAATACTGTGGATCTCGACACTGTTTTCGCGGTGGCTGTCGGCGATCAGCCGGTATTCGCTGCGCGTGCCATCGGGGCGCAACGGTTCGGAAGTACGCGGGAAGAGGTTGATCACTGGCGCACAGCCGAGCGCGATATCACTGGCCTGCAAATGCACGCGGCTGGCGGGTGCACGGTCGAAGACGATGTACAGATACAAGGTCTGGCTGTCGCTGCTGACGCCGCTCAGCGGCAGGTCGAAGAAATGGAATTTGTCCGCGAACGCAAAGTATTCGGCCAGCAGACGCATGCCCGGGTGCACGCCATCTTCATCGGGCAACAGCACTTCGTCATCGCTGAAACCGACGATTTTCGGCAAGCCCTGCACGCTCGTCGGCACACTGCCCGGCGAACCCGCGAGCACCTGCACGGCATGGGCGCCAAGCAAGTCATACAGGCAGGCGTTGATCACCGGCGAGGCGGCCAAGTGAATGCGCAATCGTTCGATGCTCAACTCGCACCACTGGCTTTCACCCAGGCAACTGAGACTCAGGCGCAATGCTGAACGTGATTGCGCCACGCCAGTCAATGCCTGCGCTTCATCGCTGCCCAGCAACAGCGCTTCGGTCACTGCCACCGGCCACAGGCACACCGCGGCAGAGGTGCGAAAGTGCAGGCTGTCGCCCTTGTGAGTGGTGACGAACAGCGGAGTGTCGCGGGGCAGGGGATAGCCTTCATTGAGGTTGCCTTTGCTGGGGTCCGGCTCGAACTGGACGATGGCGCAGGACGGCAGGGGGCGCATTGCCAACGGATAGAGTTGTTCGAGCAGGGCATCGCTGAACTCGGCATAGTCGTCATCCAGGCGCCGCTGCAGCCGTGCGGCAAGCAGAGCAAAACCTTCCAGCAAACGCTCGACATGCGGGTCGGGGCATTCACCGGGGGACAATTCCAGGCGCCGCGCGACTTTCGGATAACGCTCGGCGAACTGGCCGCCGGCGTGCCGTAGCCAGGTCAGTTCGCGCTGGTAGTAATCGAGCAGTTGCGGGTCAATCGAGTCGCTCATGGCGCACCTCCAGTCCTTGTCCACCGGGCTCGATGACAAACGCGACCGGCCAGTGCTGCTGGCCGCTGCGCAACTCGCCGATCAGGCGAATGCTCATCTGCTGCGGTTGCTCGGGCACGGGGTTGACCTGAACGTCGCCCAGGCGCAGGCGCGGTTCGAAATGGTTGATGGCTTCGCGGATGTCCCTTGCCAATCGACGCCGGTCGTCGCTGCGCTGCTGTTGCAGGGCACTCCAGTCGGCGATGCCGTAGTCGATCACGCTGGGTGGCTGGGTCAGCGTGTGCGGGCCCCGGCGCGTATTGAACAGGCGCCCGAGCTCGGCGTGCACCGAGTCGAGCAGATCCTGTCGACCGAATTCCCGCGTATCGTGCGTCTCGCTGGAGGCGAGGCGTTCGAACAACGGAGGGCGCATGCCGCTGCCTGCCATGGCCGGGACGCCGGGTTAGCTGACAAGCTTGTTGGCGGCCATGTCCCACGTCGACGCGGCGGTGCCTTCCTTGGTGCCGTCGTCTTTCTGCGCGGTGAGTTCCCATTTGATCTTGGTGAAGTTCAGTGACACGGTTTCTACCGGTTTACCGCCGGTGCCGCCGCTGACACTGACGTTGGACAGCACCACGTTGGTGAGGGTGTAGACGATAAAGGGCATCAACTGCCCGCTGCCTTCGGCGGCGTTGCGACCGATGGTGATGATGGCTTCGGGGATCGGTTTGCCGGCGCAGCAGTATTCGTTGAGTGACGGTGTCGAACTGTCGACGAATTTGGTCAGGGTGAACTCGCCGATATGCGGTTTGCCGGAGGTGCGCTCCGAGTTGCTGACATCGTTGGTGACTTGCATGGCGACGTTGTGGCTGTAGGACATGACTTCGATCTTGTCCGCAAAACCTTCGAGCAGGCTGTCGCCTTTGATATCGCCGCCGAGGTCGAGAATGATTGCATCCATCGCTTGAAACTCCTGAAGAAAATCACATTAGGCAAATGGGCTGAACACGAAACCCGTGGCGAGGGGATATATCCTCCCGCCATCAGGGTTTTCTCTGGAGCTTTAAGCGGCAACCGGCGGCGGTAAGGTCGCCACCAGGCGGATCGACGCCGTCAGCTCCTCAAGCTGGAAGTGCGGCCGCAGGAACACCGTCGCGCGATAAGCGCCCGGCTTGCCGGCCACCTCGGTGACGTCCACGCGGGCCTCACGCAACGGGTACTGCGCCTTGATTTCCTGTGGCGCGTTGTCGTTGATCAGCACGTAATCGGCGATCCAGTTATTGAGGTAGGTCTGCACGTTGTCGCGGGTCATGAAACTACCGACCTTGTCGCGCATGATCACCTTCAGGTAATGGGCGAATCGCGAAGCGGCGAGCACGTACGGCAACATCGCCGAGATCCGTGCGTTGGCGTTGGCCTCGTTGGTGTTGTAGACCTTGGATTTGTTAGTGGTCTGGCCGCCGAAGAACACTGCGACATCGCTGTTCTTCTTGTGGCACAGGGCGATGAAACCGAGGTCGTTTAGCTCTTTTTCGCGGCGATCGGTGATCGCCACCTCGGTCGGACATTTCAACGACAAATCGCCGGAGCTGGTACGGAACGTATGCGCTGGCAGACCTTCCACCGCGCCACCTCCTTCAGCGCCACGAATCGCCGCGCACCAGCCGTACTTGGCGAACGCCTCGGTGATGCGTTGTGACAGCGCCCATGCGGCGTTGCCCCACAGGTATTTGCTGTGGTCGGTGCCGTTGACGTCTTCGACGTAATTGATGCCTTCCACCGGCGAGGTATCCGGGCCGTAGGGCAGGCGCAGGAGGAAGTGCGGCAGCACCAGAGAGACGTAGCGCGAATCTTCGCTCTCGCGGAACGAGCGCCACTTGATCAGCTCCTGGCTCTCGAAGACTTTCGACAGATCACGCGGCACGGCCAGTTCGGTGAAGCTGTTCATGTCGAACAGGCGCGGGCTGGCGGCGGCGATGAACGGTGCATGTGCAGCGGCGGCAACGTTCGAGAGTTTTTCCAGCAGGCCGATGTCCTGCGGGTGACGGCCGAAGGTGTAGTCACCGACCAGCAAGCTGAACGGATGGCCACCGAAGGTGCCGTATTCCTCTTCGTAGATCTTCTTGAACAGTGCGCTCTGGTCAAATTCGACGGCCTTTTCCAGGTCGTTCTGCAGCTCTTTTTGCGTCACGTTGAGCAGGCGCAGTTTCAGCCGGGTACTGGTTTCGGTGTTCTGCACCAGCATGTGCAGGCCACGCCACGAGGCTTCGAGTTTTTGCAGGTCGGGGTGGTGCAGCACCTCGTTGAGCTGGGCGCTGATCAGCTCATCGATCTGGCTGATGCGGTCGTTGATCATCGCCACGGTGTCCTTGTCGATGGCCATGCCTTCGTCAAGTACCTGAGTGGCGAATTCCGCGAGCATGTCACGGGCGTAATCCTGCTGACTGTCATCGTGGGCCATGCGGCCCTCGAGAATGATCTGGTCGAGCAGGGATAAAGTCTGGTTCGTACCTTCACTGGCTTGTTGCTGGGCGGCGGCTGGCATGACGAATTCTCCCTCGATTCAAGTGGACGATCAGGCTTGCGGTTCGGCCGGGGCCTCGGCGTCAGCGGCCGGGGTAGCGGTGTCTGGGCGGGCCGATTTGATTTCCTGCAGGCCTTCGGTATTAGCGATGACATCGCGCAACAGCTTGTCCAGGTCATCGTTGCCGTCGAGCTTGGTCAGCAGATCGCGCAGGCGCTGGCGGGCCTCGAACAAACGGCGCAGCGGCGTGACTTGCTCCACCACCTTGACCGGGTCGAAATCGTCGATGTGTTTGAAATTGAGTTCGATATTGAGCTTGCTGTCGTCGCCGCTGAGGGTGTTGTTGACCTGCAGCGTGGCGCGCGGGCTGATCGAGGCGAGCACTTCGTTGAAGTTGTCGCGGTCGATTTCGGTAAAACGCCGTTCAGTCAGTTTTGCCAATGGCTCAAGCGGCTTGCCCGACAGATCGGCGAGAATTCCGACGACCAGCGGCAATTCTTTTTTCTCGATGGCGTTGCCGATTTCGACGTCGTAGGTGATTTGTACACGGGGCGGACGCACCCGGTCGAGCTTGTGCTGAGTACTTTCTGCCATGACGGCGGACTCCGATGCGATGGGCGGGCGCAATGCATCGGGAGGCCCGTTCATCGCTTTCCCTTACTGGACCGTAGGTTAGAAAGGGGAGCAGATGACCTGTCGTTCCTTTGACAAACCTTCCTCATTCGACAGTGCCTGTCGAACTACCCAAGACGCTAGAACAGGTCTATAAAAATGCAAGCAAAAACATTTTTGGACGGGCTCGGAAAAGGAAAATTCATTTTGTGCGGACGATTTTTTGTAGCGCTCATATTTGCGCTGCTGGCGGGCTGTTCCTTCTTCGGGCCGAAGGTGGACCTCGACAGCCTGATCCTCGATGTCGCCCCCAAGGCCAATGACGACACGCCGATCGCGGTGGATTTCATCGCGGTAGCCGATCCCGATCTGCTCAAGCAGTTGTCGGCTATCAGTGCCAGCCAGTGGTTCGCCGGGCGCGAGCAGTATCAGCGCGACTATCGTCAGTTGATGAGCGTGTGGGGACTGGAGCTGGTGCCGGGGCAATTCATCGACCGCCAACCGTTCCCTTTGGGTGGCAAGAAGGCGGCTGGACTTTTGGTCTTCGCCAGCTATAACACTCCCGGAGCGCACCGCTTGCGGCTCGATGATCAGAGCGAAGCGTGGCTGAAATTCGACAGCCGCGAGATGAGTCTGGTCAACGCCACCGAGCACTGAAATGCCACCGCTGCCGCCGGATCGCGGCTTGGTCGAAGGGAGTCGTATGAGTCTGCTACCTGACGCGGTTTGCTGGCACGAAGGCATGCAATTGCTGCCGCAGCATTTTCAGTTGCAAGGGCTGCGCGCCGAAGCGCTCGGCGCGCATCTGGCGCTGGCATGTAATCCTTGGTTCTGGGGCGTCAGCCACATGGAGCTCGATCCATCGGCGCTGAGTGCCGGGGTGGTACGGGTGTTGTCGCTGCAGGGCACCATGCCCGACGGTCTGCCGGTGGACTTGCAGGCCGGGGTCGGACCGACACTGGAGCTGGATGTCAGCGCGGCGATCGATGCTACCGACGATGCGACGGTCATCGTGTACCTGGCGATCAGCCCGATGTGGCGGGCCGGTCAGTTGCTGCCGCTCAAGGGCCGCTTGCAGTCGGTGGTCGGCGAGGCGTTGCCCGATCTCACCAGCGGCGAGTTCCCGGAGTCGATCACCGTCTGGCGACCCAACCCGCGGTTATGTACGCAACTGAACAAGGCCGATTCGATCTGCCTGCCGCTGCTGAAAATCCGCAAGGAGGGCGGCGGTTTCCTGCCGCTGTCTTACACCGCGCCGACGCCGACCCTGTTACCGGAATCGGCGCTCGGTCGACGCATCGCCGGCCTCTGTGCGCGGGCACGGGAAAAGTGCCTGTTTCTCGGTGGTCGTTTGCGTCAGGCGCAGCAGGCCGGCAATCAGGATGACGCGCTGGAAATCCGTCGGCAGTTGACCGCGTTGTGGCTGCGCCTGCCGGAAATCGAAGGCCTGCTGAACAGCCGCATCGCGCAGCCGCAGATCCTCTACGTGCAATTGCTCGGGCTGGCTGGTGCGTGGTCGGCGCTCGATCCGCTGGCCGGTGTGCCGGCGTTTGCGTCGCTGGATTTTCTTGAGTTGCAGCGCGGTTACGACGCCGTGCTGCAATGGCTGGAAACCACCCTCGAACTGATCCGCGCCGGCTACCGCAGCTTGCCGTTCGAGCGTGGTGAACAGAGCTTTTCGATTCAATTGCCGGACGAGCAGCCGAGTCAGCGTCTGGTCATTGGTCTGCGCATGCCCAACGGTGCCAGCGAGCAAGCCGCGATCGACTGGTTGCGCGGCGCGATCATCGCTTCGGCGCCGCACATCGCGTTGCTCAGTCGTCAACGCATGAGCGGTTTGAGCCATCAGGCCATGAGCCGCAGCGAACAGGTGGCCTACAGCGTCGGCGAGGACACGCGGCTGTTTGTGCTGACGGCCGAAGGCGCGTGGTTCGACGCGCAACTGCCGCTGATGATCGCCGCACCGGCGGCGAAGCTGACCAGCAGTCCGTGGCAAGTGGTGCTGTTTGTCGCCCAGAACAGTGAAAGCGCCTGATCACACAAGGAACGCCGTATGTCGCAAGGAAGTGCCGCAAGCCTTGGGTTGCAGGACGCACCGTTGAGCAGCGCGTTCCGCCAGACGTGGCAGCAATGGCAACAGGACTGGGTGCAATTGCCCAAGGACAGCGAGGACGAAGCGGCGTTGGTGGAGACCGTTGTCGAACTTTCGACACAGGCTTCGCAGCGATTGTGGCGCACCGCTTATGCGCGGGTCGGCGATTCGGCGACCGAGCAGGTCAAGGCGCTGGTGTATGCATTCGTCGCGCTGGTCGATGAAACCCTGCTGTTCACGCCATGGCCCGGGCAAGCGGCGTGGCAGGACAAACCCTTGGAGTCGCGGCTGTACGCCAGCCGGCAGGCCGGTGAGCAAGTACCGGCGGCGATTCAGACACTGCTCGACGAGCAGCAGCCGACCACCCGCGATCTGGCCAATGTCTATCTGCAGTGCCTGATCCTCGGCTTTCATGGGCGTCTGCGTGGCGAACACAGCCAGGCGCAATTGGAGAAGTGGCGGTTGGCGCTGTACACCTTCGCCTGGCAGGACGAAGCGAGTTATGGCGGAGTCAGTCAGCGCTTGGTGCAGCCGTCGCTGACCACTCCATTGCAACTGCCGGTGCGCACGGCGCTGCCGGATGGCTTTCGCCTGGCGCTGGGGATTCTGGCGATGCTGCTGTTGCTGACCGGGCTTGGTCAGTTCCTCTGGCGTGACATTCAGTCGGAGCTGGACCCGGTGCTGCAGATCATCGACTCGATGGCGCCAGCGGAGCAAGACTCATGAGTACCCTGACGATAGTCGCGTGGATTGTCGCGTTGCTGCTGGTCGTGGTGATCATCGCCGTGGCGGTGTGGTGGTTGCGCACCCAGAGCGGCGCCGCGATCCGCAGTTTTTATGCGGCCGTGCGGCAAATGGAGCAGGAGCAGGGCAGTCACGACCGCTATCAGATGCCATGGCTGTTGATGCTCGGCGACGAAAACCAGGGCACGCAACTGGTCAGTGAATGGCGTCTGCAACCGACCGACAAACCGGCTTGGTTCGGCCGCTGGTGGTCAGATCCCGAAGGCGCTGTGCTGGTGGTGCCGCAGGCGCTGTTTCTGCCCGACGACGGCATGCATTTGCAGCGCGGCGGCTGGTGGCGTTTGCTCGGTTTGATTTTGCGGATGCGCAGCAAGCGGCCGCTGGACGGGGTGGTCTGGCTGGTGCCGGTCAGTCGCCTGAGCAATCTGGAACAGGCCGCCAGCCTCGGTCTGGCCGCGCGCCGGCGCTTCATCGATCTGCTGCAACGTTTTGGTCTGAGTGTGCCGGTGTACGTGATCATCACCGGACTTGAAGAATTGCCGGGGTTCCAGGAACTGATCAGTGCGCTGCCCGACGAGGCCCGCGAACGTACCCTGGGCTGGTCCTCTCCATATTCCCGCGATGCGGTTTGGCAAGGGCAGTGGAGCGATCAGGCGCTCGATCGCATCCATCGCGCGGTAGCGGAAGCCATTATCGAAATCGGCACGTTGTCCGGCCAGTTGAGCGCCGATCTGTACGCCTTGCCGGAGCGTCTGGAAACGTTGCGGCGTGGTTTGCAGAGTGTTCTGGAACCGGTGTTTCAAGGTAACGCCCAGGGTGAAGCACCGTGTTTTCGCGGTGTCTATTTCAGCGCCAGTCAGGCCTCGGAGGATGCCAAAGACGGATTTTCCGCCGACGACAGCGGCTTGCAGCAAAGCGTGTTCGTGCGCCAATTGTGGCGCCAGCGCCTGATCGGCGAACGCGGGTTGGCGCAAGGCGTGCCGCGCCTGCTGCGTTTGCGTCAGCGTTGGCAGCGGCTGACGGCCGGCGTGGCGCTGGTGGTCGGGGTAATCTGGGCGGTGGCGATGCTTTGGGTCTGGCAGGTGTCGGTCAAGGATGCCCACGAACTGGCGCGGCAGATGCAAGGCGCGCAAAAAGGCTACGTAGCGATCAGCGACGAGGCGCAGCGGGTCGACTCGACCCGACGCAATGTGCAGACCTTTTGGCGGGTGCTGGAGCGTGCGCCGCACTGGAACTACGTTTCTCTGGTGTTTCCGACGTCGTGGTTTTCCTCGCTCGACAATCGACTCGAACAGCAAGTGTTGCAGTCCACCCAGCGCCATATGATGGTGCCGCTGCATGATCTGTTGAGCGCGCAACTGGCGCAGATCAAGGTGATCCGCAGCACCGACCGACGCAGCAGTGTCGAAAGCGACGACCCGGCGCAGTGGCAGAACTATCTGAAGGCGAACGATCTGGTGGATCGGGCCTTGCGTCTGGAACAGCAGAACCAGTTGTTCAATCAAGTGCAGAACAACCCGCGCGCCCCGCTAGACGACCTGGTGCAACTGAGCAACAACGCGCTGTCGCTGAACCTCAACACGGGCACCTTGCCCTATGCATCTTTCTACAATCGGCTGCTCGTGGCCGGAGAAGACGGCAGCTTGCAGGCGCTGGATCTGAGCGTCGACCGACCGCAGATCGTCAGCAATTTTTCCGGGTTGATGCAGCGCTGGCTGGATCAATATTTCCTCGCCGACAACTTTGTCAGCAAGGCTGGCTACCTCAAATTGCATCTGGATCAACTGCAAGCTGGCAGCGGCAACAGCCTGCGGGAGCTGGAAGACCTGACCGCGCTGGTCGACGATCTGCAAGCGGCGATCGCCCTGACCAATTCGACGTGGAGTCGCGGCAAGGGCCAGGAGCTGGTGCCGGGTTATGGTGACTTCCTCGCCAAAGTGGGCAAGAGCACATTGTTGGGCGCGCAAGTCCAACAAGACCTCGACACGCAAGCGTCACGCTTGCAGCAGAGTTTCCGCGATCAATGGATCGCACAGGTCGGCTCGCGGGACAATTTGCTGGTACAGCAAGTCAGCGGGCAATTGGCGTTGCAAGAGCAAGTGGTGAAACTCGATAACGCGATACAGGCACTGTTCAAGCGCGACTTCGTTTCGGTCGCCCTGCGTGCTAGCGAAGACAACGTCAATATGCAAGGCCAGACCGTGGACGGTGATGACCTCAATGAATCGCTGAAATATTTCGCCGACTACAACAGCTACATCGCCGAAGAACTGCCACGCATTCCACCGGACTATCGCGTTGCGGTGCTCAAAGCCGCCGAGCGTGCCGCCGCCCAGGCGATGTGGTTGAGCCTCAAGGATCACAACGATCAGGCGCATCCTTACGCGGTGTTCAATGTGCAGGCCGAGCAAGCCATGGCCCTGCAAAAGGCTTTCGTCGAGGTGCACCGCGCGGATCTCTCCACCCGCCTGCAAGCGGCGCTCAATCGCCGCGCCATGGCGCAGCTTATTGGTGGTCTGGATGAAATCACCGCGCAACCGCTGTTCGGCGGACGGGCCGAAATCAGCCAGTGGGACGGCTCGAAAAACCTCGGACTGGAACTGTTCGGCGCCAGCGACGTGCAGGATCTCAAACTGAGCCTCAAGCAGCAGTTCAACACCATGCTCGGCATCACTGAGCGGCGGACGTCATCGTTGCAGTGGCTGACAACGCAGCAAGCCAATCTGTCGGCACTGGATTACGAACGCGTGACGCAGTTCAGTGCGCTCAACGACGAACTGCGCAAATACAAAGAGGCCAACCCGGCCAGTTCGCCGGCACAGATCGAGCAACTGGTCAGTCGCGACTTCGTCGAGATGGACGTCAATTCCTGCCTGCAAATGTTGCAGACCGCCAACGTCGCCGGCGGACGCGGCACGTTGGCGATGCGCGCGGTGGAGTTGCAGCAGGAGGCCATGCAGCGTTGCCAGATGCTGCAAGTGCAACAGGCCGCTGCGGCGTGGAATGAGCTGGCCAACTACTTCAATCAATATCTGGCGGATCGCTTTCCGTTCGCTAACGGCGTGCAGATGCAGGACGCCGATCCGGCGCGGGTTGAATATTTTCTGCAACTGATCGACAAAAAACTGCCGGTCGCGCAGGCCGGCCTTGCCACCAACCAGACCCCGGAGCGCCTCGCCGCGACGGATTTTCTCAACCGCTTGAAGCAGGCGAGCACTTGGCTGACGCCGCTGTTCGTGCGTGACAAGAGCGGCATTCTTGGCGTCGAGCTGGACGTTCGCTGGCGCACCGATCGCGATGATGAGCTGGGCGCCGATCAGGTGATTGCCTGGGGCTTGCTCGCCGGCAATCAGCAAATCAACTATCCGGCAGCCGAGCAACCGAACCTGCGCTGGATGGTCGGCCAGCCTGTCCGCCTGACCCTGCGCTGGGCGCGTAACGGCAAGGAGCGGCCGGTCAATGATCCACAGCAACCGAATCTGGTGGTGCGTGATCTGGAGGCCGGTTGGGAGTACGGCGGGCCATGGTCGCTGCTGCGGATGATGCGTGCGCACTTCTCGGTGCAGCGTCAGCCAAACGTGGATTACACCGATTTCCCGCTGACGTTGCGTTTACCTGTAACCGGGGCGCCGGACAGCGTCACCAGCGAATTCACGCGGATGTTCGTGCGTCTATCGTTGATGAGCCAAGGTTCGAAACTGCCGCTGTCGATTGCACCGTTGCCGACGCGCGCACCGCGCTCGCCGTTTCAGTTGAGCAGTAGCACCGCCGCCATTGAATCGCAGAAGGAGAGCTTGTGAGCCTGCCATCGACCGCACTGCCGGACCTGATTGATCAGTTGCTCGCGCCGATCAGCATGGACACGCCCTGCGGCGTCGATTTGCGCTATGAACGCGAGTTCGACCAACTGCGCGACCTGCGCCGCGAGGATGACGCCAGTTTGCCGACCGGGGTCTGGCAGTCGACGTTGAAACGGGCGAACTGGCCAGAGGTGGAGAAACTCACCACCACGCTGTTGCTGGAGCGCAGCAAGGACTTGATGCTCAGCGCCTGGCTCGGTGAAGCCTGGCTGCACCTGCAAGCGCTGGACGGATTGCCCGGCAGCCTGGCGCTGATCGCCGGTTTGTGTGAGCGCTTTCCTGAGCACCTGCACCCGCAGGCCGAGGACGGTGATCAGTCGTGGCGGGTGATTCCGCTGGAATGGCTGGTGCGTCGCTACAGTGAAATATTGCTCACGCGGGTGCCGCTGTTCGGTGCTCGCAACAGCGATTTCGAGCATTACACGCTTGAAGTCTGGCGCCGTTTGCAGATTCAGCAGGTGCAGACCAACGACAGTAAAAATGCCAAGACCTCAGCAGAAGCCGCCCGCAGCGAACAGAAGAAAATCAACGAACAGATTCGTGCGACCCCCCTGGCATTCTGGTTACGCACCCAAGGCAATCTGCTGTTGAGCCTGCAACACTTGCAACGGCTGGAGCGCTGGAGCGATGCCTTTCTGGGTGATCAGGCACCGGGGTTGCGTCCATTGCACGAAACCATTCAAGCGCTGCTGACGCTGGTTCAGGAGTTTATCGCCATGCATCCACAACAACCGGCGCCGCCAGCGCCCGTCATCGAAACGCCTGTCGTGGTGGCGCAGCCTGAAGAGCAAGCGCCGACCGCATCGCTGTCTCGTGAGCCGGCCAACCGTGAAGAGGCCTATCGGCAATTGTTGTTGATCGCCGAATACCTGGCCCGCACCGAACCCCACAGTCCGGTGCCGTACCTGATCCGGCGCGGGGTCGAATGGGGCAATAAACCGCTCAGTGAATTGCTCGGTGAGTTGATTTCTGCCGACGCCGAATCGCGACGCTTGTGGACGCTGCTCGGGGTGCTTTAGTGCACCCGCTGATTGCTGATTTTTGGCGGCAAGGCGATGGGCGTCAGCACTGGTTGTCCGGAGAAGAACGCCATCAGGTTTTTCCCTACCAGCTCCACCGTGCCTTGCATGGCTTGCGGTGACAGGCCCGCGACGTGCGGGGTCAGCAGCACATTGCCGAGCGCTTTCAGGGCGTCCGGCACTTGCGGTTCGTGGTCGAACACGTCGAGTGCGGCGCCGGCAATGCGGCGTTGCTCAAGGGCGCTGATCAGGTCTGCGGTGGCGATCACGCTGGCGCGGGCAATGTTGACGATGAACCCGTTCGGGCCGAGCGCATCGAGCACCGGGCGCGTTACCAGATGCTGCGTGCCGATCCCGCCTGGCGTAGCGACGATGAGAAAATCCGAAGCCCGCGCTAATTCAGTCGGCGTCGAGCAGAACGCGTAAGGCACATCGCTGCGCAACTGACGGCTGTGATAGCTGATGTCCATGTCGAAGCCCAGGTTCGCCCGTTTTGCAATCGCCATGCCCACCGCCCCCAACCCGAGAATACCCAGGCGCTTGCCGGCCAGCGACGGGCGCATGATTTTCGGCCATTCCCCCCGACGCACCGCGGCATCGCAACGTGGAATGTCGCGCACCAACGCCAATAGCATCGCCATGGCGTGGTCAGCCACCGACGAGGCGTTGACTCCGGCGCCGTTGGTCACGGTGATCCCGCGATCGCTGGCCGCTTGCAGATCGACCTGCTCGTAACCGGCGCCGATCACCGTGATGATTTTCAACGCGGGCAGGGCGGCGATTTCCTCGGCGGTCAGACCCAGCGGGCCACGGGTCAGAACCGCGTCAATTCGCGCGCCGTGGGTGGCGATGGCTTGTGCTCGTTCGGCCGGTGTCGGCGCCAGGATCAGGTGAAAGCCCTGATGTTCGAGAATCGGCAAATAGTCATTGATGGTTTCAACCAGTACCAGAACGGTTGCGGGCATTGCGCGGCTCCTGTGAACGTCGGCGGATTGTTCGCGAAAGTCGTTTCAGAGTGCTGATTCCAGAGCGGTTTGGCAATGGTGGCCGCTACCCCGTATCAGCCAGTGTAGGAGCTGAAACGGGGCGCGCGCGGGCGCTTCGTCAGAACGTCACGTCGGCGCTGTTGATCAATCGGGCGAACGCAGCGCCAAGGGTTGCGTTGTGGTGATCGACGATGGCTTGCGCGGGCAACGCCGCCGTGTCCATACAGGTGTGGGCGTCGGCCACCAGCAGCGGTTTGAAGCCCCGGTCGGCAGCGGCGCGGCAGGTGCTGTCGATGCAGAACTGGCTTTTCATCCCGACGATATAAAGGTCGTCGATCTGTGCGGCACTGAGTTGCTGCGCCAGTTCTGTACCGTGGAAGGCGTTGGGGCGGGATTTGTTGAAGAGGGTATCGATTTCAGCATCCAGGCCAAGTTCAGGCAGCAATTGCCAGAATGAACTGCCGACGGCAATCGGCGAACCCTCCGGGCCGGTATGGCGCACGGCGAACACCGGGACTTTTTTCAGCCGCGCTTTCTTGATCAGCCGCTGAATGTTGGCGAGGGCGTGTTCGCCTTCGTGAGGTTTTTCCGGGCCATGGAACAAGCCGACCTGCATATCGATGATCAACAGTGCTGCGGGCATGGTGTTACTCCTTGGGTGCTGCAGATGCCGCACGGACGGGAGAAACAACAAGGCCCCGTCCATTGCTGGCGGGGCTTTGGGTTTGCTGCGCTGGGTTTACCTCACGCACAAACACCACGACCCGCCGGTGGCGGTCGTGGTGGTGCGGGTGAGGTGCCGCGCGCGAAGGTTCATGAGGCCGATCATGCTGGCGCCGGTAGCTGGCTGTCAATTGCGGGGTCAGGTGACGTACTGAGCAATACCATTGCCGAATGACCAGTTCTCTTTTTTCACCTCGATCAGGTTGATGAACACATCTTCCGGGCGTACCGCCAACTGCTTGTGCATGCTTTCTGCGATGGTTTTGAACAGCAACTGTTTTTTCTCCACCGTGCGCCCTTCACTGATGGTGATCTGAATGAACACTACGCCTTCGCTGCGCTGGATCCCCAGATATTGCGGATCGTAAACGAGGTGCTGACTGTCGTGCTCGGTGAGGATCTGAAAGTTGTCGTGCTCGGGCACATCGATACAACTGCGCAGGGCTGCGTAGATCTGTTCGCCGATGCGTTTGGCGAAGGTGGGGTCGGGGTTTTGTTTGATGTCGACGCGAACGAGAGGCATGGGCAGAGACTCCGGGAGGGGACTCATTCACGCTAGAACATATCAACCACATTGAAAGTGTGGGGTGATGACCTCGCGACTGTTTTTGTATGAGGCTACCTACGAAACTCGCGGATTTTACCTACGCATTTGGCAGAGCCATCTGCTATCGGGCAGACGGTTAACGCGAAATCATGGGGCAGCAATGGGAAGTGGTCCAGGATGGAAAAGCTTCCGAGCGTTAAATGTCAGCAGCCAAGGAAGGTAAATGCATCTTGATGACCACAAAAATGTCGAGCTCGAAAGGCTACAAACGGAAACCCAAAAGCTCGGCGCGCAGAGGCGCAAAGCTTTTGGCGGAGGAAGCAAAACTGAAACTTGAGACTTTTTTGTATCCCCTTGTGGTGGGGGCTGGGGCATTAACTGCAATTGCCACCGCCGTTGGGCTTTATTTGAAGCTGTAAGAGAGCGCAGCAGGTTGCCGTTGCGCATGCGTGTTGATTCAGAGCACCAAAAAAAGGGAAGGGGGCAGTATGAGCACAGAGGAAAGCAGAGCCAGGATAGACCGACTGTATCAAGAGGAGTTTGAGTTCAGAGAAGCCATGAAGCCCTTTCGCAAAGCCGAAAGGCGTGAAACGGTTTTGCTGTTTAGCCTTGGAATGTTGATGGGCGCGGTGGGGATCGCTTTCGTGATGGTGTTGGCTGGAACCATCTGAATACCCTTGCATGTGCCTGTTAACGACATCATGAATACCTGTTTACGACAGATAATTTCCCAAAAACGACGCCACGCTGATCTGCTCCGCACAACCATTCCTCAGCTAAGTCTTTGCTTCTGCTCATTTATCGCGGAGAATCGCGCCCCTGTTTCGGCCGGAGCATGTCTGTCGGTTTTTTCCGACGCGTCCTGACCGAGTGGCAAGTGACCGGAATGCGGAGATCCGACCGGATGAATGATCAGGCCAATAGCGTCGAAGAGCGCTTTGATGCAGCAGCACCCGCTGAACTTTCGAGCTGGAATCGCCAGGACACCACCTGGATGTTGGGACTGTTTGGGACGGCCATCGGCGCCGGCACCCTGTTTCTGCCGATCAACGCAGGTCTGGGTGGCTTCTGGCCGCTGGTGATCCTTGCGCTGCTGGCCTTCCCGATGACGTTCTACGCGCACCGTGGCCTGACCCGCTTCGTGCTGTCCGGTCGTGAGGGCGCCGATATCACGGAAGTGGTCGAGCAGCATTTCGGCATCAAGGCTGGTGCGTTGATCACCCTGCTGTACTTCTTCGCGATCTTCCCGATTCTGCTGATCTATAGCGTCGGCCTGACCAACACAGTCGCGAGTTTCCTCGAACATCAATTGCACATCACGCCGCCACCGCGCGCGCTGCTGTCGTTCGTGCTGATCCTCGGTTTGCTGGCGGTGGTGCGATGCGGCGAGCAGGCGATCGTCAAGGCGATGAGCCTGATGGTGTACCCGTTTATCGTTGCGCTGCTGTTTCTGGCGGTGTACCTGATTCCGCACTGGAACGGCGGCATTCTCGCCACCGCTTCGCATGTGCCGGCCCCGTCTGCACTGCTGCATACACTGTGGTTGGCGATTCCGGTGATGGTGTTCTCGTTCAACCATTCGCCGATCATCTCGGCGTTCGCCGTGGACCAGAAGCGTCGCTACGGCGTCCATGCTGAAGAGCGCAGTTCACAGATCCTGTCCCGTGCGCACCTGTTGATGGTGGCAATGGTGCTGTTCTTCGTATTCAGCTGTGTGCTGACCCTGTCGCCGGAGCAACTGGCTGAAGCGAAAGCGCAGAACCTGTCGATCCTGTCGTACCTGGCCAACCATTTCAGCAATCCGACTATCGCCTTCGCGGCGCCGTTGATCGCGTTCGTGGCGATTTCCAAGTCGTTCCTCGGCCACTACATCGGTGCCAGCGAAGGTCTTAAAGGCCTGATCATCAAGAGCGGCAAGCGTCCGGGTGCCAAGGCACTGGACCGCATTGTGGCGGCGTTCATGCTGGTCGTGTGCTGGATCGTGGCGACCCTGAATCCGAGCATTCTGGGCATGATCGAAACCGTCGGCGGCCCGGTGATTGCGGCGATTCTGTTCCTGATGCCGATGTATGCCATCCGTAAAGTGCCGGCGATGGCGCGTTATCGGGGTCAGGCGTCCAATGTGTTTGTTACGGCGGTAGGTCTGGTAGCGATTTCGGCACTGGTTTACAAGCTGACGATGTAACACGGCTCAATCGATAAAAACCGCTGTGCCTGCCCGGGCACAGCGGTTTTTTTTTGGCTCGGGAGCTGAGCTTGCTCGCGAAAGGGGTGAGTCATTGGCAACGATGTCGACTGACACTTCGCCATCGCTGGCAAGCCAGCTCCCACAGGGTCATGTGTAAAACTCAGCCTCTTGAAAACGCCATAAACCCCTGTGGGAGCTGGCTTGCCAGCGATGAGGCCCGAACAGGCAAGCATCATTCTGCAGGCATAAAAAAACGCCGCACATCTGACGATGGGCGGCGTTTTTCAGTACGTTGTAACGTTAGGCTTGAACGACCGGGATGTTGGCGTTCGCAGCAGCTTCACGGAACTCGGCGATCTGGTCGAAGGACAGGTAGCGGTAGATATCGGCCGCCATGCTGTCGATCTTGCCAGCGTATTCCATGTACTCCTCGACGGTCGGCAGGCGACCCAGGATCGAAGCCACGGACGCCAGCTCGGCCGAAGCCAGGTAGACGTTCGCGCCGTCGCCCAGACGGTTCGGGAAGTTACGGGTGGAAGTGGAGACCACGGTCGCGTTCGGCTCTACACGTGCCTGGTTACCCATGCACAGCGAGCAGCCTGGCATTTCCATGCGTGCGCCAGCCTTGCCGTAGATGCCGTAGTAGCCTTCTTCGGTCAGTTGGTGAGCGTCCATCTTGGTCGGCGGCGACAGCCACAGACGGGTTGGCAGCTGACCCTTGACCTGATCCAGCAGTTTACCGGCAGCGCGGAAGTGACCGATGTTGGTCATGCACGAACCGATGAACACTTCGTCGATCTTCTCGCCAGCAACGCTGGACAGCAGACGGGCGTCGTCCGGGTCGTTCGGCGCGCACAGTACAGGCTCGCTGATGTCGGCCAGATCGATTTCGATGACTTCGGCGTATTCGGCGTCGGCATCGGCTTCCATCAGTTCCGGGTTGGCAACCCAGGCTTCCATCGCTTGAGCACGACGTTCCAGGGTACGTGCATCGCCGTAGCCTTCGCCGATCATCCAGCGCAGCAGGGTGATGTTGGAGTTCAGGTACTCGGTGATCGACTCTTTCGACAGCTTGATGGTGCAACCGGCAGCCGAACGTTCGGCCGAGGCGTCGGACAGTTCGAAAGCCTGTTCCAGGGTCAGACCTTCCAGACCTTCGATTTCCAGGATGCGGCCGGAGAAGGCGTTTTTCTTGCCTTTCTTCTCGACGGTCAGCAGACCGTTCTGGATAGCGAAGTAAGGAATCGCATGAACCAGGTCACGCAGGGTGATGCCAGGTTTCATTTTGCCTTTGAAGCGCACCAGGATCGATTCCGGCATGTCCAGCGGCATAACGCCGGTGGCCGCAGCGAACGCAACCAGACCGGAACCGGCCGGGAACGAAATGCCCATCGGGAAACGGGTGTGCGAGTCACCACCGGTACCGACGGTGTCTGGCAGCAGCATGCGGTTCAGCCACGAGTGGATGATGCCGTCGCCCGGACGCAGGGAAACGCCGCCGCGGGTCATGATGAAGTCAGGCAGGGTGTGGTGGGTGGTCACGTCGATCGGCTTTGGATACGCCGCGGTGTGGCAGAAGGACTGCATCACCAGATCAGCCGAGAAGCCCAGGCACGCCAGGTCTTTCAGTTCGTCACGGGTCATTGGACCGGTGGTGTCCTGAGAACCCACGGTGGTCATTTTCGGTTCGCAGTAGGTGCCAGGACGGATGCCTTTGCCTTCTGCCAGACCGCACGCCTTGCCGACCATTTTCTGCGCCAGGGTGTAACCCTTGGTGCTTTCAATCGGAGCATCAGGCTTCTTGAACAGGTCGAACGGTGGCAGACCCAGCTCGGCGCGAGCCTTCTCGGTCAGGCCACGGCCGATGATCAGCGGGATACGGCCGCCGGCACGGACTTCGTCCAACAGCACCGGAGTCTTCATTTCGAAGGTGGTCAGGACTTCGTCGGTGCCATGTTTGCAGACCTTGCCAGCATGCGGGTACAGGTCGATCACGTCGCCCATGTTCATGTTGGAAACGTCGAACTCGATTGGCAGTGCGCCGGCATCTTCCATGGTGTTGTAGAAGATCGGAGCGATTTTGCTGCCGAAGCAGAAACCGCCAGCGCGCTTGTTCGGCACGAAAGGAACGTCGTCGCCGAAGAACCACAGTACCGAGTTGGTTGCCGATTTACGCGAAGAACCGGTACCGACCACGTCACCGACGTAGGCAATCGGGAAGCCTTGACCGCGCATTTCTTCGATCTGCTTCATCGGGCCGATGGCGCCCTGCTGATCAGGAACGATGCCGTCGCGAGCCATTTTCAGCATGGCCAGGGCGTGCAGCGGGATGTCTGGACGCGACCAGGCATCTGGAGCAGGGGAGAGGTCGTCGGTGTTGGTTTCGCCGGTGACCTTGAACACGCGCAGGCTGATCTTGTCTTCCAGCGTTGGGCGGTTTTTGAACCACTCGCCGTCAGCCCAGGATTGCAGCACGGCTTTGGCGTGAGCGTTGCCGTTCTTGGCTTTTTCCGCGACGTCGTGGAACGCATCGAACATCAGCAGGGTGTGCTTGAGTTGCGCGGCAGCGACTGGCGCCAGCTCGGCGTCGTCCAGCAGGTCAACCAGAGTGACGATGTTGTAGCCGCCCTGCATGGTGCCGAGCAGTTCTACAGCGCGCTTTTTGTCCAGCAGAGGGGAGGAAACTTCGCCCTTGGCCAGTGCAGACAGGAAGCCGGCTTTGACATAGGCCGCTTCGTCCACGCCTGGTGGAATGCGATTGGTGATCAGGTCAACGAGGAATTCTTCTTCGCCAGCCGGAGGGTTTTTCAGCAGCTCGACCAGGCCTGCTGTTTGTTCGGCGTTAAGCGGCTGGGGAACGATACCCAGGGCTGCACGCTCTTCGATATGTTTGCGGTAGGCTTCAAGCACAGTTATTACCCTCATCAGTGGTCCCAAATGGGTGTCCGGGACGCTCATCCCGAAATGGTCGTACTCATGCGCTGCGTGGCGTTGTGGGCCACTTAGCCAGAATTACCGACCATTCCTTACAGAAGCTGCTTTCAAAGTTTTACGCCTGCAGAACGGGGAGCTGATGAGGGTTGGCGATGGGCTTTTCCCCGCTGGAAAAACCCTTCGCCAACACCGCTCTGAAGGAACGACTGTGCTCGTGACGCTTTGAAAACAGCTTCTAACGGACATTGGCGCCTTAAAAGGCTGGCTGATTCTACGGCAAAAAAAATTTAAAGGTAAGTTCGTCCCTGAAGTTTGAGGGGTGATGAATGTTAGACAAAGGGCTAACATGCCGACCTGTTCCGCGTTTCAGTGCCTTTGCCTACCTTATGCCCAATCAGACCATCAAGACCCCCTGCGTCGGCCTCTGCTCCACTGTTTACGGTGATCTGGTGTGCCGTGGCTGCAAGCGTTTCCACCACGAAGTGATCCATTGGAATGGTTACAACGAGGAGGAAAAACGCGCGGTGTGGTTGCGTCTGGAACAATTGCTGTCACAAGTGATGGCGGCCAAGGTCGAGATTTTCGATTCGGCGCGCCTGCGCGAGCAGCTCGAACAACGCAAGATCCGCTTCGTGCCGCATCAGTCGGAATATTGCTGGGCGTATCAGCTGATCGCCCGGGGCGCACGGGTGATCATTAATCTGGAAGCGTACGGAATGGTGTTGCTCCCGGAGTTTCGCGAGTGGAACCTGCCGGAACTGCGCGATGCCATTGATCGGGAATTCTTCCTGCTGTCGGAAGCGCACTATCAGCGCTACATCGCCCCCGGATTTCTCAAAGACGCCTTTGGCGCCTAGAAGCTTCGCGAGCAAGCTCGCTCCCACATTTGGAATGCGTACCCCTGTAGGAGTGAGCCTGCTCGCGATGAGGCCTGTACATTCAACATAGTCTTCGGCCGATACACCGCCATCGCGAGCAGGCTCACTCCTACATTTGAAATGCGTACCCCCTGTGGGAGCGAGCCTGCTCGCGAAGGGGCGGGTTCAGACATCGCAATCCCTAATGCTTCACCGCCAACTCCACCAAATGATCCTCGACCTCCTGCGGTTTGAGCACCAGCACATCGCTCTCCAGCGCATCCAGCACCACTTCCGCGGTATTGCCGATCAACGCCCCTGACAACCCGGTGCGCGCTACAGTGCCAATCACCGTCACCGCCGCCTGCAGCTTGTGCGCCATAAACGGAATCAGCACATCCGCCGGGCCTTCCTCGATGTGCAGATGTTCATCATCGACATCGAATTCCGCCTGAAACGCCCGACACTGCTCGCGATAACGCGCTTCGATGGTTTCGCTCAATTGCAGGGTCGGGTCCGCCGCCGACAGCATCGGTGAAGGATGCGCCGCGATCACATGCAGATGTGCCTTGGCCAGGCTGGCAATGTCATAGCCGTGATCAATGATCGTCGTGTGCAAATGCCGGTGCTCGCCATCGGCATTGCCGACATCGACGGCAGCCAGGATCACGCGGTCTTTCCAGGACGTGGACGTTTTCACCAGCAGCACCGGGGTCGGGCAGTGGCGCAAGAGTTTCCAGTCCGCCGGGGTCAGCAGGGCCTTTTTCAGCGGGCTGTCGGGGAAATGCTGTTTGACCACCAGCCCGCAGCCCTCGGCCTGCTGCACATCGATGATGGTTTCGTGCAGGCTCTCGTTCCACGCCTGTTCGGTGGTCACGCTGTAGCCGTCGGCCAGCAGCGCGGCTTTGAGCACGCCGAGCATGCCGGCATGGTCGTGCTTCCTGTCGCACACCAGCAGGTGCAGATGGGCCTGGGTCACGCCCGCGATCAACTTGGCGCGCTTGAGCGCAAGGCTTTCCGAATGTTCGGGTTCGATGACCACCAGAATGCTGCGAATGGCTTGCATGAGCGGAGTCTCCAGCAAAGAAAAGGCACGGCGTTGCACAACTATAGTTGCTGCTCATGCGCCTGCGACTTGATGCATATCAACGCGGGCGACTGGTGGTCTGTGGGCAGGCCGGTATAATCGGCGCCTTTCGCTCGAATACCTTTACCGTGAGCCCCATGATCCTTCCCGAAATCCACGAATTCCTTGGCTGTCGCACCCCCGATGCCTGGGTTCAGGCTGCACTGGCCGATCAGGAAACCCTGCTGATCGACCACAAGAACTGCGAATTCAAAGCTGCCAGCACAGCGCTGAGCCTGATCGCCAAGTACCATTCTCACGTTGACCTGATCAACATGATGTCGCGTCTGGCCCGGGAAGAACTGGTGCACCACGAGCAGGTGATGCGCCTGATGAAGCGCCGCAAGATCGAGCTGCGCCAGCTGCATGCCGGTCGTTACGCGTCGAGTCTGCGCAAAGTGGTGCGCAGCCACGAGCCGGTGAAGCTGGTCGATACGCTGGTGGTCGGGGCGTTTATCGAAGCGCGCAGTTGCGAGCGGTTCGAAGCGCTGGTGCCACATCTGGACGAAGAACTCGGCAAGTTCTACTTTGGTCTGCTGAAAAGCGAGGCGCGGCATTTTCAGGGTTATCTGAAGCTGGCTTATCAGTACGGCGATGCGAAGGATGTTGCGCAGGTGATCGAGCGAGTCCGCGCTGCCGAGCAAGAGCTGATTGAATCGCCGGATGAAGAATTCCGCTTTCACAGCGGTGTGCCTGCCACCGCATGACTCCGTGTAGGAGCTGCCGAAGGCTGCGATCTTTTGCTCTTGAAAAAGCCGGATCAAAAGATCGCAGCCTTCGGCAGCTCCTACAGAGGTAGCGATCAGTGCATGAATGTTAAAAACTCTTAAGAGCATGAAACATCACCGAAAACCGGCTGCCGCCCGCGAATCCCGCCATAATGTCGGCCCTTACACATGGGTTGGCACACAGTCGTTATGGATAATCTGGGTTTTGGCAAAGTCCTGCTGGTGGAAGACGACGAGCGTCTTGCCGCGCTGATCGCCCACTTCCTCGAACAACACGGCTACGAGGTCCGCTCGGTGCATCGCGGCGATCTGGCGGTGGCTGCCTTTCTTGAATTCAAACCGAAAGTGGTGGTGCTCGACCTGATGCTTCCAGGGCAGAGTGGCCTGCACGTGTGCCGCGAAATTCGCAGTGTTTCGGATACGCCGATCGTGATTCTGACCGCCAAGGAAGACGATCTCGATCATATCCTCGGGCTGGAGTCCGGTGCCGATGACTATGTGATCAAACCGATCAAGCCGCCGGTTCTGCTGGCCAGGTTGCGTGCCTTGCAACGCCGGCAGGTGCCGGACAGCAGCGTGGTCAGTCTGTTGGAATTTGGCCACTTGCGCATCGACCGCAGTTGCCGCGAAGTGCGCCTGGCCGGAGAAATCATCGAAATGACCACCATGGAGTTCGAGCTGTTGTGGTTGCTGGCAAGTGCGGCGGGCAAGACGCTCTCGCGCGATGACATTCTCAATCGCATGCGCGGCATTGCGTTCGACGGGCTCAATCGCAGCGTCGACGTGTACATCAGCAAGTTGCGCAACAAGCTCAAGGACAATCCCCGCGAACCGGTGTGCATCAAGACCGTGTGGGGCAAAGGTTATCTGTTCAATCCTTTCGCCTGGGAGCTGTAGATGCTGCGGTTATTTTTCGGGCTGTTCCTGGTGATGACGGTCGGACTGGTGCTGGCGTTGCAGACGGTCGAGCATACGTTCGATGCTCTGCTCGATTATCAGCAGCGCGACTACAATCGTGAAGCCGTGCGTGGCCAGGCCTGGACGCTCACCCAGCAGTTGCGTGAACTCGATGGCCCTGCTCGGGAAAGCCAACTGCAATCGATACGTCCGCACTATGGGCTGGGCCTGACGCTGGTCGATGCCGGCCAACTGAACCTGAGTGACGAGGAAAAGGCGGAACTGAGCAATGGCTTGCTGGTTATCCGCGAAAAATACAGCCAATACATTTCAGCCATCGATGGCGGCACGCAGCTATTGAGTATTCGCTTGCCCGCCGAGCCGAGCCTGATGCCTTTTTACATCGTCGCGGCTTACCTGATGATTGCCGTGGTGATCGGCATCGTCCTGTTCTTCTGGGTGCGCCCGCACTGGCGTGATCTGGAAAAGCTGCGGCTGGCTGCCGAGCGTTTTGGCGACAACGACTTGTCGTCGCGTATTCAATTGTCCAAACGCTCGAACATCCGCGACCTTGCCGAGCACTTCAACCTGATGGCGGCGCGTATCGAAGGCCTCATCGCCAATCAGCGCGAACTGACCAACGCCGTGTCCCATGAGCTGCGCACGCCGATTGCGCGGTTGTCATTTGAACTCGATCAACTCAAGCAACAACCCGACGCCAGTCAGAATCGCGAGCTGATTGCCGACATGTACGCCGACCTTGGCGAGTTGGAGGAAATGGTGTCCGAACTGTTGACCTACGCCAGCCTCGAACGCGGCGCGACGGTGATCAAGCGCGAGAATATCCAGGCTGCCAACTGGCTCGACAGCGTCGTCGGCAGCGTCGCGCTGGAGGCGGAAGCGGCGGGGGTGCAGTTGCTGATTGGCGATTGCCGGCTCGACACCGTGCGCATCGAACCGCGGTTCATGGCGCGGGCGGTGATCAATCTGCTGCGCAACGCCATTCGTTATGCCGAGCAGCGAGTCGAAGTGACCCTGGTGCGCCACGGCGATTATTACGAAGTGCGCGTAAACGACGATGGCCCGGGCGTGCCGCTGGAAGGGCGGGAGAAGATTTTCGAGCCATTTTCTCGGCTGGATGCCAGCCGGGATCGGCGTACCGGCGGGTTTGGTTTGGGCCTGGCGCTGGTGCGGCGGGTGTCGCAGTCCCATGGCGGGCAGGTTGAAGTCGGCGAATCGGAGTGGGGCGGGGCGTCGTTTCGGATGAGCTGGGCGCATCTGGATTGAATTATATTGGCCGTGCTGGCCCCATCGCCAGCAGGCTAGCTCCCACAGGGTTGGTCGGTGTTGCCACTGTATTGGCAACGCCGCAAGACCTTGTGGGAGCCTGGCTTGCCAGCGATGGGGCCGGTCCGCTCGGTATTTTGTGACTGACCCACCGCCATCGCTGGCAAGCCAGCTCCCACAGGGTTGGTCGGTGTTGCCACTGTATCGGCAACGCCGCAAGACCTTGTGGGAGCCTGGCCTGTCAGCGATGGGGCCGGCACAGGCAGTAAAAAATCAGCTGAAGATCAGAAATCCCACTTGGTCGTCAGCATCACATTGCGCGGCTCGCCGTAGAACGTCGTGTCGAAGTTGCCCAGCCCTGTCAGGTAGCGCTTGTCGAACACGTTGTTGGCGTTGACCGTAAAGCTCAGATGCTCGTTGTACTGATAGCGGCTCATCAGGTCGACAAGGGTGTAGCCACCTTGCTTGATGCGCGTGTAATCGCCGGCCGGCGCACTGTAGATCTTGCCGTAGAACGCGCTTTGCCAGCTCACACCGCCACCGACGGTGACTTTGTCGAGCATGCCGGGCAAACGGTAGGTGGTGAAAGTGCGCACCACGTGTTCCGGCTTGGTGGTCGACAGCGGATAACCGTAGATGCGCTGCTCGTCGGCATCACGGCTGCGCGCGTAGGTATAACCGGCGGAGACGTTCCAGCCGTCGCTCAGTTCGCCGGCCAGCTCCAGTTCCACGCCTTTGGTGGTGGCGCCGTCGATGGCTTTGTAAATGCCTTCGTTGGTCACCGCATTGGTGCCGATCGACTCGGCAACGCCGTCCTGTTCGATGCGGAAGAACGCCAGGCTGGCGTTCAGGCGACCGTCGAAGTACGCGGCTTTAAGGCCGGCCTCGTAGCTGTCGCCCTCGACCGGCGCGAGGGTCGAGCCGTTGCTGTCCTTGTAGGTTTGCGGCTGGTAGATGCTGGTGTAACTGGCGTACAGCGAATAGGTGTCATCGAGGTCATAAACCACCCCGGCGTAGGGTGTGACCACGCCGTGTTCCTTGTAGCTGGCGTGGGTGTCGTCGAGCCCGGCGCCCGGGTTGTAGCCGTAGTCTTCGTTGTATTTGAAGGTGCTCAAGCGGCTGCCCAGAATCACCGACAAATCATCGGTCGGGTGCAGGCGCGTGGCCAGGTAAATACCGTTCTGGCTCTGCGTGCGCTCGTACTTGCCGTTCTTCGGGAAGTCCTGTTTCGGCAGGTCGCCGCTCCAGTCGTAAATGCTCCCCGGGACTTCGGCGAAGGCGCTGGTGTCATAGGTCGAACCCGTCTGGCGCGAATGCGCGGTCATCACGCCGGCAATCAACTCATGCTCACGTCCGCCCAAGGTGAACGGCCCGGAGACGTTGACGTCAGCCGTGTTCTGCACACGATGACCTTCCCAGCGACCCCAATACAAAAACATGCCTTCGCCGCTGGCGCGATCCGGATTGCCGCCGCTTGCCGAGGCCAATTGTGTGTCGTGGTCGGTGGTTTTCTGATCGAGGCTGACCTTGAACTTCCAGTCATTGGCCAGCGCATGTTCAAGCGAGGCGAAGTAGGTGATGTTGTCGAAATCGCGACGGCTCCAGTCAGCGCCGGAATTGAAGTGGCGGGGGAAGTCGGTTCGGCCGCCGTCGGCGAAATACACCGGGTTGCCGGTCCAGGAGGTGCCGCGCGGGGTAGTGCTGGACTTGTCGATGCCGAACGTCAGCAGCGTGTCGTCGCTCAGATCCGCTTCGAGGATGCCGTAAAACAGGTCTTTTTTCTGGCTGTAGTGATCAAGGTAGGAGTTCTGGTCGGAATAGGCACCGACGAAACGCCCGCGCACGTTACCCGAATCGGTCAGCGAACCGGAGATGTCGCCGACGGTGCGGTAGGCATCCCACGAGCCGACGGTGCCGCTGATCGAGGCCTTGAATTGCTTGGTCGGCTTCTTGCGGATCAGGTTGACTGTGGCGGACGGGTCGCCATTACCGGTCATCAGCCCGGTCGCGCC
Source organism: Pseudomonas sp. MYb2 (assembly GCF_002979955.1). Lineage (NCBI taxonomy): Bacteria > Pseudomonadati > Pseudomonadota > Gammaproteobacteria > Pseudomonadales > Pseudomonadaceae > Pseudomonas > Pseudomonas sp. MYb2. Next base: position 62,044 of record NZ_PCQC01000023.1, read on the forward strand.
CTTGATGATTTCGACGCGGTCGATGCTCGCGGCGTCGTCACCGTTGTTCGGGTTCTCGCCGTAAACACCGTCGTACGGGATGTTGATGCCGTCGTACTGGAAGTTGGTGATCGCCAGGCCACGCGCGGAAAATTCGCTGCGGTCGCTGTCGTATTTCTGCGTCGAAACACCGGGCGTGTTGCGCAGCGCATCGCCGACGCTTTGCACGCCGCGATCGTCCATCTGCTGACGGGTGATCACGGTGACCGATTGCGGCGTTTCGCGAATCGACAACGGCAGGCCGGTGGCCGAGGACATGCTGCCAGTGGTGTAGGCGTGAGTGTCTTCGGTGGTGGCGCCGAGACCCTCGGCAGAAATGTTCGTGGCGCCCAGTTGCAGGGCGGCGGTTTCCGCCGCGTGGGCATTGAGGCTCAGCAGCGCCAGCGCCAACGGGCACAAGGCAAAACGAAAACGGACGTACGGCATGGAGATCCCTTTGCATCAAATCGATCGGTCGTTGAAGTGCTTCTGAGGGTTAACCGAACGAAAAACACAAAAGGGAACTGCCCAAGCAAAAATCCCCACATCCCTTCCTGTAGGAGCTGCCGCAGGCTGCGATCTCTTGATGTTGGTTTTTAAAAAAAAGATCAACAGATCGCAGCCTTCGGCAGCTCCTACATTGCGGTGTTTTTCAGGTGCTGATGCCGAGGCGTTCGTGCCACTGGGCGAGGGATTCTTCGGGGTAGACGTCGAATTGTTTGTCCTTGGCTTTGGCGTCGACCTCAACCCACGGCGCTTTCGAGCCGAGCATCAGGTGCGTGTGCTCCGGTGGCACGGGCACCGGCGTATCGATGGCTGAGGCAAATGGATGGATCAGCTCCGGCCACTGCGGGCTGAACAGCCACAGACCGCTGCCGCACAATGAGCAGAAATGCCGTTCGGCGCTGCTGCGATGGGCACGCTTGTCGCCTTCGTCTTTCATCTTCGCGTGGTAGATGGCGATGTTCTTGCGGCCGTGAACCTTGAGCGTGGTCGCGTCACCGCCCAGGTTGATCGCGTAGCCTCCACCGCCTTGGGTCTTGCGGCAGATCGAGCAGTAGCAACGTTGATAAGGGTAGGGATGGGCGCAGGTGAGACTGAAGGTGACAGCGCCGCAGTGGCAGGAGCCTTCTAAGTGCATGACGGGGGCCTCCGGTGGGCTGGGATGGGTTCGGTTCAGCCTAGAAGAGTTGTGGTGGATGTGTTGCCGCCATCGCGAGCAGGCTCACTCCTACAATTTGAAATGCATTCCCCTGTAGGAGTGAGCCTGCTCGCGATAAACGATAACGCGGTTGCACTGGACGCCCACCCTTCCCCAAGTCAGCATGTCCCCCTAAAAACAGGGATCAAAAACCCATGCGACGACTTCCCTCACTGGCCGCACTGCGCACTTTCGAATGCGCCGCCCGTCACGCGCATTTTGGCCGGGCCGCCGCTGAACTGTGCGTCACCGACAGCGCCGTCAGCCACCAGATCCGCCAGCTCGAAGAACAGCTCGGCGTTTCGCTGTTCATCCGCGAAGGCCGGCAGATTCGCCCGACCATCGCCGCCGGACGCCTGATGCAGAGCCTGCAACAAGCCTTCGAACTGATCGGCGATGCCTGCGATGAACTGCGCGATCCGTCCTCGCTGGCGGTATTGCGCCTGGCCGTCACCGCTGAGCTGGCGCAGAAATGGCTGATGAGTCGTCTCAGCGATTTCTACGCGCGCTACCCGCACATCACCTTGCACCTCTACGAACAACCGATCGACGCCAGCGCCCCCGGAGAAGACATCGATCTGGCGATCACCTACGGCACCGGCCCGGCCGACAGCAGCGCTTATTTCGTGCGGCCTTTGCCGGCGCTGCAGTTCTTCCCGGTGTGCAGCCCCGGCCTGTTCAACCAGGGCACATTGAAAACCCCGAAGGATCTGGCCCGCCACTGCCTGCTGCACGACGACCAGGACGGCAAGACCTGGACCGCCTGGCTGACCAGTCACGCCGGCGATCAACGCCCGCAGCGTCAGTTGTATTTCGCCCATGCAGGTCTGGCGCTGGAAGCCGCGGCGCAAGGGCAGGGCGTGGCGATGGGTGACAACCTCACCGCGCAGGAGGACTTGCAGAGCGGGCGGTTGGTGCGGCCGTTCCCCTGGAGCATGACCGCGCTCGGCCAATACGCGCTGGTGTGTGAGCGCGTGCGGATGGAGCGCCCGGCCGTTGCACAGATGCTTGAGTGGTTCAACGATCAGCTGGCTGATTGATGAGTTGAATTCAACTGTTCCGCAATAATCATCGTTGGCGAGCAGGCGAGCCGCGACCGTACCTTGTGGTCATTCCTATCGCGAAGACGAGGTTTGACCATGGCACGTTTGCTCGACTCCACCCCTAAACACGACGGCTTCCGTCTGCCCGGCGAATTCGAAACCAAGTCCGGCTGCTGGCTCGGCTGGCCGGAGCGCACCGACGTCTGGCGCAACGGCGCCAAGCCGGCGCAGAAAGTCTGGGTGCAGATCGTCACCGCCATCTCCTACAGCGAACCGGTCACCGTTTGCGCCTCGGCCGCGCAATTTGCCACGGCCCGGCGGCAGTTGCCGCCGCAAGTGCGCGTCGTGGAAATGACCTGCAACGACACCTGGTTCCGCGACAGCGGCCCGTGCTTTGTGATCAACGACCAGAGCGGCGAAGTACGCGGCGTCGATTTCGAGTTCAATGCTTATGGCGGTCTTGACGGCGGCCTCTACTACCCGTGGGACAAGGACGACCAGATTGCCAGCAAGATCCTCGAAATCGAGCGCTTCGACCGCTACCGCGCACCGTTGATTGCCGAGCTTGGCGGCATTCAGAGCGACGGTCAGGGCAGCATCCTCACCACCGAACAATGCCTGCTCAACCGCAACCGCAACCAGCACTTGGGCAAGGACGAAGTCACTCGCAGGCTCACCGATTACCTCGGCGCCGAACAAGTCATCTGGCTGCCGCGCGGCTGCAAATTCGACGAAACCGATGGCCACGTCGACGATCTCGCCTGTTTCGTCCGTCCCGGCGAAGTGGTGCTGCAATGGACCGACAACCGCGACGATCCTCAGTGGGAAATCTACCAAGAGGCCTACGACATTCTGCGCAGCACCCGCGACAGCCGTGGGCGCGAGTTGACCGTGCACAAACTGCCGCAACCGGACGTGCTCGAATGGACCGCCGAGGAAGCCGAAGGCCTCGACCAGCAAGACAGCACCCACACCCGTCAGGCCGGCACGAAAATCTGCGCGTCGTATATCAACTATTACGCCGGCAACAGCTCGATCGTGGTGCCGCTGTTTGGCGATCGTCAGGACAAAGTCGCGATGGCGACGCTGGCCGAACTGTTCCCGCAACACAAGATCGTCGGCATCGAAAACTCCCGGGAAATTCTGCTCGGCGGCGGTAATGTCGCGTGCATCACCATGCCGCAATACGCCGGCACGCCTGTCCACAAGAAGGGAGCCTGACCATGCGCCTGCACAAACTGACTCAAGCGTTATTGCTGGTGCTTGCACCCTTGTGTGTGCAGGCCGCCGACACCGCCAAACCGGTGGTCAACTTGTACATCTGGGGCGAGTACCTGGCCCCGGATACCTTGAAAAACTTCGAGGCGAAAACCGGTATTCATGTGGTCGCCGATCACTTTGACTCACTGGAAACCGTCGAGACCAAACTGCTCACCGGGCGCAGTGGCTACGATCTGGTGCTGACCGCAGGCCAGCACCTGTCGCGAGCCATCGAAAGCGGTGCGATCCAGCCGCTGGACAAGGCGCGGGTGCCGCATTTCGCCGGCGTCGGTGAGGAATTCCGTCAGCACATGGCGGTGTTCGATCCGGGCAATCGTTACGCCGGGATCTACGCGTGGGGCACCACGGGTGTGGGCTATCAGGAGGAGGCCGTCAAAAAGCGCTTGCCCGATGCGCCGAAGGACAGCTGGGCGATGTTGTTCGATCCGGCCGTGGTGGCGAAATTCGCCGATTGCGGGGTGAGTCTGCTCAATGATCCGAACGAGGTTTTTGCGGCGGTCATGAAGTACATGGGCCTGGACATCAACCGGCAGAACCTTGACGACCTGAAACTCGCCGAGCAGCAACTGGCGAAGATCCGCCCGTACATTCGCTACTTCGACAATGATTTGAACATCAGCGATCTGGCCAACGGCAATACCTGTGTGGCGATGTCGTGGAACGGCAACGTGGCGATTGCGGCAGGGCAGGCGCAGGCGGCGAACAAGCCGTTCAAACTCAGTTACCGGATTCCGAAAGAGGGCACGTTGATCTGGTTTGACGCGATGGTCATTCCCAAGGACGCCCCGCACCCGCAGGCCGGGCTAGCGCTGATGGATTACCTGATGACCCCGGAGGTGATCGCGCCGATCACCGACACCATTCACTACGCCAATGCGATCACCGCGGCGGATGGTCTGGTCGATGCAGCGATCCGCAATGATCCGGGGACCTACCCCTCGGCCGACGTCAGGGCCACGCTGTACAGCAAAAACGACAACGGCAAAGCCTTCAATCGCGCGTTGATCCGCGCCTTCAGCCGGTTGAAGTCCGGTCTCTAATCCCACATTTGCCCCTGTAGGAACTGCCGCAGGCTGCGATCTTTTGATCTTGATCTCAAAATCAAAATCAAAAGATCGCAGCCTGCGGCAGCTCCTACATGTTTGGGTTTTCAGCACAGTGTGAATCGATGCCATCTGACCCACCCCTGAACCTGTAGGAGTGAGCCTGCTCGCGATGGCGGTGGTTCAGTCGATGGGGATGTTGACTGGACTGGCCTCATCGCGAGCAGGCTCACTCCTACAGGGTTCGGTGTAGCAAAAAACCTGTGTGGCTTGCCGGCGATGAACGATAACGCGGTCTAAACCTTGGCCACCCGCCATAAATACCACGCAGCCACCGTTCGATAAGGGCTCCACGCCAGGCCGATCTCGATCATCTGCTTGCGCGTCGGCTGCACCTCCAGCCCCTTCAGCCGCCGATAGCCTTCACGCACACCAAAGTCATCGGCCGGCAGGATATCCATGCGCTCAAGGCTGTAGATCAACAGCATCTCGACGGTCCAGCGGCCGACCCCGCGCAGGCCGATCAAGCGTTCGATCAGCGTTTCATCGTCCATCGCCAATTCCGTGGCGTAATCCGGCACCACGCCGTCGAGCGTCGCCTGGGCGATCCCTTGAATCGTGGCAATCTTGCCTGCTGAAAACCCACAACTGCGCATTCGTTCAAAGTCTGTCGCAAGGATTTGTTCCGGCCGTGGAAATGACTGCGACGGAAACAGCCCCACCAGCCGCCCGACAATCGCATCACCGGCCTTGGCATGCAGCTGCTGATAGGCAATCGCCCGCACCAGCGACTCGTACGGATCGCGTGCCGGGTGCGGTTGGTGCAGGCACGGGCCGACCGCTGTAATGTGCCGCTGCCAGTCGGAGTCGAGGCTGGCGAGGTATGCGCTGGCCGCTTGATAGGCGTCGGGCATGCTATTTCAGCAAGCCGTTGACTTCGCCGTAGGTGAAGGCCTTGAGGTCGTGGGTGTCGAGTTTGCCGCTGGCAAGGAAGCTTTTCACCAGCCCGCCCATCGCACCGTAGAGGAACTCGGCGATGCCGGAGCCGGCGCTCAGGCGGCGCACACCCAAGGCTTGCAGTTCGGCGGGCGAGGGCAGACAGGCGAAGCCGAGCACGTTGACCGGCAGCGTCGTGCCTTTGCAGATCGCTTCGATTTCGTAGCCCGAGGTGACCCCGGCGGCGAACAAGCCATCGGCACCGGCGGCCTGATACAGCGCGGCACGGCGCAGGGTTTCGGCGACGCGGTCTTCAGCCGGCACCAGGCCTTTCAGATAGACATCGGTGCGCGCATTGATGAACAGTTTGACCGCGCGTTTGTCGGCGACTTGCCGCGCCACCTCGATCTTGCGCGCGAGCAGCTCCGGCGTTTGCGCGCCGTCTTCGATATTGATGCCAACCGCACCCGCCGCAATGACCGCATCGAGCACCTCGGCGACCCGCCCGAGGTCATCGGAATACCCGGCCTCGACGTCGACGGTCAGCGGCACGCTGATGACCCGGGCGATGGATTCCACCGTCGACACCAGCCGTTCGAGGGGCAGCGTGTTGCCGTCCGGGTAACCGTGGGCCCAGGCCACCGCCGCGCTGCTGGTGGCGACGGCCTGGCCGCCCAGCTGTTCGACCAGACGCGCGCCGGTGGCGTCGGCGACGTTGGTCAGGATCAACAGGCCTTGCTGGTGCAACTGGTGAAAGCGGGTGTCGAGCGTGCTCATCGAAATTCCTTGTTGTTGATGGGGCAAAATTTGTCAGAAAGCCAACGGTTGGGTGAGCTGCAGCGCGGCGTTTTCCAGCCTCAGCAAGAATGCCTTGCGCGGTTGTCCTCCACCATAGCCGGTCAGCGCGCCGTCCGCGCCAATCACCCGATGACACGGCACGACAATCGACAGCCGATTGTGCCCGTTGGCCAGCCCGACCGCGCGACTCGCGCCGGGTTTGCCCAACGCCGCCGCGATGGCGCCGTAAGTGCTGGTGTGACCGTAAGGGATTTGCAGCAGCGCTGCCCAGACCTGCCGGGAAAATTCGCTGCCGGGCAAATGCAACGGCACCGTGAATACGTTCAGCGTGCCGGCGAAGTAGGCCGCCAGTTCTTTTTCGATCTGCTGCAGGTGTGCGTTATGCCCTGGCGCGACCGCGTAGCCATAGCGGCTCTGCAATGCTTCAACTTCGCCGGTCAGCGCCGGTCGATCAAGAAACTCCAGCAACACCAATCCACGGCGTTCGGCCATGGCGATCATCGGCCCCAGCGGCGTGGTCAGCCGGGTGAACAGCAGCGGCTCGCTCTGTTCGGCGCGGCCCGGTGTGATGTGGAACGACTTCTGGAAAGCGTCGCGAAAACCACTGAGCGAGTCATAGCCCGAGTCGAACGCGGCGTGATCAATCGAGGTGCCTTGTCTGATCCCGCCCAGCGCCATGCCCAGCCGCCGGGTACGCAGCCAGGCGTGGAAGGTCATGCCGAAATGCTGCTTGAACCAGCGCCGCAACTTCAGCGGTTCGATGCCTGCGGCGAGCAGTTGTGCATCGCTCCAGCGCAGCTCCGGGTCGGCTTCCACGGCGTTGAGCAGACGCTGCACCCAGTCTGGCGCAATGGCCGCGGCGTCCAGCGGTTTGCAGCGCAGGCAGGCGCGATAACCGGCGGTCAGGCATTCGTCAGCGTGCGCGAAGAACTCGACGTTCTCCGGTTTCGGCTTGCGCGCCGTGCAACTGGGGCGGCAGAAGATCCCGGTGGTTTTCACGGCCGTGAAGAACACGCCTTCATAGGCAGTGTCGCGTTCGAGCATGGCGCGAACCATTTCGGCGTGGGGCGGCAGGACAGCGGTTTGTATGTTCATGGCATGACTGTAAAAGCAGATTCTCGATGGCTCCACCGAAAAATCGACAGTGAATTTCCATTACCCCTGAACTACCGTGTAGGAGCTGCCGAAGGCTGCGATCTTTTGATCTTGTTTGTATAAATCAAAGTCAAAAGATCGCAGCCTTCGGCAGCTCCTACAGAGATTGTGAGGTATCGGGTTTATGCATCCGTTTTCCATTCAGCGTATTGATCATATTGTCCTGCGCGTGCAAGACCTGCAGCGCAGCATCGAGTTTTACGGTCAGGTGTTCGGTGCCGAGGTGGTCAAGCGCAACGAACCGCTGGGGCTGATCCATCTGCGCGCGGGCAGCTCGATGATCGATCTCGTCGACCTGCAAGGCGAACTCGGCCGCAAGGGCGGCGGGGCGGCCGGTGCCGAGCGGCGCAACGTCGATCACTTCTGCCTGCGCATCGAGCCTTTCGATGAAGCGCTGCTGAGCGCACATTTGCAGTCTTTTGGTCTGAGCGTTGCCAAAGCCGAGTCACGCTTCGGCGCCGAGGGTAAAGGTTTGTCGCTGTATTGCTTTGACCCGGATGGCAATCAGGTCGAACTCAAAGGGCCGCCCGAGGCTTAAGCGCGTTTGGCCATCAACAATACCGAAGCCGCCGCCGACAGCAGCCCCGCGCAGCAACGATTGAATATCCGTTTGCCGCGCGGCTCGGCGAACCAGCGGCGCATGTGCAGGCCCATCCAGGCATAAGCGCTGATGGCGATCCATTCCAGCAGCAGGAACAGCACACCCAGTACGGCGAATTGTGCCGGCACCGGTCGGGCGGGATCGACGAACTGCGGCAGAAATGCAGTGAATAGCAAAATCGCTTTCGGGTTGCCGGCCGCCACCAGAAACTCCTGTCGCGCCAAGGCGAAGAAGCCAACGGTCGCCCCCGTCACGTGCTGCTCGGCCTGCGGATCGGCCCGCCATAGTTGCCAGGCCAGATACAGCAAGTACGCGGCGCCAATGATCTTGATCGCATGGAACAGCCATTCCGACGTCTGCAACACCACCGACAGACCGGCGCCGGCCAGCGCGATCATCCCGGCAAACGCCAGAATACGCCCGATGCCCGCCGTGCAGGCGCGGCGAAAACCGTAGCGGGTAGCGTTGCTCACCGACAGCAGGTTATTCGGGCCGGGGGCCATGTTCAGAGCGAAGCAGGCCGGGAGAAACAGGCTGAGGGTGGCGAGATCCATGACGGCACTCCAGAAACGAGAAGGCCATTTTTATCACAGCCCACGCGCCGTCAGACCCATACAGTCAGGCCCCGCTGTCGCGGTACAGCGCCCGGCCGTGCAGGACAACGCCGTCGAACTTTTTGCTGACGGCGCAACTCTGAAACAGTCAGAGGGAGGTGGTTTCGTCAGAAAAAGTTATCCAGCCGGTCAGAAATACCGATTGCCGTGTACCATTTGCTCCCTGTTTCTGCTCCCTGTTTCAAACATCCCGCACGGCCCCAGGCGGCCCCACCAAGAGCGATCTACATGCAAGCAAAGGCCCGTGAAGTTTATGTGCCACCGGTGCTGCAAGATCTGCGGGCCGGCACTGCCGAACTGCACATCGCACTGGAAAAACGCCTTCCATTTTTCTCCGATACTCTCGATACCCCAGCATTTGTGCAGTTGATGCAGGCTTATTACGGCTTCTATCTACCGCTGGAAGACGCGCTGCTGAGCAGTGGCGCGATTCCCACTGATTTTGATCTGACGCCACGACTCAAGGCGCCAACCTTGCGCGCCGACCTGCATGCCCTGGGCTTGAGCCGCGAGGCGCTGGCACGTCTGCCACAGTGTGAAGACTTGCCCCTGATCAATTCCGCGGCTTGCTGCCTCGGCATACTGTATGTGCTCGAAGGTGCGACGCTGGGCGGGCAGATCCTGCGCCGGGAAATCGCCAGCCGACTCGGCCTGGAAGCCGACAATGGCGCGGCGTTTCTCGATATCTATGGCGCCGCCACTGGTCGCCGCTGGCGCGATTTCATTGAATACCTGAGCCGTCGACCGATGGATGCGGACGAGCGCAAGGCCGTGGTTGCGGCCGCACACACCACATTCAGCTGTTTCGAGCGCTGGCTCGAAAGCCGGGAGGTACTGGCATGACCCCGCAAGACAAAGAAGCCTTTGAAGAACTGCTGGCCAACTGTGCCGACGAGCCGATTCGCTTCCCGGGCGCGATCCAGCCCCACGGTTTGCTGCTGACCCTGAGTGAGCCTGCGCTGGAGATCGTTCAGGTCAGCGCCAACGTTGCAGCCCTGCTGGACCGGGAGCCGCTCGGACTGATCGGCCAGCCACTGGCGCAACTGATCGGCGACGCCGAGGCCGCGCAAGTGCGCGAAGCCTTGCTGCAGCCGGCGTTGTCCGACACGCCGCCGCTGCACTTTCGCCTCAATGACACGGCGTTCGATGGCTTGCTGCACCGGCATCAGGGCGTGCTGATTCTGGAGCTGGAAATCCACGTCGAAAACTTCCAGCCACGCAATGTCGCCGGCAACCAGACCCATCTGGGGCGCATGCTCCAGCGTCTGCACGCGGCCACCTCGTTGCAGGCGCTGTACGACATCAGCGTCAAGGAAATCCAGGCCATGACCGGTTACGACCGGGTGCTGATCTATCGCTTCGAAGAGGAGGGACACGGCCAGGTGATCGCCGAAGCGTCCGACCCGTCGATGGAAGTGTTCAACGGTCTGTTCTTTCCAGCCTCGGACATTCCCGAGCAGGCCCGCGAGTTGTATCGGACCAATTGGCTGCGGATCATCCCCAATGCCGATTACCAGCCAGTGCCGTTGCTGCCGAAGCTGCGCCCGGACACCGACACACCGCTGGATTTGAGTTTTGCCACCCTGCGCAGCGTGTCGCCGATCCACTGTCAGTACATGAAGAACATGGGCGTGCTTTCGTCGATGAGTATCTCGCTGCTCAAGGGCGACAAGCTCTGGGGCCTGATCAGTTGCGGCAACCGTCAGCCGCTGCACGTGCCGCATGAATTGCGCGCGGCGTGCCAGACCATCGGCCAGGTACTGTCGCTGCAGATCAGCGCGATGGAAGCGCTGGAAATCAGCCGTCAGCGTGAAGAAAAAGTCGAGGCGCTGGCTCTGCTCAATCAAGCGATGATCGATTCGCCGCAAAACGTTTTCGATGGCCTGGCCAACCAGCCGCAAGTGCTTATGGCGCTGAACAACGCCGGCGGTATCGCGATCATTGAAGACAACCAATTGCACCGTTACGGCAACTGCCCGGAGCCTGCGCAGATCCGCGCCCTGCACAAGTGGCTGCAGGACAGCGGCGAGCCGGTGTTCGCCAGTCATAATCTGGCCAGCGTGTATCCACCGGCCGCGGAGTATCAGCAAGTGGCCAGTGGCGTGCTTGCCATGAGCCTGCCCAAACCGGTCGACAACGGCGTGCTGTGGTTCCGCCCCGAGGTCAAAGAGAACATCAACTGGAGCGGTGATCCGCGCAAGCCACTGGACCTGGAAAACTCCGACGCCGGCTTGCGCCTGCGCCCGCGCACCTCGTTTGAAATCTGGAAAGTCGAGATGGCCGGCATCTCCACCAAGTGGAGCCATGGCGATCTGTTCGCCGCCAACGACCTGCGTCGTTCGGCGCTGGAAAACGATCTGGCGCGCCAGGTGTGCCGCGAACAGGAAGCCGTGCGAGCCCGCGATGAACTGGTGGCGGTGGTCTCCCACGACCTGCGCAACCCGATGACAGTAATCTCGATGCTCTGCGGCATGCTGCAGAAGGCGTTCAGCTCCGATGGGCCGCACACCTCGCGGCGCATCTCCACCGCGATCGACACCATGCAGCAGGCGGCCGGGCGCATGAACACGCTGCTCGAAGACTTGCTCGACACCTCGAAGATTGACGCCGGGCGCTACTCCATCACCCCGCAGAAACTCGACGTCGGGCAGATGTTCGAGGAAGCGCAGGCGCTGCTCGCACCGCTGGCGCTGGACAAGGACATCAGCATTTCCTTTGCCGCTGATCCCGATTTGCGCATTCACGCCGATCCGGAGCGGCTGTTTCAAGTGCTGTCGAATCTGGTCGGCAACGCGATCAAGTTCACCCCGCGCCTGGGCACCGTCGGCGTGCATGCCAAATCAGTCGGCGATGAAATCGTTTTCACCGTGCGTGACAGCGGCGAAGGCATCCCCAAAGAGCACCTGCCGCACGTGTTCGACCGTTACTGGACGGTAAAGGAAGGCAATCCCAACGGCACCGGCTTAGGTTTGTACATCACCCAAGGCATCGTCGAAGCCCACGGCGGCCGGATCGTCGCCGAGAGTGAGCCGGGGCAGGGCAGCGAATTCCGCTTCACCGTGCCACGCCTCGACTGACCCCTGCAGGACCTGCCGCAGGCTGCGATCTGTTGATCTGATCGTTCCCCCGCTCCGCGTGGGAATGCCTCAACGTACGCTCTGCGTTCGGCTCTGGAAGGGACGCGGAGCGTTCCGGGCTACATTCCCACGCAGAGCGTGGGAACGATCAGGATCACAGGGGCATTTTCTTTTGATCGTTCCCACGCTCCGCGTGGGAATGCCTCAACGGACGCTCTGCGTTCGGCTCTGGAAGGGACGCGGAGCGTCCCGGGCTACATTCCCACGCAGAGCGTGGGAACGATCAGATCACAGGGGCATTTTCTTCAATACCGGGGATTGGGCGCTCGATACCGTGAGCACCTTGTTCCTCGATTTGAAGCAGGTGTGCGATGAGTCTGATTGTTTCGATGGCGGCGTTTGCGTTGGCGGCGTCGATCACGCCGGGGCCGGTGAATATCGTGGCGTTGAGTTCGGGGGCGCAGTTCGGCTTCCGCGCCAGCCAGCGGCATGTCGCCGGGGCAACATTGGGGTTTGTGTTGTTGCTGGTGTTGATGGGCCTGGGCCTGCACGAGGTTCTGCAACTGTGGCCGTTCATGACCCGCGTGGTGCAACTGGCCGGGGTGGCGTTTCTGCTGTTCATGGCCTGGAAACTGGCCACTGACGACGGGCAATTGAATGCCAAGGATGCCGCGCGGGCGCCGTCGATGCTGTACGGCGCGGTGATGCAGTGGCTCAATCCGAAAGCGTGGCTGGCCTGCGTGGCGGGAATGGGCGCGTTCGTGGCGGATGGCGAGGCGCAGCTGGTCTGGCAGTTTGCGGCGGTGTATCTGGTGATTTGCTATGTGTCGGTCGGCTGTTGGGTGTATGCCGGGACGTTTTTGCGTGGGTATCTGAGCAACGCGGCGGGGATGCGCTGGTTCAATCGGAGCATGGCGCTGTTGCTGGCTGTCAGTGCGATCTACCTGCTGTTCACCTGACCCTGGCACAACCTTTGTGGCGGATCGGTCAGCCGCGATATTGCCCAGGTGTTGCGGCCAGATGCTGTTTGAAGGCCCGCTGAAAGTGCGCCTGATCGGCAAACCCGGCCGCCAGCGCCACATCGGCAATCAATTGTCCGCTGCGCAGGCGTTCGCGGGCGAACTGGATGCGCTGATTGACCAGAAACGCATGCGGGGTCATGCCGTAATGCTGCTTGAACGCGCGGATCAGGTACGACGGTGACAGCTGCGCTGCGACGCAGATGTCATCGAGGCTGAGCAGGTCGGTGCAATGTTCGCGGATGAACTCTGCGGCGCGCTCAAGTTTGAAATTAGGTTCGCGCAACACTTGCCCGGCAGGGTTCAGGTGCAGTTGCAGATCGCTGAAAAACTCCACCGCTGCGCTCTGCTTGCGTAGTACATCCTGTTGCTCGTCGATCAGCACTTGGTAAAGCGCGATCAAGTCGTGAAACAGCGCTGCATCCTGCAGGTGCGTGGCAGAGAACGGTCGAAATTCCAGATCCTTGGCAAAGCCCGACTGATGCTGCAAATCCGTCAGCCACGGCGTCTCGACATACAACATCACGTACGACCACGGCTGATCATCAATCGGATTGCAGGCGTGCACATCGCCGGGGTTCATCAACACCACCGTCCCTGCCGCCACCTCGAATTGCGCATGCTCGTGCACGTAAGTACTGCGCCCGGCAGTAATCGCACCGATCGAGAAGTGCGCGTGGGAATGGCGGGCGTAACAGACTTCGCGGCCATCGGCGATGGCCCGCGCTTCGATGAAGGGCAGGGCGTCGTCGCGCCAGAAGCGCGGGGCTTTTTCAGGGTTTTTGGCGGCAGCGTGTTTCATTGTGATTATTCCCGGCAGGCCAGCGCCCGAGTGTATTAGCTCTGGCCGGCAAAGGCTCGTTCCAGTTCGGCGATGTCGAGTTTTTTCATCTTGAACATGGCCTGCATCGCCCGCTGCGACTTGCTGGTGTCGGCGTCCAGCATCATGTGCATGAACGCCACCGGCACGATTTGCCACGACACACCGAATTTGTCTTTGAGCCAGCCGCATTGCTGGGCTTCGACCGGGCCACCCTCGGACAGGTTGCCCCAGAAATGGTCGACTTCTTCCTGGTTCTGGCAATTGACCTGAAACGAAATAGCTTCGCTGAACTTGAACATCGGCCCACCGTTGAGGCCGGTAAACGTCTGGCCATCGAGCTCGAAACTGACGGTCATCACCGCACCTTCCGGCTTGCCGTGAAATTCCTGACCGACCTTGCTGTAATGGGTCAGACCGGTGATTTTCGCGTGATCGAAGATCGAGCAGTAGAACTTCGCCGCCGCTTCGGCCTGATCATCGAACCACAGGCAGGGCGTGAGTTTTTGAAAGCGTTGCATGGCAGTTATCCTCGGCAGGTCAGACACGCTGGACTATCAGCGTAGACAGTCCTTGGTCGACTGGCAGCGCCGTAGATCGACAAGTTGCCGGCTCATCAGAAATCCCAGCGCGCCGTCAGTTGCAGGCTGCGCGGTTCGCCATAGAACCCGGTGCCGAAATTGCCGAGTCCGGTGTAGTAGGTCTTGTCGAAGAGGTTTTTGACGTTGAGCGTAGTGCTCAGGTGGTCGCTGAAGCGGTAGCGTGCCATGGCATCGACCAGGTAATAGCTGTCCTGAGTGATGCGTACGTTCTGGCCGGCATCGGGCTGAAAGACGTTGCCGAAAAATTCGCTCTGCCAACTGATGCCGCCACCCAGGGTCAGATTCTGCCAGACACCGGGCAAGCGATAGCTGCTGAACAGCCGTACCAACTGCTCCGGCGCGGTGGTTTGCAGGATCGAGGCATACACCGGATTGCCCTCGGCATCGCGGGTGTGGTTGTAGGCGTAACCGGCAGAAAGATTCCAGCCGTCAGCGATTTCGCCGGCCACTTCGAATTCGAAACCTTTGGTCGTTGCACCCTGCACGGCGCGGTACACGGCCTGCGTGTCGAAGCCGCTGATTTGCTCGGCGACGTTGTTTTGCTCGATGCGGAACACGGCAAGACTGGCGTTGAGCCGGCCCTCGAAGTATTCGGCTTTTATCCCCGCTTCATAGCTGTCGCCTTGCACCGGGTCGAGCAACTGGCGCGCGGCGTCCTTGCTCAGTTGCGGTTGATAGATGCGCGTGTAGCTGGTGTACAGCGAGTACGTGTCGTCGAGGTCGTAGACCGCACCGGCGTAGGGTGTAACCACGCCGGTCTGGCGATAGCCCTCGCGGACATTGGCGGTGTTCGGGTCGTGATAGTCGAGGTGGTCGCTGGCGCTGAAATCACTGACACGTGCGCCGAGGATCAGCGCCAGATCGTCGCTGGCCTTCAAGCGCGTCGATACGTACGCGCCGGTCTGGCGTTGGCTGATGGCGTCGGTGCCGATCTGCGGGATGTCGGGTTTGGCGAACTCGCCGTGCCAGTCGAAAATGCTGGCGTTCAGCGCCGGATAAACCGAGCCGTACACAGGGTTGTCCTGACGGGTGTTCATCGACATGAACCCGACGATCATCTGATGCTCGCGCCCGAACAGGCTGAACGGCCCGCCGAGGTTGAGATCGACATTGTCCTGCACTTCGTCACCCTTGAATTTGCCCATGTACAGGAACATGCCGTCGCCCGTCAGCGGATCCGGATTGCCGCCACTGGCGGAGCCGAGCAGGGTGTCGTGCTCGCGGTGTTTGCGGTCGTAGCTGAGCTTCAGCGTCCAGTCGCTTTGCAGTTGCCGGGTGAGGGCGGCGAACAGCGTCTGATTGCTGAAATCCCTGCGGCTCCAGTCGGTCGCCGGGTTGAACGAGCGCGGGAAACGAGTCCGCGTACCGTCGCTGTAGAACATTGGGAAACCGGTCCAGCTGGCGCCGCGTGAGCGGGTGTTCTGCTGATCGAAACCTACGGTCAGCAGGGTGTCCGGGGTCAGATCGGCTTCGACGATGGCGTAGGCGATGTCCTTGCTGTTCTGGTAATGATCGGCGTGGGCGCTGCGTTCCTGATGGACGCCAACGAAGCGCGCACGCAGGTTGCCGCTCGTGGTTAACGGGCCGGAGACGTCGGTCTCGCTGCGGTAGTTGTCCCATGAGCCGACGCTGCCGCTCAGTGATGCCTTGAAAGCTTGCGTCGGGCGTTTGCGGATCAGATTGACCGTGGCAGAGGGATCGCCTGAACCGGTCATCAGGCCAGTGGCACCCTTGATGATTTCGACCCGATCGAACGTCGCCATGTCGGTGCTGGTGGTGCCGTAATCGTAGACGCCGTCGTAGTCGGTATTGACCCCGTCGTACTGGAAATTGGTGATCGGCGCGCCACGGCTGGAAAACTCCCAACGCTCACTGTCGTAGTTCTGCACACTGATGCCCGGCGCGCGGCGCAGCACGTCGGCGATGCCGGTGGCGCCTTGATCGTCGAGTTGCTGGCGAGTGATCACGCTGATCGATTGCGGGGTTTCGCGCAGGGACAGCGCCAGGCCGGTGGCGGAAGAGGTCTGGCCGGTGGTGTAGGCGTGGGTGTCTTCGCTGATGGCACCGAGGGTTTTGCCGTTGATGGTGGTGGCGTCCAGTTGCAGCGGTTCTGCAGTGGCTGCGCTGCGCAAGACATAACCGCCGCCACTTTGTGGCTGGGCTTGCAGGCCGCTGCCCTTGAGAAGAATTTTCAGGGCTTGTTGCGCGGAGTATTCGCCGTGAAGACCGGGGCTGCGCTTGTCGGCGGCCAAGTCGTTGTGGCCGGCGATGAACACGCCGCTCTGTTGCGCGAAGCGGTTAAGCGCTGAAGCCAGTGAGCCGGCAGCGACCGAATAATGCTGCTTCTGCGCCTCTGCTTGCGCAATCGACGCACTCAGCCCTGGCACGGCAAATGCCAAGGCCAAGGCGAAACGGGGGCGGGCGAGGGGGCAGCGCAACATGCAGTTTTCCGGGGCGCGAGCAACGAAGTGCGGGCTGTTATGGGTTAACCGAATGAACGCGCGAAAAGGGAACCGTGAAGTGAAAAAAACCTCAGGTTTTCGGTCCGACGCTAACCCACCAGTTGAAAGTCTTGTCGACGCGAATCGGCAATGCCGCTTCGAGCAGGCGCAAGGCCTGATCGGTATCCTTGAGCGGGAACGAACCCATCACTGGTAAGTCGGCCACGGCCGGATCGCAATGCAAATGCCCTGGACGGTAGCGGCTGAGCTCTTCGATCAGCTCACCCAGCGGCAGGTTATCCGCCAGCAGCAGCCCTTGGCGCCAAGCTTCGCGTGACGGGCTGGCCGTGGTTGCGGTACCCAATCGAGCCATGCTGAATGTCAATTGCTGGCCGGCCTCAACCACTTGAGTCTGGCCTTGCTGGTTGCGTACTTCGACGGCGCCTTCATAAACGTTGAGCAGGGTGTTGCGATCGTTCTGGCAGACGCTGAAGCGCGTGCCCAATGCGCGCATCCGGCCATGTTCGGTGTCCACCAGAAAAGCCCGGCCTGGATCCCTGGCGGTGTCGATCAGCACTTCGCCGGCGCGCAGCAGCAGCAAGCGGCGCGTCGCGTCGAAATGCACATTCAGCGTGCTCAACGCATTGAGCCAGATCCGGCTGCCATCGCTCAGTGTCGTTTCGCGGGTTTCGCCAGTGCCGGTGGACAGGTCGGCACTCAGCCGTTCGATCAGCGGTGTGCTGCGCCAGGCGGCCAAACCGGTCAGCCCGGTCGCGGCAACAATCAGCAGGCCCTTGAGCGATTGTCGGCGACTGATCGAGGTGCGACTGCTGGTCCGCAAGGCGTGGCTGATGGCGTGAGTTTCGCTGTCGCTTTGCAGTGGCGCGAACCTTTGGCCGACGCGTTCGACATAGCTCCAGGCCGCCTGATGCTCAGGGCTTTGTGCCAGCCATGCCTGCCAGCGCAGCTGTTCCTGATCGGCGACCGGCGCGTCATGCAATTGCACGTACCAGTGCGCCGCCTGCTCAAGGCTGGCGTGGCTGAGTTTGTTCATGGCGTTACTCAATCAGCAGGCCGTCGAGTTCGGCCTCAAGAATCGCGCAATGCATCATCGCTTGGGCGAGGTATTTTTTGATCATCCGCTCGCTGACGCCGATCTGTTCGGCGATCAATCGGTAAGGCATGCCGTGCAACTGCGCAAGAATGAACGCCTCACTGACCCGCTGTGGCAGACGCTGAAGCATGGCATCTACCTCGTGCAGGGTTTCAACGATGATCGCCTGCTGCTCGGGGGAGGGCTGCAAGGCTGGCGGGCGGCTGGCGAGGGTGTCCAGCCAGGTCTGTTCCAGTTGCCGACGGCGCCAGTGATCGACGCACAAACCGCGGGCAATGGTTGCCAGATGTGAGCGCTCGTGAACCTCATCAGTGAAGATTTGCGGGCGCTTGAGCACGCGGATGAAGGTGTCATGGGCGAGGTCGGCGGCATCCATTGCGTTGCTCAGGCGTCGACGCAATAGCTCGTGCAGCCAGCGGTGGTGGCTGAGGTAGAGATTCTGCACAAGTGAGGAGTCGGCGACCGTCATTAGAGCAAGCGTCCAGAACGACCGTGACCGGTCTAAATGGGAATGGGTCGCGATTAAAACAAAAGGCAGGATAGTGTGCAAATGATATTGGTTTGCTTTTAGCCGTCGTGTACGAGATTTTTGTGAGATGTGGTCGTAATGACTTTGTGTCGAGTCAAAATGACCTGCTTCTTTCTGTGTCAAATTGACTCTTTGCAGTGCGGGTGCCCGGTTTCACTGGCTTAAAAAGCTGGCACAGGATTTGAAGTACTTAACGTACCCATCGAGCCGATCAGGAGTACGCCACCATGTTCACCTTCTTCAAAAGCCCGCTGCACGTTCTGCATCTGTCGAGCAAAGTCCTCGTCGTCGGCCTGATCATGTTGCTGGCCGGCATCTTTGGCGCCTACCTCTACAGCGGCCCCATGCCGATTGCCCTGCAGGTGGCGATGCATGCGCTGACCATCCTCGGCCCGACCCTGATCAAGATCGGCTACGTCATGCGCCTGCTGGCGCAATACCGCCTGCGCGGGCTACGACTGGTCCCGCAAGCTGCCTGACCTTATAGGAACAGCTCGGCTCCTACGCTGTCCGGTGGTATATCTAAAATCCAAGGTCAACCCAAATCCCCTGTAGGCCTTCGCCTGCTCGCGATGGCGTCCGCACAGTCTGAATCTGTATTGCCTGACCCACCGCGATCGCGAGCAGGCTCACTCCTACAATGATTGGTGGTGTTTTTGAAAGTCAGCGGCGCTCAGCGACGATGAGTAGCGCCTGCGGCACCGGGCTTTGTGGGTGTTGGGGTTCCTGCAGGCTGATCAGGCGGAAGCCGGCCATGTCCAGCGCATTGCACCAGCTCGACAACGTGCGGAAATACCACGGCATCGGCTGCCACTGGCCTTTGAACCCGGCGAACGATTCTTCGCGCCAACCATCCTGATAATCGCCTGCCGCTGCCGCCCATGGATGCAATGTCTGAATCACCAGCGCACCACCGGGAACCAGCAGCACATTCATCGCGGCCAGTAGAGGAATAATGTCCTGATGCAGCAGTGAGAAATTCGCGCAGATCAAATCGAAGTCACAACCGATATCAACCTTGGCTTCGACCAGCGAGTCGTAGTCGGCGACATGCACGGTTGGAGAACCGGCCAGACGCGCCGCTTCAACCAGCGTCGCATCACCATCCACGCCCACCGCAGCAATGCCCAGGTCCGCCAGCGCCCGCAACAACCAGCCTTCGCCGCAGCCCAGATCCAGCACACGCTGCGGCTGGCGGCCCATGATCGCCAGCAGAATTGCCTGATTGGTCACCTGTTGACGGCTTTCGATGGCGCCGCTGCGGATTACCTCGATCCAGGCATCAGCGTTGTCGTGCCAGCTCTGTAGAAGGCTGGATTCGGGGGAGGGCATGGCGGTGTCCCGACTTTTGAAAAACCACAGTATGGACGCTGAACGCAGGCAAGGGCTTGTAGATGAGCGTATCCACCACAACTCCGAACGCCGATTTTCTTTACGACATCGATATCAGCTCCATTTTCAGGTCATTTTTTCGAAGCCGCCAAAACCTCCTTGAGCGCTGCATTCGCACGTTCGGCAGTCTGCGCATCACCGTGCTTTTTCAGCTGTTCAGTGACCTCGCTCAACTGTGCCGCGCTGAGCCCGACGCGCAGGCTTGCCGCCATATGCGCGCGCAGTTGCGGTTCCACGCCCGGGGTCGCTGCCAGCGCTCCGACAGTGGCCAGTTCGCGGCTTTGCCAGTTGAGGTTGTCGCGCTCGAAGATGTCGCCGAACAGGTGGGTTTGCAGGAACCGGTTGATCACCGGGGCGAACTCGAACACCGGGCCTTTGACCGGAGCGCCCGAGATCTTGGTTTGATTCGCGGTGCCGGCGGCCAGCAATTCATCCCCGACTGGAATCGCCCGGCCCGGCTCACGCCCCGGCGCATCTTCGATGCCGCGTTGTTTGCGTGCCTGCACCACGGTCATGAGTTCATTCAAGGCATTGAGGCTGCGCGGGAAGCCCACATAGGCGTAGAGCTGCACGAGAATTTCCCGGGCTTCGCTGATCGTCAGGCCGGCGTCGAGTCCTTGGTTGAGGGCCGTGTTGAGGTTGGGCATGTCGCTGGTCGCCATGAATGCAGCAATCAGTGGAACCGTCTGTTGTTTGCTCGAAAGGGCTTGTGCGGTGGTTTGCGGGGTGGTCATGGATTTCGGTGCCTCGGCTGCTTGGGTGGTAAGGCTGAACATCGCGCCAACGCTCAGGCAGAGCGCCATGAGTGCGGGGAGGGCAGCGCTGCTGCGTGTGTCAGTGGCCATCGTGAAAGGCTCCGTCCACTGTGGTTCTGCGATTCTCTGGGTATCCGTGGTCGGGCCATAACCATGGCTCAGGCCCATACAGCCAAAGCCGAGGGCGGATACTTCGAGTGAACGGATGCCGAGTGTGTACTTGTGCATGTCGATCTCCCATTGGGCGTGGGGGGAAGACTAAGCGAGGTGACTGGTGGGGACTAGACGGGTAAATCGGGATGGCTTGATGAGTTCTGCTCATCAATCGACAGAGGGGGCAAACGCGAAAGTGAGGGGGTAACCCCTCACTTATTCGGTCTGGTGATTATTGCGGGATGCGCAGCTTGTCCAGCAGATGGTTGACCAACAGCTCGTTCAGCATGATCACCTGTTGCAGCGCCAGCAGCGGTTTGCGCTCCGGGCCGCCTATTGAGTTGGCGATGTTACCGGCCATGGAGTGGGCGTAGGAAAGCGACTCACAGGCTTCGACCAGTAGTGTTTCTTCATCCAGCGTGGGGTCGACGAGGTAGACGGGGCGAAACTTTGGCGAGCTTGGTGGAGCGCCGAGTGCTTCGGGTCGCAGGTAGTAGTCGAGGGCGCGGTCGGTTGCCTCTTTGACCTTTTGCGGGTTGAGCGAGGGGTCGTGAGGGATTGGGTCGGTGGGCGGTGGATTTGGCGTGATTTTGAACATGGATGAAACTCCTATCGCAGTTTAAGGAGCCATCACTCTCGCTACCAAACGAGTGGGTGGTGGCCATACGCGGGTTGGTAGACCGGCTGCAATAGGAACCCGGCGCTCACGAGTGAGCCCCACGCATGACTACCATTGAACTGAGCCTCCACAAAGAGACAGCACAGGGTGTTGTCACACGGCTATTACAGACGGGCTACCAAACCCGATCACTGTTTTGCAGTGACAGGCCAACGATATAGCCCGGCCCATAGCCGTGTAAGCCGGCGGATTCTGGCGTACGCGTAGGTAACGACGCAAGGTGTTGTAGGGAGGATGGCGTAACGGATTGTGTGCTTTAAACGCCGTAACCGGATGACGTTTACACATGAGCAATGCCGGTTGGTGGCGGCTTTCGGTTTTGCGTGAGTCTGTGAGATTTTCCCCCCTCACCCCAGCCCTCTCCCCCAAGGGGGCGAGGGGGAAGGGAGCAGATCTCCATGTACTTCCAGGCCAGAGTTCGACTCGGTATTTCAAGTCGGTGCAACTTGCACATACAGCGCGGTCAGTTCCCTCTCCCCCAAGGGGCGAGGGGGAAAGGGAGCCGATCTTTGTGCTCTTCAAACCTGAGTTCGACTCGGTATTTCAAGTCGGTGCAACTTGCACATACAGCGCGGTCAGTTCCCTCTACCTCTGGGAGAGGGTTAGGGTGAGGGCTGTCGGTAATTTCAAATACTGAAGAGGAGGTGCGACATGAATCGATTGACCGGCGGTTGCCTATGCGGCGATGTCCGTTTCGAAGTGACTGGTCAGCCCTACCGCGTCGGCATCTGCCACTGCCTCGACTGCCGCAAACGTCACGGCACGCTCTTTCACACCTCGGCAATATTTCCCGAGGATGCGCTGAAAGTCACCGGCGAAACCCGCGACTTCAACGGGCGCTTTTTCTGCCCGCGCTGCGGCTCTCCGGTGTACACGCGTTCGGCAGATGAAGTGGAGGTCAACGTCGGATCGCTCGATGAGCCTAATCAGTTCAAACCCACTTACGAACTCTGGACCATTCGGCGTGAGTCGTGGCTACCGGCGCTGCCATTGGCTCACCACTACGAGCGTGATCGTGAAAGCACAAGTCGCACAGAAGAATAATGGACGTGAGCCCAATCACATCCCCCTTGTGGGAGCGAGCCTGCTCGCGAAAGCGGTGGGTCATTCAGCTCAAGTTCAACTGACAGATTGCATTCGCGAGCAGGCTCGCTCCCACAGGGGGAGTGTATGGCTGCCGCTCAACTCAGCCGCGAATAAAGGCTAAAAGATCCGCGTTGATCGTTTCGGCCTCCGTCGTCGGCATCCCGTGCGGGAACCCCGGATACGATTTCAATGTGCCATTGGGCAGCAACTTGGCCGACAACGGTCCCGAGTTCGCATACGGCACAATCTGATCATCCTCGCCATGCATCACCAGCACCGGCACCGTGACCTTCTTCAAGTCCTCGGTGAAATCCGTCTGCGAAAACGCGACGATCCCATCGTAATGGGCTTTTGCGCCGCCGATCATGCCCTGACGCCACCAGTTGGCAATAATCCCTTCCGATGGCGTGGCCCCGGGCCGGTTGTAGCCATAAAAAGGCCCTGTCGGAATATCCCGATAGAACTGCGCCCGGTTCGCCGCCAACTGCGCCTGAAAGTCATCGAACACCGATTTCGGCAGCCCACCCGGATTGCTCTCGGTCTGCACCATCAACGGTGGCACCGCACTGATCAGCACACCTTTGGCGACGTTGGCCTGACCATGCCGGGCAATGTAATGAATCACCTCACCGCCACCGGTCGAGTGACCGACATGCACGACGTTCTTCAGCCCCAAATGATTGACCACCGCCAGCGTATCGTCGGCGTAATGATCCATATCGTGGCCATCCCAGACCTGGCTCGAACGCCCGTGCCCACGCCGATCATGGGCAACCACCCGGAAGCCTTTGCCGAGGAAGAACAGCATCTGCGCATCCCAGTCGTCCGAGCTGAGCGGCCAGCCGTGGTGGAAGTGGATCACCGGCGCGTCTTTCGGGCCCCAGTCTTTGTAGAAGATTTCGACGCCGTCTTTGGTGGTGACAAATCCCATGTTCGCGACTCCAGACCAATGTGATGGATAACCCGCGCGGCAAGCGCGGACCGTTTTGCTCAGGATGGATTTCTGCTGCGCTGGCTCAGTGCGAGCCGTTATCAACTGTAGGATTAAAGTCGACATCTGCATGACCGGTGGTCGCAACGTCTGGCTTCGTGCGCAAATTAGGCTTTGCTGAAAGGGATAAGCCGAGGCGCGCGTAGGCATTGATGGCCACAGCGGCGCCCCTTCAGAACACCGTGAGTCTGAGGAAATCCCCCGATGCTGACCTTGAATATCAATGGCAAGGATCAGGAGCTCGATGTCCCCGCGGACATGCCGTTGCTCTGGGTCCTGCGCGATGTCGCGCACCTGACCGGCACCAAATTCGGCTGTGGCATGGCCCAGTGCGGGGCCTGCACCGTGCACGTTGACGGGGCGCCATTACGCGCCTGTATCACGCCCGCGACCGCCGTGGCCCACGGGCAGAAAATCCTCACCATCGAAGGCCTGTCCACCGACGGCTCGCACCCGGTGCAGCAAGCCTGGGCCGAACTCGACGTGGTGCAGTGTGGTTACTGCCAGTCGGGGCAGATCATGTCGGCCGCCGCCTTGCTGGCGAAAATCCCCAAACCCACCGACAGCGATATCGATCAGGCGCTCTCCGGCAATATCTGCCGCTGCGGCACCTATCCGCGCATTCGTGCGGCAGTGAAGCGTGCTTCGGAAATCGGCTGATTTTGCGGGGAGATAGACGATGAACAGTCCTGTATCGCGTCGGGGTTTTCTCAAAGGCAGTGCCGTGTTGGGCGGCGGGCTGGTGGTGGCGTTTGTCGTCCCCGGCGGCCACAAGTTTGCCTATGCCGCCGAGAACGAAGGCAAGGTGTTTGCACCGAATGCGTTTTTGCGCATCGCGGCGGACAACAGCGTCACCGTGTTGCTCGGGCATTCGGAGATGGGCCAGGGCATCTGGACCGGCCTGACCATGTTGATTGCCGAGGAACTGGACGCGGATTGGTCGAAGATCCGCGTCGAACACTCGCCGGCGTCAGCGGCGGATTACGGCATGCCGGGGTTTGGCGGCATGCAGATTACCGGCGGCTCGACGTCGACGTGGATGGAGTTCGACCGTTATCGGCTGGCAGGCGCGACCGCGCGGCAGATGCTGGTCGAGGCGGCGGCGAAACGCTTTGAAGTGGCGCCATCGACGATTCGCACCGAATCGGGCGTGGTTATTGCCGGTGATAAACGTGCGACTTATGGCGAGCTGGCAGATGCCGCCGGGCAACTGCCGGTGCCGGATCCGAAGTCGATCACTTTCAAGGAAGCCAAGGACTGGAAAGTCATTGGCAAACCGACCAAACGCCTCGACACGCCGGAAAAAATCACCGGCCGCGCCAAGTTCGGCATGGACGTGCAATTTGAAGGTTTGATGACTGCGATGGTCGCCCGTGCACCGGTGTTCGGCGCCAGTGTGAAATCCTTCGAAGGTGCTGAGGCGCTGGCGGTCCCGGGCGTGCACAAAGTGCTGCAAGTGCCGACAGGCGTTGCGGTGATCGCTGATCATTACTGGGCGGCGAAACTGGGCCGTGATGCGCTGAAGATCGATTGGGATCTCGGCCCGCATGCCGATCTGAGCAGCGAAAAATTGCTGGCACGTTTCCGCAAACTGGCCGCCACGCCAGGCATATCTGCCAGTCAGGCCGGCGACGCGAAGGGCAACTTCGGTAAAGCGGTGAAGAAAATCGATGTCGAGTACAGCGTGCCATATCTGGCTCACGCGCCGATGGAACCGCTCAATTGCACGGTGAAGATCAGCGCCGAGAAATGCGAGATCTGGACCGGTACGCAGTTTCAGACGCTCGATCAAATGGTCGCCGGCAAGATCACCGGGCTGAAGCCGGAGCAGGTCGAAATCCACACGGAATTTCTTGGCGGTGGTTTTGGACGCAGGGCCAATCCGACGTCAGACTTTGTCGCCGAAGCGGTGCAAGTGGCGAAAGCCGCCGCCATGCCGGTGAAAACCGTGTGGTCGCGGGAAGACGATATTCGCGGCGGTTACTACCGCTCGATGTTCCTGCACCAGGCCAAGATCGGTTTGGGCGCGGATGGTTTGCCGTCGAGTTGGCAGCATGTGTTGGTCGGGCAGTCGATCATGGCCGGCACCATGCTGGAAAAAACCATGGTCAAGAACGGCGTTGACGCGACGTCGGTCGAAGGCGTCTCTGACAGCCCTTACGTCAAAGGCCTGGCCAATCATCAGGTCGATCTGCATTCGCCGCAGACCGGGATCAATGTGCTGTGGTTGCGCTCGGTAGGCCATAGCCACACGGCGTTTGTCATGGAATCGCTGATCGATGAAATGGCCACGGCGGCCGGCAAGGATCCGGTCGAATACCGACGAACGTTGCTCAAGGATCATCCTCGGCATCTGGGTGTGCTCAATCTGGCGGTTGAAAAAGCCAACTGGAAAGCGCCGCTGCCGGATGGCCATAGCCTCGGCGTGGCGGTACACGAATCATTCGGCAGCTACGTCGCCCAGGTCGCCGAGGTGTCGCAGGACAATCTGAAGATTCGCGTGCATCGGGTGGTTTGCGCCGTGGACTGCGGGATTGCGGTGAACCCGCAGAGCATCGCTGCGCAGATGGAGTCGTGCATCACCTTCGGCCTGGGCATGGCGCTGCACAGCAAACTGACGCTCAGGGACGGCGCGGTGGTGCAATCCAACTATCACGATTATCAGGTGCTGCGGCTCAACGAGATGCCGGTGGTCGAGGTGCATATTGTGCCGAGCAGCGACAAACCCGGCGGCATCGGCGAGGCCGGTGTGCCGCCGACCGCGCCAGCCGTGGCCAACGCCGTGTTCGCCCTGACCGGGCAACGTCTGCGTGAGTTGCCGCTGCAACTGTCGGGGGTGTGAGATGAAACGACATCTAGTGTTGGGCACGGTGATTCTGTTGGGACTGGGCGGTTATGCCTCGGACCTGTTTGCCGATGATCAGGAAGCCTTGAAAGCCTTTGGTACGGTGCAGAAAGTCTTCCAGAGCCCGCGTTGCCAGAACTGCCACATTCCCGGGGATGCGCCGCTGCAGTTCGACGCCGGCATTCCCCATGCGATGAACGTGGTGCGCGGCATGGACGGCAAGGGCGCCGCCGGTTTGCCGTGCGCGACCTGTCACGCGGAAAACAATCCGCCCGCCAGTTACGGCCCCCATGCGCCACCGGGGGCACCGCACTGGAGCCTGCCACCGGCGGCGCACAAAATGGCCTGGATCGGCCTGCCAGCGGACAAACTCTGCGCGATGATCAAGGATCGCTCCAGCAACGGCGATCGCGATTTTGCCGCGCTGATCAAACACGTCAGCGAAGACAAACTGGTGCTGTGGGGCTGGAACCCCGGAGCAGGGCGCGCGCCCGTGCCGGTGCCGCACGATATTTTCGTCGCGCAATTCAAGCTGTGGGCCGATGCCGGCGGGCCATGTCCGGTGGCGGGGATCTGATGAGAAGAACTCACGCGGATTTAACGCTACGCTGAAGAGCATTGATGCCAACGGAGTGTGCGAATGCTGGTTCCTGGAAAACCCGCCAATGAGGATAAACGTCTTCAAGCGCTGCACGGCCTTGACCTGCTTGACTCGGCGCCGGAGGAGCGGTTCGACCGACTGACACGGCTGGCCAAGCGCCTGTTCAACGTGCCGATTGCACTGGTGACGCTGGTCGACAAGGATCGTCAGTGGTTCAAGTCCTGTGTCGGCCTGGATGCCACTGAAACGCCACGGGATGTTTCGTTCTGCGGCCACGCGATACTGCAGAACGAACTCCTGCTGGTGCCCGATGCCCGTGAGGATGTGCGCTTTCATGACAATCCGCTGGTCACTGGTGCGCCGAATATCCGCTTCTACGCCGGTTACCCATTGACCGTGCCCAACGGCAATAAAATGGGCACGCTGTGTCTGATCGACACCAAACCCCGCGAACTCGACGATGAAGAGCGCGCGTTGTTGCGCGACCTGGCGGAAATGGCCGAGCAAGAGCTGACGGCTGTGCAGATGGCGAGCATGGACGAGCTGACGCTGCTGTCCAATCGCCGCGGTTTCAAGCAGTTGGCCCAGCATGCGCTGGACGCCTGCGCCCGGCTTGATCGGCCCGCGACGTTGCTGTTTTTCGATCTCAATGACTTCAAACAGATCAACGATCTGTATGGGCATGCCGAGGGTGACAGTGCGCTGAAGACTTTCGCCGACGTGCTGCGCATTGCCTTTCGCGAAAGCGATGTGGTCGGGCGTTTGGGCGGGGATGAGTTTGTTGCGCTGCTGACGGGGTCGAGCCATATCGAAACCACGACGATCATGGCGCGGCTCAAGGAAATCCTCGAAGAGCGTAATGCCACGCTGCACCGGGGCTATGCGATTCGCTTCAGCGTCGGGCAGATTGAATACGACGCCAAACGCCACGAGACCGTGGATCGCTTGCTGGCGGATGCGGATGGGGCGATGTATGCGCACAAGCAGGCACTGAAGGGTTGCTAGTGAATGCACCACAGATCCCCTGTAGGAGTGAGCCTGCTCGCGATAGCGTCCAGTCATTCAACATCTTCATAGCCTGACCCACCGCTATCGCGAGCAGGCTCACTCCTACAGAGGTGTCGGGTGATCTCAAAATCCCGGTTCGCCGCAGATCCATGTGGGAGCGAGCCTGCTCGCGATAGCGTCCAGTCATTCAACATCTTCATTGCTTGACCCACTGCTTTCGCGAGCAGGCTCACTCCTACAGGGGGGGGGCGGGTGTTCACAATATCTCGGTTCACCACAAATCCAAGTGGGAGTGAGCCTGCTCGCGATGGCGTCCGGTCAGGCAACATCTTCATTGCCTGACCCAGCGCTTTCGCGAGCAGGCTCACTCCTACAGAGGTGTCGGGTGATCTCAAAATCCCGGTTCGCCGCAGATCCATGTGGGAGCGA